>JBBINL010000048.1:0-15873 GCA_037443905.1 Burkholderiales bacterium | reverse complement strand
CCTCCGACCCCTTCGTCCCGAACGAAGTGCGCTACCAGGCTGCGCTACATTCCGATATGTTCCGTTTGTTCTTGACGTGTCAGGATTGACGCTCCAACAACGAAGCCGCCAATTGTATCAAACAGCGGGTGTGTGCATTGTCTTGAAGCCGTCGGGCGGCTTCCATGGCGCGGCGTGCTTCGTCTGCTGCCGCCTGACGCGCCACATCGAGGGCGCCTGTGGTTTGCACGATGGCGACCACCTGGTCGATCAGTTCGATTTTGCCGGTTTCAATGGCGCTTTTGATGAGTTCGCGTTCGTTTGCGCTGCCGCGTTGCATGGCAGCAATCAAGGGCAGGGTGGTCTTGCCTTCGCGCAAGTCATCACCCAGGTTTTTGCCCATCACCGCGGCATCTCCGGTGTAGTCGAGCACGTCGTCAATGACCTGGAAGGCAGTGCCCAATGCTTGTCCGTAGTCGGCGCAGGCGGCCTCTGTGGTGGCGTCTGCACCAGCCAGAATAGCGCCCACCCGGGCGCTGGCTTCGAACAATTTGGCGGTTTTGGAGCGGATCACCTGCAGGTAGCCGGTTTCATCGAGCGCGGCATTGTGCATGTTCATCAACTGCATTACTTCGCCTTCGGCAATGATGTTGGTGGCGTCTGCCAGTACTTCCATGATGCGCATGCTTTTGGCATCGACCATCATCTGAAAAGCACGGGAATACAAAAAATCGCCAACCAGGACGCTGGCCGGGTTGCCAAAGGTTTCGTTGGCGGTGGCGTTGCCTCGGCGCAGCGATGAGTCATCCACCACGTCGTCATGCAACAGGGTGGCGGTATGGATGAATTCCACCACGGCAGCCAGGTTGAAGCGTTGTGCACCCTTGAAACCGAGTGCGCCGCAAATCAGCAATAGCAACGCCGGACGCAGTCGCTTGCCACCGGCAGATATGATGTATTGTGATACCTGTCCAACCAGCGGCACACCGGAGTCAAGCCGTTGTGCAATAACCTGGTCAACATCGCGCATGTCCTGCGCGATGATCGCCAAGGCGTTGGTTTTGTTGGACTGGGTGGCGTGCAAGACAGTGGCTCGGTTGGTTGCGCGCATTATAGAAAGCCTGTTTGCTAATTTTGCCTTGTCCTGGCCTTGATTTTGCGTTGACTCTGGATATTTTGAAACTTGTGTGATAATTATGGGCTCTGCGAAAATTCGTTTGCAGGGTTAATCTTTGAAGAGGTCAATATGTACGCGGTCATAAAAACCGGTGGCAAGCAATATCGGGTTGCTACTGGCGAAAAAATTAAAGTAGAACAGATTGCTGCGGATGTAGGCCAAGAGATTGTGATCGACCAGGTTCTGGCAGTCGGTAGCGGCGCAGAGCTCAAGGTGGGCACACCCTTGGTGTCCGGCGCAACGGTCAGTGCCACGGTGCTGGCACACGGCAAGCACGACAAGGTCAGCATTTTCAAAATGCGCCGTCGTAAACACTATCAGAAACGACAAGGTCATCGTCAACAGTTCACTGAACTGCTGGTTGGTGCAATCTCAGCATAAGGAGCACGAGTCATGGCACATAAAAAAGGCGGCGGCTCGACGCGAAATGGGCGCGATTCCAAGCCCAAAATGCTCGGTGTGAAAATGTTTGGTGGTCAGTGGGTTGCCCCTGGCGCCATCATCGTGCGCCAGCGTGGCACCCAGTTCCACCCAGGTGCCAATGTTGGCATCGGCAAGGACCACACGCTGTTTGCGTTGACAGAAGGTCAGGTGACGTTCGCTACCAAAGGCGCTCTGAACCGTCACACCGTGAGCGTGACCCCAGCAACTTAAGGGCTGTCTCGCGTTCACCCGGGACCCTGCGCACGGCGCGGGGTTTTTTATTTGTAAAACCGGTCATTCATCATGAAATTCGTTGACGAAGCCTACATAGACGTCTCTGCCGGAGATGGTGGCGCTGGCTGCGTCTCGTTTCGGCATGAAAAATACAAGGAGTTCGGCGGCCCCAATGGTGGAGACGGTGGCCGTGGCGGCCATGTGTTTGCCGTGGCAGACCCCAATCTCAACACCCTGGTGGATTACCGCTTCTCGCGTCGACATGAAGCCCAACGTGGTCAGCACGGCATGGGTTCCGACATGTTCGGTGCTGCTGGCGATGACATCACCCTGAAAATGCCGGTGGGCACCATCATCAGCGATGCTGAAACAGGTGAGGTGCTGTTTGAGTTGCTCAGGCCGGGCGAGGTCATCACCATTGCCAGAGGCGGTGATGGCGGTTTCGGCAACCTGCGTTACAAGAGTGCCATCAACCGCGCACCCCGGCAAAAAACACCAGGCTGGCCGGGTGAGAAGCGCAGCCTGAAACTCGAACTCAAGGTGCTTGCCGACGTTGGTTTGCTGGGCATGCCCAATGCGGGCAAATCGACCCTGATCACGGCCATCTCCAACGCGCGTCCGCGCATTGCTGACTACCCGTTCACCACGCTGCACCCCAATTTGGGCGTGGTCCGGGTTGGACCTGAACAAAGTTTTGTGGTGGCTGATTTGCCGGGTCTGATAGAAGGCGCATCCGAAGGTGCAGGGCTTGGTCATCTCTTTTTGCGCCATTTGCAGCGCACCCGCTTGCTGCTGCATATTGTCGATATGGCGCCGTTCGATGATGGCGTGGACACCGTGGCGCAGGCCAGGGCGATCGTCAACGAGCTCAAAAAATACGATCCGGCGCTTTACAAAAAGCCGCGCTGGCTGGTGCTCAATAAGCTCGACATGGTGCCGGCAGAGGCCCGCGATGCGCTGGTGAGAGACTTTGTCAAGCGCTTCAGGTTCAAAGGGCCGGTGTTTGCAATCTCTGCTTTGACGCGTGAGGGCTGCGAGTCGCTGATCAAGGCGGTGTACAAGCACATCAGCGCCCAACAAAAGCTGGAAGTTGAGCCGCAGGTCATCGACCCGCGCTTTGCCAAGACGCCTGAACCCGATACCCATTGACAGTTCCCAGAGGGTTAAATGGCTCAAGAACAAGATCATTCCGCATTGCGAGAAGCCCGGCGCGTGGTTGTCAAGGTGGGTTCCAGCCTGGTCACCAACGAAGGCCGTGGCCTGGATGAGAACGCCATTGGCGAATGGTGCCGGCAAATGGCGGTGCTGGTGCACCAGGGACGCGAGGTCATCATGGTCTCCAGCGGCGCGATTGCCGAAGGCATGAAGCGCCTGGGCTGGGCCAAGCGTCCGCATGAAATTCATGAGTTGCAGGCGGCGGCGGCGGTGGGGCAGATGGGCCTGGCGCACATGTACGAAAACAAGTTGCGCGAAAACGGCCTGGGCAGTGCCCAGGTGCTGTTGACGCACGCTGACCTGGCCGATCGCGAACGCTACCTCAACGCGCGCTCCACACTGCTGACGCTGCTCAAGCTCGGTGTGCTGCCGGTCATCAACGAAAACGACACCGTGGTCAACGACGAGATCAAGTTTGGTGACAACGACACGCTCGGTGCCCTGGTGGCCAATCTGGTGGAAGCGGATGCGCTGATCATCCTGACCGACCAGAAGGGCCTGTTCACGGCAGATCCTCGCAAGGATGACAAGGCCGAGTTGGTCCATGTGGCGCAGGCCGGTGATGCTGCGCTGGAGACCATGGCCGGTGGCGCAGGCTCCAGTTTGGGGCGCGGCGGCATGATCACCAAAATTCTGGCGGCCAAGCGGGCGGCGGGTTCGGGTGCATCGACCGTGATCGCCTGGGGTCGTGAGCCAGATGCCTTGCTGCGCCTGAGCCAGGGCGAGGCCATTGGCACGCTGCTGTTGGCGCCAACCCAGAAAACACAGGCGCGCAAGCAGTGGATAGCAGACCATTTGCAACTGCGCGGAGCCGTCACCGTGGATACGGGTGCGGTCAAGCGTTTGCAGTGTGACGGGTCGAGCTTGTTGCCCATTGGCATGCTGACGGTCGAGGGTGATTTTTCACGTGGTGACGTGATTGCCATCCGCGATCCCCAGGGTCATGAAATAGCCCGTGGTCTGGCCAACTACGCCAGCACCGAGGCGCGGCTGATTTGCCGCAAACCCAGCAGCGCGTTCGAAGGGCTGCTGGGTTACTCGGCCGAGCCTGAAATGGTGCACCGCGACAACCTGGTGCTCAAACGCTGATAGTGCCTTTGCAGGCTGTGTTCAACGGGAACCATTGCTTTTGAGAATTCTGAGCAGATCGGCCGCCGAGTTGGCGCTGGCGTTGCCTTCGCACGCCCCTTGCTGGGCCAGTGCCAGCGCGTGTTTGGAGGGCCTGTCATCGAGCCTGTGCCATAAGGGCTCCTTCACTATCGTCCAGACGCCGCCGGCACTGGCGCGGGCATAAGTTTTAACTTCGCCCGTGGCACAGCGAATGCCTTCATAAAACGCATTCACGCTGCCGCTGGGGCTCACTGCCACCATGACGTAGCGCACAATGCCGTCCGGTGTGATGGTCAGGCTGTCGGGATCAACGCCAAATTGCATGCTCACATAAACCGGCATGTCGATGGCGACCCGCCGGTTGGGGTCAAACCCGGGTGGCGCGGGAACGTCTGATTCCTTCCAGTCGGGGTTGTCCGCCAAAGCTTGTGCCTGTGCACCGACAAAGCAGCAGACCAGCCCCATGAACAGGCAGCTTCTGCACCATGAATGGTTTTGCCGAGAGTCCGGTGCCTCACGCATGCTGCGGTCCCGATGGCTGATCGGATTCAAGGGTGGCATCCGGTGGCAAGTCGAACCTGGCATCATGCCTGCTGGTGCCTGGCGGCTTCATTCCCGCCGGGCGGGCGCCTTTGCGTAAAAAACGGTTGCGGTAGTCATTGCCCGGCAGAAAGCGCGACAACTCGGTGAGTGCCGACACATAGACCTCGCGTTTGAATTCCACCACGGCATCCAGCGGCACCCAATAGTCGTTCCAGCGCCAGGCGTCAAACTCGGGGTGGTTGGTGGCACGCAGGTTCAAATCCCAGTCGTGGCCAATCAGTTGCAGCAAGAACCAGATTTGTTTCTGGCCTTTGTAGAAACCGCGCGCATCGCGGCGAATAAAACGGTCTGGCACCTCATAGCGCAACCAGTCTCGGGTGCGGGCCACGATGCGAATATGTTCGCGCAACAGCCCGACTTCTTCATGCAGTTCCCGGATCATGGCCTGCTCGGGGGTCTCACCCCGGTCAATGCCACCCTGCGGAAACTGCCAGGAGTGCGTCCGGATACGCTTGCCCCAAAACACCTGATTTTTCTGGTTGAGCAGGACGATGCCGACGTTGGGCCTAAAGCCGTCCCGGTCAAGCATAATCAAACCCCAATTTTTAAATTGGCTTGATTATGCACAGCCCGGGCCGTGCGGCAAGAGACATAACCCTTACATATTGCTGGAAATCCCTATGCGAGCCTCTCAATTTTTCATTTCCACCCACAAAGAAGCGCCGGCGGATGCCGAAATCGTCAGCCACAAGCTGATGATGCGCGCCGGCATGATCAGAAAGCTCGGTGCCGGCATCTATACCCTGATGCCGATGGGCTTGCGTGTGGTCAAAAAAGTGGAAGCCATCGTGCGTGAGGAAATGAACCGCGCAGGGGCTGTCGAACTGGTCATGCCGGTGGTGCAACCGGCCGAACTCTGGCAGGAAACCGGTCGCTTCGAGAAAATGGGGCCCGAGTTGTTGCGCATCAAGGACCGCCATGCGCACGACTTTGTGATCCAGCCCACCAGTGAAGAGGTGGTGACCGACATAGCGCGCCAGGAAATCCGCAGCTACAAGCAGTTGCCCAAGAATTTTTACCAGATCCAGACTAAGTTTCGCGATGAGCGACGGCCGCGCTTCGGTCTGATGCGCGGGCGGGAATTCATCATGAAGGACGCCTACAGCTTCGACCGCGACCAGGCCAGTGCCAAAGCCAGTTATCAGGTCATGGCCGCTGCTTACCGTCGTATTTTTGACCGCTTTGGCCTGACTTACCGTGCTGTCGCCGCCGACAGTGGTGCCATTGGCGGTGACTTGAGCGAAGAATTCCAGGTGATTGCCGCCACCGGCGAAGATGCCATTGTGTATTGCCCGGACAGTGATTACGCCGCCAATATGGAAAAGGCCGAAGCCCTGGCGCCAAAAGGGCCGCGGCCAGCCGCCACGCAAGCCATGACCAAAACGGCCACGCCGGGCAAAAGCACCTGTGCCGCGGTAGCCGAACTGCTCGGCCTGCCGCTGAAAAACACCGTCAAATCCCTGGTGCTGGCCACCGACACGCTGAACGAACTGGGTGCAGTGCTTCAAACCCAGGTTTGGTTGTTGTTGCTTCGTGGCGACCACGACATGAACGAGGTCAAGGTCTGCAAAATACCCGGATTGCAGGCTTTTCGCTTCGCCACCCTTGATGAGATCGAAGAACACTTTGGCTGTTTGCCTGGCTATCTGGGCCCGATCGGTCTGAAAAAACCGGTGCACATCGTGGTGGACCGTGAAGTGGCGTTGATGAGCGACTGGGTCTGCGGTGCCAATGAACCCGACTTTCACATCACCGGGGTCAACTGGGGTCGTGACCTGCCGGAACCGGCGCTGGTGGCCGATTTGCGCAACGTGGTGGCCGGCGATGCCTCGCCCGACGGCCGGGGTGCGCTGACGATCGAGCGCGGCATCGAAGTAGGCCATGTGTTTTATTTGGGAACCAAATACAGCCAGGCCATGAATGCCACCTTTCTTGATCAGAATGGCAAACCCCAGTTGATGGAAATGGGATGCTACGGCATTGGCATCACGCGCCTTCCCGCAGCCGCCATAGAACAGAATCACGACGAACGTGGCATTATCTGGCCCGACGCGCTGGCCCCGTTCACCGTGGTGCTGTGCCCGATCAATGCCGAGCGCTCGCCAGAAGTCAAAGAAACCTCGGAGCGGCTCTACGCTGAACTGCTGGCCGCCGGTGTCGATGTGATGCTGGACGACCGGGGCGAGCGCCCGGGCGCCATGTTTGCCGACTGGGAACTGATTGGCGTGCCGCATCGCGTCAATATAGGTGAGCGTGCGTTGAAAGAGGGCAACGTGGAATACCAGCACCGCCGCCAGGCCAGTGCCAGCGCTGTGCCTGTGACAGACATCGTGTGCCAGTTGCTGACCCGGCTCAAGGCCTGAGCATTGCAATCAGTCCGCTGTGAAAGGACCTATGAATGAAGCTGACCCGGCGCACGCTTGTTCGTCATGCTGCAGCGCTGCCGCCATGGCTCTTGGGCAGTGGCGCAGTGCTGTTTCAAACGCCATCCTGGGCCGGGGCACAGATTGAGGAACCGCTGGCTGATTCGGTCCGCACGGCCCTGAGTTCCGCCATTGCCAACCAGGCGCCACCCGTGCCAGAGTTTACGGACACCGGGTCGCGTCTGCGCTATTTGCGCTGGCTGGGGGCCATGAGTGAGCGCCTGGCCAGGAAAATGTCAGACTGGAATACGCGCAAGGAATTCCTGCAAACGGTCTGGTATGAAGCCAGGCGCGCCGGACTGGATGAATCGCTAGTGCTGGGGCTGATACAGGTGGAGAGCAACTTTCGCAAGTTCGCTGTGAGCAGCGCGGGCGCGCGTGGTTACATGCAGGTGATGCCGTTTTGGACGCGGGTGCTTGCCGACGTCGATGCCGGCAAATTGTTTCACATGCAGACCAATCTGCGTTTTGGCTGCGTGATTTTGCGTCACTACCTGAACCGCGAAGGTGGTGATTGGTTCATGGCGCTGGGGCGTTACAACGGCTCGCGCGGCCAGTCACCTTACCCGCAAGCCGTGTTGAAAGCGCAGAAGTTGTGGCTGGCTTGAAACGCCGAAACGATGCCGATTGGCGTGGTCAGCCGCAAGCATCAGGCCGCAGATGTTCCCAGCAGGGCCTGTAATTCGCCGTTTTCATACATTTCCATCATGATGTCGGAGCCACCGATGAATTCCCCCTTCAAAAAGAGCTGGGGAATGGTTGGCCAGTTGCTGTAATCCTTGATGCCGGCACGAATTTCGTCGTCTTCCAGCACGTTGACAGTTTTGATGGCTTTCGGATCGACGCCGCAGGCTTTCAGGATTTGCACCGCACGGCCGGAGAAGCCGCACTGGGGAAAACTGGCCGTGCCTTTCATGAACAGCAAAATGTCGTTGTGTTTAACCAGGTCGTCAATGCGTTGTTGTGTGTTGCTCATGCTCAAAATTCCTTTCAAAAAACAGGCTGGATTATTTCACCTTTGAGCAGGCCTGGCATTGAAACCCTGCCAGGCCTGGGGCTGCTAATAGTGGGGCGGCAACTCGTCACGCAGGTTGCGCGGCGCGGCGCTGTCTTCTGCCGGAGCTTGCTGGCGCAGCCATTGCATCTCGCGTTCCAGACGGTCGATCTGGTCTTGCTGGCGCGTGATGATCTGGTCGAGCTTGTCCAGCAGGTCTTCGGCAAAGCTGGCCTTGACTTCGAGCTGGGTCAGGCGGTCTTCAGTGTGGTTGGAGGTCGTCATGGGCGTGGTGTCGGGTTGAGTTGTCCGCCGCTGCAGCGTTCGATGCCCGAGAGGTCCCAGCGTGACTGTACTTGGGTGAAACCTGCCTGGGACAGCAGTTTGCGCACGTCTTGTGCCTGTTCGTAGCCGTGTTCCAGCAGCAGCCAGCCGCCAGCAACCAGGTGTCCGGGCGCCTGGGCAATGATAAGTCGAATGTCGTGCAGGCCATCCGCGCCGCTGGTGAGAGCCTGCGAGGGCTCAGATTGCAGCGCTGCCAGATGCGGGTCATGCTCGGCGATGTAGGGTGGATTGGAGACGATGCAGTCAAACGGGGTTTCAGACACTGGCAAGGCCGCCAACCAGTCCCCCTGATGGAAGCGCACGTCAAGCTTGAGCCGTTGGGCGTTGACCTGGGCCACGGCCAGGGCTGCTGCGCTGGAATCGCTCGCATGGACATGCAGAGCAGGCTGGCTGGCCTTGAGCGCAAGCGCTATGGCACCGCTGCCCGTGCCCAAATCCAGCACGCTTTGGGGGCCGTGCAGCAGTTCCAGCGCCCAGTTGACCAGGGTTTCGGTGTCGGGGCGCGGCACCAGTACGCGGGCATCGACCTGCAAGCCAAGGCCAAAAAATTCCTTCTGACCGGTCAGGTAGGCCAGCGGCTCGCCAACTAGGCGGCGTTGCACCAGGTGTTCCAAAGTGGTGGCGCACTGGGGTGGCAGCGGATCGCTGTCGTGCGCCAGCAGCCAGCCGCGCTGCGTGGCAGGCTGGCCCAGCACATGCAATATCAGCATCTGGGCATCCAGCCGGTCCAGCCCCCTGGCTTGCAGGGCACTGAGCGTTTGTGCCAGGCTTGGCGTGGCGGCGCAAGAAGTCATATCGGGATGAAGTACAACGGCAGACAAAGAGTTGAAGAACGCTGCAAGTCGGGCTCGGATGCTTCAGGCATTGAGCTCCAGCGCGGCCAGTTGTTCAGCCGCTTCGTGGGTCTGCAGTGCGCTGATCACGTCGTCCAGGTCGCCTTCCATGATGCTCAGCAGCTTGTACAGCGTCAGATTGATGCGGTGGTCGGTGAGGCGACCTTGCGGAAAGTTGTAGGTGCGGATGCGGTCGCTGCGGTCGCCGCTTCCGACCAGACTTTTGCGCTCGGCGGCGTCCTTGGCGGCGCGCTCGCTGCGGTCTTTTTCATGGATACGGGCGGTCAGTACCTTGAGTGCCTGCGCCTTGTTGCTGTGCTGGCTGCGCCCGTCCTGGCATTCGGCCACGATGCCGGTGGGCAGGTGGGTGATGCGCACCGCCGAATCAGTTTTGTTGATGTGCTGGCCGCCGGCACCGCTGGCCCGGTAGGTGTCGATGCGCAAGTCCGCCGGGTTGATCTTGATCGCCTCGGCTTCGTCCGGTTCGGCCAGCACCGCCACGGTACAGGCACTGGTATGAATACGGCCCTGCGTTTCAGTGACCGGCACGCGCTGCACGCGGTGGCCGCCGGACTCGAACTTGAGCGCGCCATAAACCTGCTCGCCTTCAATTTTGAGCACCACTTCCTTGTAGCCGCCGAGTTCGTTCATGGACTCACTCAAAATCTCGGCCCGCCAACCGCGCCGATCGCAAAAACGCAGGTACATGCGCAATAAATCGGCGGCGAATAGCGCCGATTCGTCACCGCCAGTGCCAGCGCGAATTTCGACAAAGGCGTTGCGCGCATCATCGGGGTCTTTGGGCAGCAGCATGCGCTGCAGTTCGGCCGCCAGTTGCTGTAACTCACGGTTGGCGGCATCGATCTCTTCCTGCGCCATTTGCGCCATGTCGATATCGTCTGCGGAATTCGCCAGCAGTTCCTGGGCGCTGGCCAGATCAGACTCGCGCTGCTGGTAGCGTTGCCAGCGTCCCGCCACTGCGGCCACTTCGGTGTGCTCGCGCGACAGCAGCAGAAACTGCGCCATGTCGGTCATGATGTCGGGGCGCGACAGCAAAAACTCCAGCTCTCCCAGGCGGTCGGCATAGCGTGCAAGTTGTTGGCGAAGAAAGGGTTTCATGGGGTGTTGATCAGTTGACTGGGCCAGTTCCAGGTTGTCATCCCGGGCTTGTCCCCGGATTCATGGCCATCCGGAATACCCCGGAATTGATCCGGGGATGCAAGACGAGCTAACGCTCTTTGCGCAAAAAGAAGTGCTGTATGGCGGTGCTGGCTTGTTCGCGCGCCTGCGCATCGCCTGCGCGCAACTCTGCCATGGCGCCGTGCAGCATTTTTTGGGTCAATCCCTTGGAAAGCGCCTCGAGTACGGCGTCCACATCAGCACCCTTGGCGAGCAACTTGCGGGCGCGGGCGATCTCATTGGCGCGCCATTCATCGGCCTGGGCGTTGAGTTGCTGGATCAGGGGCACCGAGCCGCGTTGGTCGATCCATTGCATGAAACTCAGCACACCTGCATCGACGATGGCCTCGGCTTGCGCCACGGCTGCCTGGCGGCTGGCCTGCGCAGTTTGCACCACGCTGGACAGGTCATCGACGGTATACAGGTAGATGTCTTCCAGTGCCTTGACTTCCTGCTCGATGTCGCGAGGCACTGCCAGATCGACCATGAACATGGGGCGGCGTTTGCGCCTTTTCAAGGCCCGCTCCACCGTGCCCAGGCCAATGATGGGCAGCGTGCTGGCGGTGCAGCTGATGACGGCGTCAAACTCGTGCAGACGAGCAGGCAACTCGGCCAGATGCATCACCTGGCCGCCAAAGCGGCTGGCCAGCTTTTCGCCTCGTTCCAGGGTCCGGTTGGCGATCACCATGGACTTGGGTGTTCTGGCGGCAAAGTGGGTCGCGCACAATTCGATCATCTCGCCGGCACCGACAAACAGGATTCGGACCTCGCCCAGGTCTTCAAATAGTTGCCCGGCCAGGCGCACAGCGGCGGCGGCCATGCTGATGGAATGTGCGCCGATTTCGGTCGAGCTGCGTACTTCCTTGGCGACCGCAAACGAGCGCTGGAACAATTGACTCAATGTGTTGCCCAAGGCACCGGCGGCCTCGGCGGCTCGCACTGCGTTTTTGATCTGGCCCAGAATCTGGGTTTCGCCCAGAACCATGGAGTCAAGGCCGCTGGTCACCCGGAACGCGTGGCGTGCCACCTGGCTGTCTTGGAGGGTGTAGGAGTGGGAGCGCAGCAAAGCCGGGGCGACGCCACCGGTCTGGGCCAGCCAGTCCATGGTGTGCTCCAGCTGTGGTTGCTCACCAGCACCATAAATTTCGGTGCGATTGCAAGTGGAAATCAAGGCGGCTTCGGGCCGGTTTGGCAGCGCTTCGCGCAAACCCCTCAAAGTGGGCTCGACCTGATCGATGGCGAACGCAAAACGACCGCGCAAGTCAAGCGGCGCGGTCGTATGGTTGATGCCTAATGCCCAGACTGCCATGACCCAATTATAAAATCAGTCGCCATGAGCTTTGACTTGCATCATTTTTTCTTTTCTGCCGGGATCCGCTGATGGGGCCGCTGGCATTGCTGAACCATGTCAGCAACTTTGCAGCGCCTGCTTTCTGGCTGGCATTGCTATTGCCCTGGCTGGCCAGGTTCCTGCTCAAAACAAAATCATCCCGCTGGCCAATGCACAAGCAATCAGCCTGTATTTTTGTGGCGGGATCGGTGGTTTTGTTGCTTGGCTTGGCGTTGTTTGGCCAGGACGGCAAGATGATGACATATCTGGTCTTGGTGCTGACCGCAGCCACGGGCCAGTGGCTCATGCTCAGGGGCTGGCGGGGGTAAACAGGTCGACCCGGTCGGTGATGATGCCATCCAGACCCAAGTCCAGCAGGCGACGGGCGGTGTCTGCATCGTTGACGGTGTAGCTCAGGGTCCTGAAACCGGCGTTTCTGGCTTGTGTCATGATGCAGGCATCCCACAGGGCGTGCTCGCAAATGACGGCCACACAGCCCAGTTGCAGGGCTGTTTCCAGCCAGCCGGACCAAAGCGTATCGAGTAACAGGCCGCGTGGCAGCTCTGGCTGCGCCTGCATGGCTGCTTGCAGCGCCGGCACGTCAAACGAGCTCAGCAGCGGCGGCACGCCGGCGTTGTGCCACAGGCGCTCAGCATGCCTGGCCACCACATCACCAGTGCGTTGTTCCTGGCCAGGTGTGGGTTTGATTTCGACGTTCAAAAAATAGCCGTTGCGCAGGCAATAGCGCGCAATGGCCTCGAACGTGGGCAATGGCTCAGCGGCAAAGGTGCGTGAATGCCAGCTACCGGCGTCGAGCTGCGCCAGTGAACCCCAGGCATGGTCGCCCGCCACGGCGCCGTCGCCTGTGCCCAGCTTGTCAAGCGCATTGGTGGTGCGAGTCAGGGTGTCATCGTGCAACAGGAAAGGCACGCCGTCGCTGCTGAGCTTGACGTCGCACTCAAACATGCGGTAGCCATGACTGGCACCCAGCCGAAAAGCCGCCAGGGTGTTTTCAGGTGCCAGTTGGCCAGCGCCCCGGTGGGCAAGCCAGCGCGGATAAGGCCAGGGGCTTGTTGTCATGTTTGTTTTTCTGATGCTTCGCGGCGCAGCGCGGGAAACAGGATCACGTCGCGGATGCTGCTGCTGTCGGTGAGCAGCATCATCAGACGGTCCAGGCCGACGCCGCAACCACCGGTGGGGGGCATGCCGTATTCCAGGGCGCGGATGAAGTCGTGGTCGTAATACATGGCTTCGTCGTCGCCGCTGTCCTTGGCGGTGACCTGGGCCTGGAAGCGGGCGGCCTGTTCTTCGGCATCGTTCAATTCACTGAAACCATTGCCGAATTCGCGCCCGGTGATGTAGAGCTCGAAGCGCTCGGTCACCTCGGGCCGGGCGTCGTTGGCGCGCGCCAGCGGACTGATTTCGGTCGGGTGCTCCATGATGAAGGTGGGCTGCCAGAGTTGTTCCTCGACGGTTTCTTCAAAGTAAAGTACTTGCAAACTCGGCAGACTCCGGCTGGCAAGGTGGTATTTGGCCTCGGTGATGCCAAGTTTGGGCAGCACCGAGCGCAGCCAGTCGGCACTGTCCACCTTCAAGCCAGAACCGTCGTCCAGCAGCTGGCCACCTTCGGTGTGTTTGCAAATGGCTTCATGGATGGTCAGGCGCTCGAAGGGCGCTGCGAGGTCGACAGGTTTGTCGGCATAGCTCAAATGCAGCGAGCCAAGGGCTTTTTGGGCGGCATCGCGCACCAGTGCTTCGGTGAACGTCATCAGATCCTGGTAGTCCCAGTAGGCGGCGTAGAACTCCATCATGGTGAATTCCGGGTTGTGCCGCACACTGATGCCTTCGTTGCGGAAGCTGCGGTTGATCTCGAACACGCGGTCGAAGCCGCCCACGATCAGCCGCTTCAGGTATAACTCGGGGGCAATGCGCAAGAACATCTGCTGGTCCAGCGCGTTATGGTGCGTGGTGAAAGGCCTGGCATTTGCGCCGCCGGGAATCGGGTGCAGCATCGGCGTTTCTACCTCGATGAAGTCGTGCGCGACCATGAACTCGCGCACCGCGCTGATGGCCTTGCTGCGCGCGATGAAGCGTTTTTTGGTTTCTTCATCGACCATCAGATCGACGTAACGCTGGCGGTATTTGATTTCCTGATCCGCCATGCCGTGGAACTTGTCGGGCATCGGGCGCAGGCTTTTGGTCAGCAGGCGGATGCGGCTGGCGTGAATCGAGAGCTCACCCGTCCTGGTTTTGAACACCAGGCCTTCGGCAGCCACGATGTCGCCGAGGTCCCAGTGTTTGAAGGCGTTGTAAACCTCTTCACCCACGTCGTCGCGCTTGATGTAAACCTGGATGCGCCCGGTGCTGTCCTGCAGCGTGGCAAAGCTGGCCTTGCCCATGACACGCTTGAGCATCATGCGGCCCGCCACTTTGGCGCTGGCAGCCTGCTCGGTGAGGCCTTCAGGGGTTTGCCCGGCATGGGCGGCAAACAGGTCGGCGGCATGGTCGGTCGGCTTGAAATCGTTCGGAAAGGCAGGACCCTTGCCATCGGCCTGCGCCTGGCGCAGCGCCTTGAGTTTTTCGCGCCGCTCAAGGATCAGCTGGTTTTCATCCTGGAGGATCGGGCTGGGCGTGGCGGCGGAGGTGTGGTCAGACATGTGGGGCAATCCATAAAAGCGGCCAAAGGTTGGGCAGCAAGGCAAGCAGGGTTTGGCAAAACAGGGGATTTTAAGAGCTTGTACACCCGCCGCTATGATGTGTGCTGCTTCTCAACATCGTCCTGGTGTCATGCTCTATCAGATTGTTTCCTTATTGCTCGATGTGCTCGTTGGCGTTGTCAGTGGTGCCTGCTTGCTGCGGCTCTACATGCAGTTTTTGCGGGTGCCGATGCACGTGCGTTCTGGTAACCCGATGGGCCGGTTTGTCTTTGCCCTGACCGACTGGCTGGTGTTGCCGCTACGGCGCGTGATGCCGGCGTCCGGGGCGTTCGATACCGCCAGTCTGGCGGCTGCATTCCTGTTGCAACTTGCCAAATTTGCTCTGCTTTGGCTGCTGGCCGGGGCCGGTGGCGGGCTTTTTGCGATTCCTGTGCTGGCGTTTTTCGGTTTGCTGGGCATGTTCATTTCGGGCATGACGGTCGCTGTGATCGTTCACGCCGTGCTGTCATGGGTGTCTGCACCATCGCCCATCGCGGCAGTGATGGCGCGGCTGGTGGAGCCGTTGCTGCAACCCATTCGACGTGTCGTGCCCCTGGTGGGGGGCATCGATCTGTCACCCCTGGTGCTGTTGTTGGTGTTGCAGGTGGCTGCCATCGTGCTGGCGAACCTGCAGACGATGGCGTTACGAATGGCCTGAGCAAAGTCTGGTCAGCCTTGGTCCGGCGCTGAGCTGCTGGCAGGCCATGAAAAGCCCGCTGACTTGGCAAGCAACGGGCTGGCTGGAACTACGGATTCAATCAGCGGTCAGTTTTTGCAAAGCGTTTTTGCGCGTCGCGCGGCACGAACACCTTGCTGCCGCCAGCGGGTTTGGCAAAGGCTGACTTGCCAAAAGCGGGCTTGCGCGCAGCAAAATCACCGCGAGGTGCAGCAACGGTGTTGCGGTCGCCGGCAAAACGGTCGTTGAAGCCGTCTTTGCGCGCGTAGCTGAAACCTTCACGCGGGGCAAAACCACCGCTGCCATTGCTCTGGTAGTTGCCGGCTCCCACCATGCGCGGGCCGCTGGCATGACGATCGGCAAAACCGCCGCGAGGCGCGCCAAAGTGACCACGCGGCGCGTCAAAGGCAGTGCTGCGGCCGCCGCCACCAAACTTGCGGTCACGAGAGTTGAAATCGCCGCCTCGATGATCGCGGCCACCAAAGCCGCCCCGCGGCGCCTGCGGAGCGCGCTGCTGTGGCTCCAGGCCGGGAATGACCTCGGTCTTGATCGGCTGGCGGGTGTAGGCCTCGATGTCAAAAATCTTGCGCCGGTCGCGCAGCTCGGCAAAGGTCACGGCCAGACCGTCGCGTCCGGCACGGCCGGTGCGACCAATA
>JBBINL010000047.1:0-16610 GCA_037443905.1 Burkholderiales bacterium | reverse complement strand
CTGGTGGTCATCGTCAGGGGGCTGGATGGGATAGAGGGGGAAGACTGGACCTATTGAGCAGGTTTTTTGGCTGAAGGCTTTTTGGCTTCGGTCTTTTTGGTTGCAGGCTTCTTCGACACGACCTTCTTGGCTGCCTTCTTAGCAGGAGCCGCCTTAACTCCGACGCTCTTTTGTCTTGTCAAGTTGAACCCTAAGGTAAAACCAGGACGGGACTTACCAGGAGTATCTTGATGTACTTCGCAATAGTTGCTGCCCATAATAGTTGTTCGCCCGCACGTAAGACAAGCCATTGTGAAACCTTAATTTAGAGAATATACAAACATGACAATAAAAAGTGCAGCGAAAATTGCAGCCGCTATGAGCGCATTTTGGCTAAGCAGAAGGTACTTTGCCTTCTTACCTAAGGCCTTCCCCAATGCATCATTGTTCCGGCTCCACCGCTTCGCCGTGTCACGTATCAAATTTTCATGAAGCGTTGAAAACGCAGTCATTGAATCATTTCCGTCAATGAGGAACATAACTTCTTCGTGTCCCTCCTCACCCCGATGAGGCGAACCTACCGAAGCGACTCGAATGCAACGCACGGACAACACAATTGAACAGCACAAGAGCGTAATAAGAATGATAAAGACACTCCCTTGCCAAGACCATATTGCTGGCTTGGTAGATGTAGTGACATATGCAAATGCCGCTGCTTCTAGAACCCCAGAAATTGCCAGTGTGGTCTGTGCTTTCGCTTCCAACACTTTCCAAGCATCCCATAGCTCTGCGTGCTCACGTATCGCATTGTCATAAGACATCTGCGCCATTTCTTTACGGTCAGTCGGAAGCCAGTCTTTGTTGAAAGTCATGAATTTAGGCCATGAAGCATTGAACAACATGTAAGGCAATACACATTAGCGCATAAAGATGGTAACAGTAACAAACAAAAAAGCCCCTAAGAATTGCTCCTAGAGGCTCTTGACTATGCACCCACATCATGCACCCACATGGTGTCTAAGTGCTTGATCTATATGGGTTTTGAATACTGGGGTGGCTGATGGGGCTCGAACCCACGACAACAGGAATCACAATCCTGGACTCTACCAACTGAGCTACAGCCACCATGCGCAAATTATAACCGATGAAGCTTTATTCGGACCCCCATGATTTCGGGGCTTTAGGCCGGTTTGTCCCTCAGCTCGTTAGAGTTTTTTCTCCGGGGTTGGCACCAGGATTTGGGCTTTCAGCTTCTCTTGGAGCAGCGCGTAATAGGCTTGCGACTCTGCGCCTGTCCACCACTGTGCGTATTGCCCCCGGGTTTGGCGCACCACAGCTTGCGCCGCTTCATCACGCGCAACCACGCGATTGACGCGAACCGCCGCATAGCCCTGGGCGCCCAGCTGAACTCCCACCCAGGCCGGCAACTTGGCCGGATCCACACGCAATGCGGCTGTCAAGACAGGTTCCGGCAGGTTGAGCGGCTGATCGCGTGACACCACCAGCGATTCAGGCAGACTGGCTGGCGCTTCACCCTTCTGCCAGAGCGCCAGTTTTTCAGTGCCTTCTTTTTGCGACATCTCATTGGCACGGCTGGCAATCACCTGGGCCCGAACCTGGGGCTGAACTTCTGCCAGTGCCAGCGTTCGAGCCGGTTGGTGCACCACGATGCGACCCGCCACCATCAGACTGGCGCCTGTTTCAATCGCCTCGGTGTTGCGCTTGTTGCCAATCGAGTCGGGTGAAAACAGTGCGTCCAGGAATTTCTGGTTGGCAAGGACACCGGTGACGCCCGGTTGCGGCTGACGCGTGAGTTTGTCCGCGGTTTTGATCTCAAGCCTGAGCTTGTCGGCAACTGGCTTCAGGCTGTCAGACTGCTCGTAAACCGTGTTGGTGAAAACCTCTGCAACTTCCGCGAATTTGCGCTGTGCCTGCTGGTTGATCAGGTCAGACTCGATGCTGGCGCGAAGCTCTTCAAAAGAACTCTGCTTTGGCAACTTGATGTCTGTGAGCTGAATGATGTGGAAGCCGAAATCGGACTCAACCAGATCGCTGATCGCCTCTTTTTGCATGGCAAACACGGCGTCTTCAAATGGCTTGACCATGGCCCCGCGCGCAAAATAGCCAAGATCGCCCCCTTTGGCGGCAGACCCCTGATCCTGCGAATTCTTTTTGGCTATTTCAGCAAAAGCAGCAGGATTGACGCGCACGGTCTTCAGCAGCTCCTCGGCCTTGAGCCTGGCTTTTTGCCGCTCTTCGACGGGAGCATTCTTGGGCGAGTTGATCAGAATATGGCTGGCACGGCGCTCTTCCACACCGCTCAGACGCACGGCATTCTGTTCGTAATATGCTTTTAGATCAGCCTCTGGAATCTGCATGCCTTTCTTGACCGCATCAAGATCCAGCACCACGTACTCAACCTTGGCTTGCTCGGGTGCCTGGAACAGCGCCTGATTATTTTTATAGAAGGCTTCCAGTTCTGCATCCGTAGGATTCACCTTGTCGGCATAGTCCTTGGCCATAAAACTGACCACCTGAACTTCGCGCTTTTCAAAAAAAGCATTCAAGGCCACATCGGCCACTGCAGGAACGATAAAACTCGAAGTACGCACGCCGCTTTCAACCTGTTGGCGGGCCAGATCAATGCGGACATTGTTTTCAAAACCCTCGGGTGAAAAGCCCTGATTGGCGGCCAACTGACGGTAGCGGTCCATGTCGATCTTGCCGTCGGGTTTGCGCAAAGAGGCGATCGTGGGGTCTTCCTGCAAAAACCTGGCCAGACGGGCATCACTGGTGTAAAACCTGGCCTGTTCGGCAGCCTTCGTCACCACAAGGTCACGCACCATCCGCTCCAGAGTGGCGTAACGCGCTTCGGGTGAATCGAGCAATTTGGCATCGACATTGGGCATGGAAGAACGAATGCGGTCTGCTTCCACCCGGTGGGCCGCATCCCACTGCGACTTGGTGATGTCCTGGCCGCCGACGCGCGCCACGGCTTCGTCGGTTTCTTTCATGCGGTTATAACCATCGATTCCGAACAACACAAATGACGGAATGACCAGCAGGAACAACACCATCATCATGATCTTGGTGTGTTTGCGGAAAACATCGAACATGCGCTAACTCTCCAGTGTGGCAACAAAAAAGGCGAACACGGAGTTCGCCTTGATGCGGGTGGTGGGTAATGACGGGCTCGAACCGCCGACCTACGCCGTGTAAAGGCGCCGCTCTACCAACTGAGCTAATCACCCCACCGATAACAGTTTCAGTTCAAGGCATCTTTCAATGCCTTGCCCGGACGGAACTTGGGAACCTTGGCTGCCTTGATTTTAATCGACGCGCCAGTGCGCGGATTGCGACCGGTGCGCGCCGCGCGTTTGCCTACCGCAAAAGTGCCAAAGCCAACCAGGGACACAGAATCGCCTTTGCCCAGAGTGGCTTTGATGGCTTCAATGGTGGACTCTACCGCCCGCGCGGCAACCGCTTTGGGGATATCGGCATCCAGCGAAATGAAATCAATAAGTTCAGTCTTGTTCACAATTTACCTCTCAGGTGAGTTGGATATCAATCAATGTCTCTGTAATCATTCTGGTGGGCGAACATTTGTTTTCAGATAAACAACGTCGCTGAAAATGACCGAATCGCGGGCACTCGTCACTCAACCAAAAGTTCATTCTAGACGGGTTTGCGCAACAAGCCGGATCGCGCCGGGCAAATTTTTCAAAGCTGAATTTGCCTTGCAATCGCACGACCCAAATCGGATGTGCTGGCGCTGCCGCCCAGATCCGGCGTCAGCGGCGCATCGCTTGCCGGTGCCAAAACCATCTCGATCGCCTTCAGCACGGTGTCATGCGCGGCCTTGAAACCCAAAAAGTCGAGCATCATGGCGCCGCTCCAGATCTGACCAATCGGGTTGGCGATTCCTTTGCCGGCAATGTCGGGGGCCGAGCCATGAACCGGCTCGAACAGCGACGGAAACCTGCGTTGCGGGTTGAGGTTGGCGCTGGGTGCGATGGCGATGGTACCGGTGCAGGCCGGCCCGAGGTCGCTCAGGATGTCGCCAAACAGATTGCTGCCCACCACCACGTCAAAGTAGTCGGGCCGCTGGACAAAGTGCGCTGTCAGGATGTCGATGTGAAATTTGTCCACTTTGACATCCGGGTAGTGCTTTGACATGGCAAGCACCCGTTCGTCCCAATACGGCATGGCGATGGCAATGCCATTGGATTTGGTAGCGCTGGTAAGGTGTTTTTTGGGGCGCGACTGCGCCAGCTCAAAGGCAAATTTCAGCACCCGGTCCACACCAGTGCGCGACATCACGGTTTCCTGCAGCACAATCTCGCGCTCGGTACCGGCAAACATCCGCCCGCCAATGCTGGAATATTCACCTTCGGTGTTTTCGCGCACGATCACCATGTCAATCTCGCCAGGCTGGCGCGCACTGCCATCACGCCGTACCACCGGGCAGGTGATGCCAGGCATCAAACGCGCCGGTCGCAGATTCACATACTGATCGAACTCGCGGCGGAACTGCAACAAGGAGCCCCACAGCGACACATGATCCGGAATTTTCTCGGGCCAGCCCACCGCGCCAAAATAGATGGCATCGTGGCCACCGATCTGGTCTTTCCAGTTGTCGGGCAGCATCTGGCCATGCACCTCGAAGTAATCCCAACTCGAAAAATCGAAGTGGTCAAGCTGCAAGTCGATGCCAAACGTGTCGGCCACCGCTTCCAGAACCCGGATGCCCTCGGGCATGACTTCCTTGCCAATGCCATCACCCGCAATCACGGCGATTCTTTTACTGCTCACGCGACGCTCCTTTTGTAAAAATATCCATCAGGCCACCCGGGGCTGGCGCACCACCAGCGCCACACCCAGGGCTGTCAGCAGCGTTCCCAGCACCGTGATCAGGGTGATCGGTTCGGCAAACAGGATCCAGGCCATGAATGCTGTCGTTGGCGGAACCAGGTACATCAGGCTGGTGACCGAAGCTGCAGCGCCTTTCTGGATCAGCAGGTACAGCAAGGAACTGCCGCCCAGCGTCAAGGCCAGCACCGACCAGGCGATGGCACCGATCAGCTCGACATGCCAATCGATCGCCTCGGCCTCCAACGCCGCCAGCGGAAGGGTCACCAGCAACGCCGCCATCAGTTGTACCGTGTTGGCGCTGCGCACGTCGCAGGCGGTGACAAAGCGCTTCTGGTACAGCGTGCCGATGGTGATGCTCAGCAACGCGCCAATGGCCAGCGACAAATTGAGCCAAGTCGCCTCGCCCCCGGTGCCAAACTTGCGCGACACTACAAGCACCAGCCCAACCAGGCCCAGCACCAGCCCGAGCCATTGGCGCGGCACGACGCGGTTGCCGGTGGCGGCCAACCACAGTGCTGTCAATACCGGTTGCAAGCCGACGATCAACGCCGACAGACCCGAGCCCATGCCCAGCTTGACTGCGGCCCACACGCCGCCCAGATAAAACGCGTGCATGAACACTCCGGTGACCGCCAGGTGTGCCCATTGGCTGCGTCTCGTAGGCCACTTGACCCGCGCCAGGCTGATCCACAGCAAAAAACAGGCAATCGAAAAAACATAGCGCAAGACGAGGAATTTGAAAGGCGGCGCGTGCGGCATGCCGTAGCGTGCGACGATGAAACCGGTGCTCCAGATCAGCACGAACACCGCCGGCATGGCCCGGATCAGGGGCCGCTCGATTTGCACCTTCACTTGACCCGCGACCTGATCTCAGGCAGGGCCTTCTGCAGGTAATAGACCATCGACCAGACGGTCATGATGGCAGCAAACCAGATTAACCAGACACCCCAGACGTGGGTGTCGACTAGGCCGAACAATACGCCGTCGAACAGCAAAAACGGGATCGCCACCATCTGTGCGGTGGTCTTGAGCTTGCCAATCATGTGCACGGCGACGCTCTTGGAGGCGCCTATCTGGGCCATCCATTCGCGCAGCGCGGAGATGGCGATCTCGCGGCCAATGATGATCAGCGCGACAAACACGTCGGCACGACCCAGATGCACCAGCACCAGCACGCTGGCGCAGACCAGAAACTTGTCGGCCACAGGATCCAGGAAGGCGCCGAAAGATGACACCTGGTTGAGCCTGCGCGCCAGATAACCGTCGAGCCAATCGGTGGTGGCAAACACGACAAACATCACGGTCGCGACCAGATTTTTTGTGGCTGGCTCGATCGGCAGGTAAAACACGCCCACGATCAACGGGATCGCCACAATGCGCGCCCAGGTCATCAGGGTAGGAATGGTCCAGAACATGCGTCAATTGTGGCATGCGTTGCTTGCCAAAATGTCACGGCGTCAATGCAGGGCGCGGTAAATTTCGTGCGCCAATTCATGCGAGATGCCTTCCACCTGGGCAATGTCGGCCTCAGAGGCCAGCGCCACACCGCGCACGCCGCCAAAACGCTGCAACAGGCGCGCACGCCGTTTCGGGCCGATGCCGGGAATTTCTTCAAGCTGGCCACCATCCATGCGCACCTTGGCGCGCGCCGCACGCATGCCGGTGATGGCAAAGCGGTGTGCCTCGTCGCGAATCTGCGCCACCAGCATCAGCGCGGCAGAATCCTTGCCCAGGTAAACCTTGTCGCGGCCATCGGCAAAGACCAGTTCTTCGAGGCCGATGCGCCGGCTCTCGCCTTTTTCCACGCCCACGATCAGCGACAAATCCAGGCCGAGTTGTTGAAACACCTCGCGCGCCATGGCCACCTGGCCCTTGCCGCCATCGATCAGCACCAGGTCTGGCAAGCGCCCTGTACCAGCGGGGGTCTCGCCCGTGCGTTTGGCCTCAAGAAGCACTTCAGCCAGCTTGCCGTAGCGGCGCTGCAGCACCTGTCGCATGGCGGCGTAGTCGTCGCCCGGCGTGATGTCGTTGATCTTGAAACGGCGGTACTCGGCGTTTTGCATCTTGTGGTGATGAAACACCACGCATGAGGCCTGGGTCGACTCACCCGCCGTGTGCGAGATGTCAAAGCACTCGATCCGCAGCGCCTCCAGATCGTCAATGTCAACATCGAGTGCTTCCACCAGCGCCCGTGTGCGCGCTTGCTGCGAACCTTCTTCGGCAAGAAGCCGGGCCAATTGCAAGCCGGCGTTGGTTTGCGCCATGTCAAGCCAGACCCGGCGCTGCTCGCGCGGGTTGTGCACCGCGCTGACCTTGCCGCCGGTTTGCTCGGACAAAGCCTGCAACAGCCCCTTGTCCACAGGTACGCTCACCACCAGCGATGGGGGTGCGGGCACGTTCAGGTAATGCTGGGCGATGAAAGCTTCAAGCACCTGCGATTCAAGCGAACGGATTTGCGCAATTGCCGTCATCGCGGGCGTGACGTCGCGATTCTTGTCCAGATCTTGAAGCATGGATTGCCGCATTTCGCTCGCAAAGACCGTCAAGCCATGCTTTACCGGCCCATCCTGCGCGGCACCCTCTTCCACATGATCCAGCTCAGCCGCGGATTCCACATGCAGCGGGAAATACGGCCGGTCGCCCAGATGCCGGCCGCCACGCACCATGGCCAGGTTGACGCAGGCGCGGCCGCCCTGCACTTTCACCGCCAAAATGTCCACATCACGGTCCGACACGTTGTCCACCGACTGCTGATGCAGCACATTGGACAAGGCAGCAACCTGGTTGCGCAGTTCTGCCGCCTGCTCGAACTCCAGTTTGTCGGCATGCGCCATCATGCGCGCCTCGAGCCCGGCCATCACCTCGCGCGCGTCGCCGTGCAGGAAGCGTTGAGCATCCGCCAGATCCTGCGCGTAGGCCTCAGGCGAAACATGCCCCACGCAGGGCCCCGAGCAACGCTTGATCTGGTACAGCAAACAGGGACGCGTGCGGTTGGCAAACACCGACTCTTCACAGGTGCGCAGCCGGAACACTTTTTGCATCAGCAAAATGGCCTCCTTGACCGCCCAGGCACTCGGGTAAGGGCCAAAATACTGGTGCTTTTTTTCCACGGTGCCACGGTAATAAGCCACGCGCGGAAATTGCTCGCTGCCATGCTTGCCAAGCGCCGTGATCTTGAGGTAGGGGTAACTTTTGTCGTCCCGGAACAAGATGTTGTATTTGGGGCTGAGGGCCTTGATCAGGTTGTTTTCCAGCAGCAGCGCCTCTGCCTCGGAGCGCACCACGGTGGTTTCCAGCCGCGCAATCTTGCTGACCATGTGACCGATGCGGGTGCCGCCATGATTTTTCTGGAAATAGCTCGACACCCGTTTTTTCAGGTTGATGGCCTTGCCGACGTAGAGCACATTGCCCTGCGCGTCGAAGTAGCGATAGACCCCCGGCAAGGCCGGCAGACTGGCCACGTCACTGAGCAGTTGCTCGGGATATTTCGCCAACGCACTCGCATTTGCCGCAACAGGGGGGGAGGAACTTGTGTCGATTTCAGGCATAGGTGCGTATTGTGGACAATCTGGCCATGAACTGTGAAACACCCGCCTTGCAACTGCGCTGGGACATTTTTTGCCGGGTCATCGACAACTTTGGCGACCTCGGCGTGTGTTGGCGCCTGGCCTGCAATCTGGCCCAACGCGGCCAGACGGTGCGGCTCTGGGCTGATGATCTGAGCGCGCTCGCCTGGATGGCGCCGCAAGGTGCGCCGGAGGTTGAAGTTTGCGCCTGGACCGCGCCCATCGACATGACCGGCATCACCCCGGGTGACGTGTTGATAGAGGCTTTTGGTTGCGACATCGACGCTGACTACATAGCTGCATACGCCAGGAATTTGGCACAACATCAACAGCAATGCGCCTGGATCAATCTGGAATACCTGAGCGCCGAGAATTATGCGGCGCGTTGCCACGGCTTGCCTTCGCCCGTCATGAGCGGTCCCGGGCGCGGCCTGATCAAGTATTTTTATTACCCCGGTTTCACCAGCAACACCGGCGGCCTGTTGCGCGAGCCTGACCTTATTGCGCGTCAGACCCAGTTCGACCGCCAAGCCTGGCTGGCACGGCTAGGCGTGACCTGGCAAGGCGAGCGTCTGGTGTCCCTGTTTTGCTATGAGCCAGCCGGACTCGGTGATTTGCTGGACAAGCTGGCCAGCAGCGCCGAGCCGACCCGAATGCTGGTCACGCATGGTCGCGCCAGTGTGGCTGTTGCTGCCGAGATATCACATCAAAAAAGCATTGACCCATTGTGGAACAAAGATGAAACGCTCTCATTGACTTATCTGCCGCCACTCAGCCAGCTGGACTTTGACCATTTGCTGTGGGCCAGCGACGTCAACTTTGTACGAGGAGAAGATTCCCTGGTGCGCGCCCTTTGGGCTGGCAAACCCTTGGTGTGGCAGATTTACCCGCAACACGATGGCGCCCATGCACACAAGCTCAAGGCTTTTCTGGACTGGCTGCAGGCACCCGCCTCGTTGCGCGAATTTCACGATCGATGGAACGGCCTGAATCCACCCGCACTAACGCCCAGGCAGGCTTCATTTGCACCGCTAGACTGGCAGGATTGCGCCACCCAGGCCAAAGCACGCCTGGTGGCACAAGGGGATTTGACGACCCAGCTGCTCGGATTTATTGCAAAAATCCATTAAAATAAGCGGCTTTGCGGCGAGAGCATACGTTAACCGATGCCTTGACCGCCCTCGCCGCCAGGAGCGCGGCCTACTTTCAATCTTTCGTTACGCCTCTTTTTATGAAAATCGCTCAAGAAATACGCGCCGGCAATGTCATCATGAACGGCAAAGACCCGATGGTCGTCCTGAAAACCGAATACAGCCGCGGTGGCCGCAATTCGGCCACCGTGCGCATGAAGCTCAAAAGCCTGATTGCCAACTTCAATACTGAAATTGTCTACAAGGCCGACGACAAGCTCGACCAGGTCATCCTGGACAAAAAAGACTGCACGTACTCTTACTTTGCCGACCCCATGTACGTCTGCATGGACGAGGAATACAACCAGTACGAAGTCGAAGCCGAAAACATGGGCGACTCGCTCAATTACCTCGAAGACGGCATGCCGGTCGAAGTGGTGTTTTACGACGGCAAGGCCATCTCGGTCGAATTGCCCACCAGCGTGGTGCGTGAAATCACCTGGACCGAGCCCGCCGTCAAGGGCGACACCTCGGGCAAGGTATTGAAGCCCGCCAAAATTGCCACAGGTTTTGAAATTGGCGTGCCGATTTTCGTGGCACAAGGCGACAAGGTCGAAATCGACACCCGCACCGGTGAATACCGCAAGCGCGTGTAAGCGCTTGCCCCTGTCGGGGTTTCACACAAATCAAGGCTTCTCAGGAAGCCTTTTTTGTTGGCTCTCAGAGCAAAGTTCACGTTTTGTCAAGGCAAACGCTCCCGAAATCGGTGTAGGCTTCGGTCATGCAATCTGCCGCTGTTCAACCCACGACACCTGACGTGGCACCATCCGTGGATGTGGCCAGTTCGAAAATCGCGCTGCGCCGGGTAGCCATTGACACCTACCGTGAAAATGTCGCCTATTTGCACCGCGATTGCGCGGTGTATCGGGCCGAAGGGTTTCAGGCTTTGTCCAAGGTGGAAATCCGCGCCAACGGCCAGCACATACTGGCGACCCTGAACGTGGTCGATGACCCTGCCATCGTGGGCAGCGAAGAATTGGGGCTGTCGGAAGACGCATTCAGGCAGCTGGGCGTCGAGGAAGGCCATGTGGTTTCGGTGGCGCAGGCCGAACCGCCCGCCTCTGTCGGCGCGCTGTTTCGCAAGCTGGCGGGCGAACGCCTGAGCCGTGAGGACTTTCAGGATATCGTGACTGACATTGCCGAGCTGCATTACTCCAAAATCGAGCTGACCGCCTTTGTGGTCGCCACCAACCGGGACGAACTCGACCGTGAGGAAGTGTATTTTTTGACCGAGGCGATGGTTGCCTGCGGCAGCAAGCTCGACTGGCACGAGCCACTGGTGGCTGACAAGCATTGCATCGGCGGTATCTCGGGCAATCGCACCTCGATGCTGGTGGTGCCAATTGTGGCCGCGCACGGCTTGCTCTGCCCAAAAACATCCTCACGCGCCATCACCTCGCCGGCAGGAACCGCAGACACCATGGAAGTGCTGACCAATGTCGCCTTGCCACTTGATACCATGAAAATGATCGTCCGGGACCACCGCGCCTGTCTGGCCTGGGGCGGCAGCGCCAGACTGTCACCCGCCGACGATGTGCTGATTTCAGTGGAGCGGCCGCTGGCGATTGACTCACCGGGCCAAATGGTGGCTTCCATCCTGTCCAAGAAGATCGCCGCAGGTTCGACCCATCTGGTGCTCGATATCCCGATTGGACCGACTGCCAAAGTGCGTACCATGCCCGAGGCACAACGCCTGCGGCGCCTGTTTGAGTATGTCGCGCGGCGCATGAACCTGTCGCTCGACGTGGTCATCACCGACGGTCGCCAGCCCATTGGCCGCGGGATTGGCCCGATGCTCGAAGCGCGCGACGTGATGCAGGTGCTTGAAAACGACCCTCAGGCACCCAACGATTTGCGCCAAAAAGCCTTGCGGCTGGCCGGCAGGCTGCTTGAATGCCACCCCGATGTGCGCGGTGGCGACGGTTTTGCCATCGCCCGCGATATTCTGGACTCGGGCCGGGCGCTCACTAAAATGAACGCCATCATCGACGCGCAGGGACGCAAGCCGTTTGACTGCAAGCACCCGCCCCTTGGTCTGTTGACATTTGAGGTCCATGCCGCCAAAGCAGGTGTAGTGACCGATATCGACAATTTGCAGCTGGCGCGCATCGCCCGGCTCGCCGGTGCGCCCAAGGTGGCCGGTGCCGGGATAGACCTGTTTCGCAAACTCGGCGATGCGGTGGCTGCGGGTGAGCTGTTGTACCGGGTCCATGCCAGCTTTCAAAGCGATCTGGGCTTTGCCCGCCAGGCCTGCGCCAAATCCAGCGGCTATACCCTTGGCGCGGCTGCCAGCGTGCCCCAGGTCTTTGTGGAGTTCTGATGATGCCCGGGTCTTGTCTTGCGCCTGCTCTACCAGACAAGCCCGTGTTGCTGTATTTTGCCGATGAGCAGGCCAGCGCAACGCGCCTGGCACAGCAAGCGCAACTGACGCATCTGCAGATTGAACAGCATCGCTTTCCTGACGGAGAAGTCAAACTGCGCCTGCCCGACGACTTGCCGGCGCAGGTGGTCATGCTGCGCACGCTGAATAACCCGAATGAAAAGTTGCTGGAACTGCTGCTGGCGGCGCAGACCGCACGCAGCCTGGGCGTAAGCAGCTTGACTTTGGTGGCACCGTACCTGGCCTACATGCGCCAGGACATGGCATTTCAACCCGGCGAAGCCATCAGCCAGCGCATCGTCGGGCAATTTCTGGCAAGCCTGTTCGATGCCGTGATCACTGTCGATCCGCACCTGCACCGGGTCGCCACACTACAGCAGGCCGTGCCGGTTGCCCAAGCCATCGTGCTCAGTGCTGCGCCGCTGCTGTCCGACTGGATTGCCGCGCACAGACAGCAGCCCTTGCTCATCGGGCCCGACGCAGAATCTGCGCAGTGGATCGCCTTGGCGGCAGCACGCCACGGCTTTGATCACGCGGTCTGCCGCAAACTGCGCCATGGCGACCGCAGCGTCGAAGTGACACTGCCCCGGTTGACGGTGTCGAATCGTCAAGTGGTACTGCTTGACGACGTCGCCAGTACCGGCCACACCATCGCCCGCGCCGCGCAACTGCTGCTTCAGGCAGGTGCGGCCAGAGTCGATGTGGCAGTCACCCACGCGCTGTTTGCGGACGAGTCGATGGCGTTGATGCGTCGCGCGGGTGTGGGCGATATCTGGAGCACCGATTGCGTCGCACACCCCACCAATGTCGTCAGCATGGCCGACACCATCGCCGATACCTTGACGCAACTCCAGGCAAACCATGCCTAGCCTTCAGTTCGCCTTGACCGCCCGGTGCGCCTCGATGCGCTTGGATTTGCCGCTGCGACCCCTGGGCATGGCTTGACCCAGCTTGCCGATCAGCCTGATGGGCTTGAGCTCCTGAACTTGTGCAAAATATTCCAGCGCGGCACGACATCGCGTCAGCGCAGCCTGGCCTTGCGATCCTTGCAAAGCAAGCTGCAGTTCCAGGGTATGGTCGTCGCGCTGAAGCACATGAAAATCGAACACACCGGCATCATCCTCGAGCACCGTGGACAATGCCACGGGCAGCAATGTCACCGGTCTGCCCTGGCTGCCCGCCATGACCAGCGCATCATCGCAACGACCCAGCACTTCGATGACTGGCAAAGCGGAACCACAATCACAGGCCTCATGATGCAGCCGCAGCTGGTCGCCAATGTCGTAGCGAATCAAGGGCTGCACCGGGTTGGCCAGATTGGTCAGCAAGGTGGTGTCTGACAGCATGCCAGCGGGCGTGGCCTGCCCATGCGCGTCCACCGGCTCCAGAATCACCCAGTCGGCGTTCACGTGCAGGCGATGCCGGGCACACTCCCAGGCGATCGACAGGAACTCCGAGGCACCATAACTGTTGCGCACTGCACAGCCCAGCGTCTGCTCAAGGCGCCGCCGCAAGGCAGCGCTCAAGGTCTCGCCACCAGTCCAGACTTCGCTGGGTGCAAAGTGCAAGGCACGACTCGCCGCCTCATCGGCAAGCAAGGCCGCAACAGTTGGGTAAGTGGCGATCACGGTCGGTGCAAACGCGTTGAGCTCTGCCACCAGCGACCTGGTGGATTGAAGAATCGAAAAACTTTGAATGAACGGCGCCAGCCAGGGGTGTAACTGACGCAGACGCAGCAGGCTCACAAAACTGGCAAAGTGGCCGCTGGTGGCACCGACAAAGGCAATGCGCTCGGAAAAGCCCAGCGGGTCAAACCAGCGTCTGAGCGGCCGCAATGTGCTGCGCCGCAGTGCCTCCAGTGCGTCATACACCGCCATGGTCTGCGCGTTTTGCACAAAAACACCCGGTTCATGGCTGGAACCCGAACTCTCCCACACCAGGTACTTGCCCAGATAGGCATCGCCTATGCGCCGAGGATCGGCAGTGAAAGCGCGAAGCGCATTCAGCTTGAGTTGCGGGTCCGTCACCCAATCGTCAAAACGCGCCATCAATGCGTGTCTGGTCACCGTGGGAAGCTCACTCAGCGCGGTTCTGCCCGGTTGGATGCCATGCAGGTGCTCACGATAAAAAGGCGAATCCCGTTGGGCCGAAGTGAGCAATGAGGTCAATCGGGATTGTTGACGCGCAGCAATGGCCTGGGCGTTTCCACCCTGGCAGGCCAAAACGTCCATCGAGACGGCACTGAAACGCAACGGGTCAAAAATCGACGTCATGCAGATCACTTTCCTGTCGCTATCGTAGGCGCACCATGTCACGGCGACTTGACAAATATCACGCCAACCGACAGCGTCTGTAAGCGTCTGTGCTTTTTCCGGGACAATAGCATTTATGTATAAACCCGATATGCTGCCTCAGCGCCTGAGCGAGCGCCGCCTGGCAGACGCCTGGGCCGAATTGCAAAATCACGCCGATCAAGGCAATCCGTTGCAGGCCGATGCCTACCGCCTGGCCTTTGCCGACCCCGAGTTCCTGCTGCGGCGCGAAACCCGTGGCATCCGCTTTCAGCTCGAGTTGCTCAAGCCCGAGCTTGACCAGGCGGAGCAAGGCATCGAGAACACGGTCGTCGTCTTTGGCAGCGCCCGCTTTCAAGCGCCAGAAGCCGCCCAGGAAAACCTGCGCCTGGCACAGCTCAGTGGCGATGCCGATGCGCTCAACCAGGCGCAGCAGCAAGTGCGCAACGCACACTATTACGACCATGCCCGTCTGTTTGCCCGGCTGGTGGCCGGTCACAGCATCCACCTCAAACCCGAGGAACGCCTGTACATTGCCACTGGAGGCGGCCCCGGCATCATGGAAGCGGCCAACCGTGGTGCGCACGAGATGGGCGCGCTCAATGTCGGTCTGAACATCGCCCTGCCGCATGAGCAAAAGCACAACCCCTACATCTCCCCCAACCTGAGTTTCAAGTTCCACTACTTTGCGCTGCGCAAGATGCACTTCATGATGCGGGCCAAGGCGCTGGTGGCTTTTCCGGGTGGATTCGGCACGCTCGACGAGCTGTTCGAAGTCATCACGCTGGTGCAAACCCGCAAAGCCAAACCGGTGCCGATCGTGCTGTTCGGCAGCGCCTACTGGAGGCGCCTGATCAATCTCGATGCCATGGTAGAGCAAGGCGTGATTGCCGCCGAAGACCTCAAGCTGATCGAATACGTGGACGAGCCCGAGGCGGCGTGGGCCGTGATTGCGCGTTTTTACGATTTGTGAACGGGCGGGCGCAAGCGCCAGGCCGTGCGCGCACCCACTGCCACAGCGGCGCCCACCGTCCAGAACACCAGCGACACGCCCAGCACAGCACCGGCTGAGCCAAACAGCATGGGCATCACCACGCTGGAGCCATTGATGGCCATCATGCGAAAGCCCAGTGCCTCGCCGTGGCGCGCCTCGGGCGTGATCTGGTGCAAGGTGCTCATGATCATGGGTTGCACCGATCCCAGCGCCAAGCCCAGCATCGCGGAGCTCAGCGCCATCGACAGTGCGGAAGGCATGAACGGGTAAACCGCAAACAACACCGCCGTGGCCAGCATGGCCGTGGTCACCACCACCCATTCGTGCAAATGGGCCGCCACCATCGGCAATACCACCCTGACAGCCGTGGCAGCCAGGGCAAATCCGCCCAGAATGGCGCCAATCGCCGAGGCGCTCAAATCGCGCTCATGACCGATCACCGGCACCACAAATGCGTGCACATCCCAGCACGTCGACAACAACCAGTTCACCAGCATCAGCCGGCGCATCATCGGCTCGCGCAGCAGGTCCCAGGCGCGCCCCACTGCGGCACCGGGTTTGACAGGCACCGGTGGCAATTCCAGCGTATGACGCACCCACAGCCAGGTCATCAAGGGTAAACACGCCATGACCAAAAAGGCCATCCTGAATCCGCCCAGATCAATCAGCAAGCCGGCCGACAGGGGCCCGATGAAGTTGGCTAGCGCAGGGCCAATCGAGATCCAGCTGAACAGTCGCTTGAGTTCAACCTTGTTTTGTGCTGATCGCCCGACGTGACGCTGCAGGCTGATCGCGGCCACACCCACAGCGCCGCCGGTCATCAAGGCGCTCAGGCATAGCACTGGAAAGACCGGCCAGACCACCGCCAGGATCGCCCCGGTGCAGGCGGCCAGCACACTCAGTCCCACCGGCCGCTTGAAACCGTTTCGGTCGGCATAGCGGCCGGCGGGCAAGGCCAGAAACACCTGGGTCAAGGCAAACAGGGACAACAACACCCCCACAGCCAACGGGCTGTAACCCGCGCGCAAGGCCATCAACGGGGCTGCCATGCGCATGCCCGCCATGCAGGCATGCAGGCTGATCTGACCAGCAATCAGTCGGGCCAGCGCCACCGGGCCCAATGGCGCAATGGCAGCGGTCACGGGTTGATGGACCCATTCGCGCTGTCAAGGTCAACATCGTTCACGATCAGCGCGGCGCTTCGGGTCTCGGACAAGGCTTCGACATCTTTCAGCGCGCGGCCCATGGCACGGCTGCGGGTTTGCGCTGTGTCAATGGTCTTGAGCACGGTCTCGGTCTGGGTCTTGACTTTGGCCAGCACGTCGCCGAACTTGCCGA
>JBBINL010000046.1:0-16721 GCA_037443905.1 Burkholderiales bacterium | reverse complement strand
TCAGGTCCTTGATCTGCTGCAACGCGGCCGGATCGTCCATGGTCGTCAGGTCGCCGGGGTCGCGCCCCTCGCACACTGCCGTGATGGCGCGACGCAGGCACTTGCCGCTGCGTGTCTTGGGCAGCACGGTGACAAAGCGCACGCGGGCCGGTCGCGCCACGGCGCCCAGGTCCTTGTCGACAATTTTCATGATTTCACCTTCCATCTTGAGCGCACCGGCTTCATCGGCGATCAGGCTGGCATCCTTTACCACGGCAAATGCCATGGCGACCTGGCCCTTGAGCTGGTCGGCCACGCCAACCACCGCCACCTCGGCCACATTCGGATGCGCCGAGATGCTTTCTTCGATCTCGCGGGTGCCCAGGCGGTGACCAGCCACATTGATCACGTCGTCGGTGCGCCCCAGAATGAAGTAGTAACCTTCTTCATCGCGGATGCCCCAGTCAAATGTGCTGTAGACCAGACGCCCGGGTATGGTTTTCCAGTAGGTGCTGACAAACCGCGCATCGTCGCCCCACACCGTTTGCAGGCAACCCGGAGGCAGCGGACCTTCGATGGCGACCACGCCTTTCTGGTTGGCACCCTTGAGCTCCTCGCCGGTGGTTTCATCGAGCAGCTTGACATCGTAGCCATACACCGCCTTGCCGGGCGAGCCGAACTTGGTGGGCGCATCGTCAACGCCCTTGCAAATGCTCAGGATCGGCCATCCGGTTTCGGTCTGCCAGTAGTTGTCCACAATCGGCCGGCCCAGGCCCTCGCTGATCCACTGTGCCGTGGGCTGATCGAGCGGCTCACCGGCGAGGAACAAGGCTTTGAGCGTGGACAGGTCGTATTTCTTGAGCAAGGCCGGGTCCTGTTTCTTGAGCACACGGATCGCGGTGGGTGCGCTGAACATCACCGTGACCTTGTATTTCTCGATCAGGCTCCACCAGATGCCGCCGTCCGGGCGAATCGGCAAACCTTCGTACATGATGGTGGCCATGCCGGCAATGAGCGGGCCGTAGATGATGTAGCTGTGACCCACGACCCAGCCGATGTCGCTGGTGGAGAAATAGGTTTCCCCGGCTTCACCGCAATAGATGTGCTTCATGCTGGCAGCCAGCGCCACGGCGTAGCCGCCGGTGTCGCGCTGCACGCCTTTGGGTTTGCCGGTGGTGCCGCTGGTGTAGAGCGTGTAGCTGGGGTGGGTGGCATCCACCCACTCGCATTCCACCACCGATTGCATGTGTTTTTCCCGCAACTCGGCCCACAATTTGTCACGCCCTGGCACCAGATCCATGGCGACCAGGCCGCGATCAACCAGCAAAACCGACTCGGGCTTGTAGCTCGACAGACTGATCGCTTCATCGAGCAGCGGTTTGTAAGCCACGGCCTTGCCACCGCGTGAACCGGCATCGGCGCTGATGATGACCTTGGGCGCGGCATCTTCGATGCGTGTCGCCAGCGAGCCGGAGGCAAAACCGCCAAACACCACGGAGTGGATGGCACCAATTCGGGTGCATGCCAGCATGGCAAAAGCCGCCTGGGCGATCATGGGCATGTAAATCAGCACCCGATCGCCCTTGACCACGCCGAGATCCTTGAGGATGGCTGCCATGCGCTGGACTTCGGCATGCAATTCACGGAACGAATACACCTTTTCCTGGTTGGTTTCGGTCGAAACAAAAATCAGCGCCGCCTGGTCGGCGCGGTCTTTCAGATGGCGATCCACCGCGTTGTGGCAAAGATTGGTCACACCGCCCACAAACCACTTGGCAAAAGGCGGATTGCTGTAGTCGCAAATCTGGCTGGGCTGGACTTTCCAGTCAACCAACCGGGCTTGTTCACCCCAGAAGGCGTCACGGTCGGTGATCGAGCGTTTGTGGAATTCGGCGAAATTGGTCATGGGCGGTCTCCGGTGGTTATTAAAAAACTGAATTCATAATTATGGACGCCGAGCTTGCACGACCCTGACTTGATTTTCAGCGATCAGCCTGCCCGACAATGTTCCTGCGGCGCATCGAGAAATGCCAGGGCTCCCTGCCCGGCACAATATCCACTGGCCAGGCAGGCTGTCAACAAGTAGCCGCCCGTGGGTGCCTCCCAGTCGATCATTTCACCGGCGCAAAATACGCCAGGCATGGTCTTTAGCATCAGCTGATCCGTCATCGCTTCAAACAGCACACCACCGGCGCTGCTGATGGCCTCGTCGATGGGCCGCGCTGCCACCAGCGTGATGGGCAAGGCTTTGATCGCCAGGGCCAGCCGTGGCGCATCGGCCATTTGCTCCTTGCTCAACCGTTCATGCAGGATGGCCGTCTTGATGCCATCAAGATGCAAACGGCTCCTGAGGTGACTCGACAGCGAACGCGAGCCACGCGGGTGTTGCACTTCAGCCTGCACCCGTTCCAGCGTCAGATCTGGCAGCAAATCCAGCTCGAAAGTGGCGCTGCCATGCGCCAGGATGTCATCGCGCATCCAGGCCGATGCGGCATAAATCAAACTGCCTTCAACGCCGGTCTCCGTGACAACGAATTCTCCCTTGCGGGCAAATTTTTGACCCTGCGCAGGGTTGTACGCGATAGCCACTGATTTGAATGGATGACCGGCAAACCGGCTGGCAAAGTGCGCACTCCAGCCGTTTTGCACATCAAAGCCGCAGTTCGCCGGCAACAGGGGTGCCACGGGCACGCCCCTGGCCTGCAGCCACGGCACCCAGGCACCGGTGGAGCCCAGTCGTGACCAACTGCCGCCGCCCAGCGCCAGCACCACGGCGTCGGCCTGCACCTGCACCGGGCCATGCGGCGTGTCAAAGTCAAGCCTGGTGTTTGAGGACTGTGCGCCCATGGCAGTGACTTCAGGCGCCGGGTTGTGCCACCCTGTCCAGCGGTGGCGCATCAGAAACTCGACTGGCACGCCATGCCCGGGGTGGCGCAGGCGCGTCAGCCAGGCACGCAACAGCGGTGCGGCTTTCATGTCGGCGGGGAAAACCCGCCCCGAACTGCCGACAAAGGTCTCGACCCCCAGCGAAGCTGCCCAGGCCCGAACGCTGGCGGCATCGAACGACTTGAACAGCGCCTCAATCTGCTGACGACGTTGCCCATAGCGTGAGCCAAACAGGTCTGCTGGCTCGGAATGGGTCAGATTCAGCCCCCCTTTGCCTGCCAGCAAAAATTTGCGTCCAACGCTGGGCATGGCATCAAACAGTTGCACCGTAACGCCTGCGTTTGATAAAACCTCTGCAGCCATCAAGCCCGCCGGACCAGCGCCGAGAACCACTGCCTTTTTCATTTTGCGACTTGAAAATGTCATCCTGATAAGCTCATTGAACCGCGCGCAGTCGCCCAAAAGCGGTTTGTGCGGCATTCAGCATACGGGACATGACGCCTTGCGCATGGTGTGCTGTTTTGGTTTCTGTCACAATTTCCCAACTGTATTCTTTTCAAAAACTCTTTTTAGGAAAATGCCATGGCCAGTGAGCTGATCAAACATGTGTCTGATGCATCGTTCGAAGATGACGTGCTGCAAGCCGGTGTCCCCGTGCTGGTGGACTACTGGGCCGAATGGTGCGGTCCCTGCAAAATGATCGCGCCAATCCTGGACGAAGTATCGACGGCCTATGAAGGCAAACTGCAGATTGCCAAAATGAATGTCGATGAAAACCGCGAAATTCCTGCGAAATTCGGCATTCGCGGCATTCCCACCTTGATGATCTTCAAAAACGGCCAACTGGCAGCCACCAAAGTGGGTGCCATGAGCAAGGCGCAGCTTACTGCTTTCATCGATCAGCAACTGGCATAACCCTGCCTTGGGCAGATGCCGTGCATCTGCCTGCCGCCCAGCCTTCCGCGCTGGGCTTTTTTCCTGTCATAATTCACTCCACTCTCTCACCCCCATCCTGGGTCAGCTTGAGTAGCAGGCGCAAAGCTAATCCGACTTGAATCCGCACAAGTCGACAGCGCCATCCCTTTCCCACCAAGGCAGACTTCATACCTTCACCGAGCTATTTCATGCATTTAAACGAACTCAAGGCACTGCACGTGTCAGAAGTCCTCAAGCAAGCCGAAGATCTTGAGATTGAAAACACGGGGCGCATGCGCAAACAGGAGCTGATGTTTGCCATCATCAAAAAGCGTGCCCGCGCTGGTGAACAGATTTTTGCCGATGGCGTGCTGGAAATTCTGCCCGACGGTTTTGGTTTTTTGCGCAGCCCCGACACCAGCTACACCGCCTCGACTGACGACATTTACATCAGTCCGAGCCAGGTGCGCCGCTTCAACCTGCACACCGGCGACATGATCGAAGGCGAAGTGCGCACCCCCAAAGATGGCGAGCGCTACTTTGCGCTGAACAAACTTGAAAAAGTCAACGGTGGCGGCCCCGAAGAAAACAAACACAAGGTGATGTTTGAAAATTTGACGCCGCTTTTTCCCAAGGAGCAGATGCGTCTGGAGCGCGACATCAAGGGCGAGGAAAACATCACCGGGCGCATCATCGACATCATCGCCCCGATCGGCAAAGGCCAGCGCGCCCTGCTGGTGGCTCCGCCCAAGAGCGGCAAGACCGTGATGATGCAGCACATCGCCCACGCCATTGCCGCCAATTACCCAGAGACTTACATGATGGTGTTGCTGGTCGACGAACGCCCGGAAGAAGTGACTGAAATGCAGCGCACCGTCAAGGGCGAGGTGATTGCCTCTACATTTGATGAACCCGCCGCGCGCCACGTGCACGTGGCTGAAATGGTGATCGAGCGCGCCAAACGCCTGGTCGAATTGAAAAAAGACGTGGTGATCCTGCTCGACTCCATCACCCGCCTGGCGCGCGCCTACAACAATGTGGTGCCATCCTCAGGCAAGGTGCTCACCGGCGGTGTCGATGCCAACGCCCTGCAACGACCAAAACGTTTTCTGGGCGCGGCGCGCAATGTTGAAGAAGGCGGCTCGCTGACCATCATTGCCACTGCGCTGGTGGACACCGGCAGCCGCATGGACGAAGTGATCTTTGAGGAATTCAAAGGCACTGGCAACAGCGAAATCCACCTTGACCGGCGCCTGTACGAAAAGCGCGTGTTCCCCTCGATTCAACTCAACCGCAGCGGCACCCGGCGTGAAGAGTTGCTGCTGGCACCTGACATTCTGCAAAAAACGCGCATCCTGCGGCAGTTTTTGTACAACATGGACGAAATCGAGTCGATGGAAATGGTTCTCAAGCAGATGCGCGCCACCAAGAACAACAGCGAGTTCTTCGACATGATGCGTCGTGGCGGCTGATCTATAATCTTGGGTTTAAGCGAAAAGTACGAGCAGCTTTGAATTGCGCAATGGGTTTGCGCAAGGGCTGGCGCGGCTAACGCAGCTGATGGAGTCAACATGAAAGAAGGCATTCACCCCAATTACCGCGAAGTTTGTTTCCTGGATTCGTCCAACGGTTTCAAGTTCGTGACACGCTCTTGCGCCAACGCCAAAGAGATGATCAAAATGGAAGATGGCCGCGAACTGCCACTTTTCAAGCTTGACACCTCCAGCGAGTCGCACCCTTTCTATACCGGCACCCAAAAATCAGTGGACAACATGGGTGGTCGTGTCGAGCGCTTCCGCAACCGCTTCGGCAAGACGGCAGCCAAATAAGCGCCATTTCGGATCGCCGAAGGCAGACGGGTCACGCCGTGCTGCCTTTTTCTTTGCTCCGGGCAAAGCACTTGCCAACAACACACGCCGTGAATCAGCCCACTCCCGCCATCGTCGCCCAGGGTGCCGTCAAGCGCTTGCCGCGCCTGGCGCTGTGGCTGTTTTGCGGGGTGTATGTGCTGGCTGGTTTTGTGGGCCGCGTCCCCTGGAAGTACGACGACATCACCACTTTTGGCTACATGGCCGAACTGGCGCAAGGCACCGCGAACTGGTGGCAGCCAACCCTGGCGGGGCTGCCACCCGATGTGGATGCCCTGCTGCCTTACTGGCTGGGTGCCTGGGCCATGCAATTGGCTCCCGACTGGCTGCCAGCTGATCTGGCCGCGCGCCTGCCTTTCATGCTGCTGTTGGGGCTGACCTTGACGGCCACCTGGTACGGCTCCTACTATCTGGCGCGCAGCCCGAAGGCTCAGCCAGTTGCTTTTGCCTTTGGTGGAGAAGCACATCCGACCGACTATGCTCGCGCCATTGCGGATGGCGCTTTGCTGGCCTTCATTGCCTGCCTGGGTCTGGCACAGCTGGCCCATGAAACAACGCCTGCCTTGACACAGTTGTGCTTCACCGCCCTGCTGTTTTACGCCACCGCAGCTCTGCCCTACCGGCCCATGGCGCCCGTCATGAGCGCCGGTGTGGCGCTGCTTGGGCTCACGTTGTCAGGCGCACCCTCCATGGCTTTGGCCCTGGGTCTGGGCAGCGCCAGCCTGTACCTGTTGGCCACAGCAGATGACATTTCTGAGGCAAGCAAAAACAGATCCCGGGCGCTCTGGCTCGTGCTACTGTCGATCGCAGGTGCCACACTGGCCACGCTGCTGGATTTGTGGCACTGGCGCGTTGCGCCACCCCGCGTCAGCCTGGCTGAATGGCGAGGCATGGGAAGGCTTTTTTTGTGGTTCACCTGGCCTGTCTGGCCACTGGTCATCCTGACCTTGTGGCGCTGGCGCAGACAGCTCGTCAGCGCACGCTTTTCCGGCTTGCACCTCTGGCTGCCGCTCTGGTTTGCCGCAGTCGCCAGCGCGGCGACGCTCACCACCAGCGCGGCCGACCGCTCCCTGCTGCTGGCCTTGCCTGCCCTGGCCGCGCTGGCCGCCTTTGCCTTGCCCACGCTGAGTCGCAGCGTGGGCGCGCTGATCGACTGGTTTACCCTGCTCTTCTTCACCGGTTGCGCAGTGGCGATCTGGGTGGTCTGGATTTCCATGCAGACCGGCATTCCGGCACAACCGGCCGCCAACGTGGCGCGACTGGCACCAGGCTTTGTTCACAGTTTTTCATTCATCCCTTTCGTCATCGCTGTGTGCGCCAGCCTGTCATGGGCGTGGCTGGTCAAATGGCGCGTCGGCAGGCACCCGCCGGTGATCTGGAAAAGCCTGGTGTTGCCAGCCGGTGGCACCGCCTTGTGCTGGCTGCTGCTGCTGACCTTGTGCCTGCCGCTGCTCGACTTTGCCCGCAGCTACGCGCCGCTGGTGAGGATGGCGACAGCGGCCATGCCACCTTCTCCCGGCTGTGTGGCAATGCTGGGTTTGCGCCGGAGTCAGATCGCGGCCTTTCAGTTCCATGGCGGGCTAGAACTGCAGACGCTGGATGACGGCAATCGTTGCAACTGGTTGATCGCCGACATCGACACGGCACGCCAGCGCACTGACCTCAATCAGGGCTCGATGTGGCAATTGCGGCGTTCAATGGGGCATCCGGCTGAGCGCAAAGATTCATTGTGGCTGTATGAGCGTCTGCCGCAAGCTTTGACGGCACCACCCGCAGCGCCGGAAAAGTCAGAGTAAACACCGACCCCTTGCCGACGGTGCTCTCGATGGTCAGTGTGGCGCCATGACGTTGCGCCACATGTTTGACAATGGCCAGGCCCAGGCCGGTGCCACCAGTTTCGCGCGAACGGCTTCGATCGACGCGGTAAAAGCGCTCGGTCAGGCGACCCAGGTGCTCGGGGGCAATGCCAGGCCCGGTGTCGGTCACCGAAAAAACCAGACAGCCATCCGCGCGCAGACGAACGCGCACGCTGATGCAGCCATCCGACGGCGTATAGCGCACCGCGTTGCTGATCAGATTTCCCATGGCACTGAGCAGCTCGCTGGGAGCGCCTGCCAGATAGCCATCAAATGCGCAATCGAATTCAAACTGGTGATCCGTGTCCCCGGCGGCCCCCATGACCTGCGACAACGCCAGAGCATCATTCTTGAGCTGGCGCATCATTGCCGGCACGGCCACACGCGTCTCCAGACCCGGCGGCACACTGCCTTCCAGCCTGGAGAGTGTCAGCAAATCGCTCACCAGGGTCTGCATCCGCTTAACCTGCTGCGCCATCAGGGCGAGGTATTGCTGACGCTCTGATTCGTCGAGGCTGAGGGTCTGCAAAGTCTCCACAAAGCCCGCCAGCACCGTCAGGGGCGTACGAATTTCGTGCGACACATTGGCCACAAAATCTCGTCGCATGGCCTCAGCCTGTTCAAGCGCCGTGATATCGCGCGACAAAAGCAATTTGCGCCCGTCACCATACCGATGCAGCTGCACCGACAGCGTGACCGGGTGCGATGGTGTGCTGTCGCGACCCGGCATGGTCAGGCTGGTCTCAAAATTGCGTGCCGCCAGATAGCTGACAAAACCCGGATCGCGCACCAGGTTGCCAATGGCCTGCATCAGGTCACGCTGGGGATCAAGGCCAAAATGCGCTGCCGCAGTCTGGTTAGACCACTCGATACGCGACTCGCCATCAAGCAACATGACGCCGTTGGGCGAGGCTTGCAAGGCAGACAGAAAATCCTGCAGCCGGGCCTGACTTTCCCGGGTCTGGCGCTCCCGCTCGCGCAGCATGCGCCGCACGCGGTCGGTGAATTCGCCCCAGACGCCAGATTGTTGGCCGCCATCGGCCACGCTGTCCCGGCGCAACCAAAGCAGAAACTGGCTGGCCCGGGCGCTGTCCAGGACGATCCAGATAACGGCCGCAAGCACCAGGCCAATCGGGACCGCATCATATTCAGGCCAATATTCATCAAGCCAAAAGCCCAGCAAAGCACCTGCCGCCAAACATCCTGAAAAGAAAATGATGCGACCCAGCATGCATGCGCCTGGTTCAAGCCGGTTTTGCCAGCACCGTCTGCGCAGTCATGCGATAGCCGGCGCCACGCACGGTTTCAACCATCGCACCGGCCTCGCCGAGCGCCTCGCGCAGGCGTTTGACGTGCACATCGACCGTCCGCTCCTCGATGAACACGTGGTCGCCCCAGACCTTGTCGAGCAACTGCGAACGACTGTGGACGCGTTCGGTGTGGCTCATCAGGTAATGCAGCAGCTTGAACTCGGTGTGACCCAGCTTGAGCAACTGCCCATGATAGGTGACACGGTAAGTGGCGGCATCAAGACGCAGCTCGCCAAGCATCACCACACCCAGGTCACGTTCAGGCGCGCTTCGACGCAACACGGCACGCATGCGCGCCAGCAGTTCCTTGGTGGAAAACGGTTTGGCAATGTAATCGTCGGCACCTGCATCGAGCCCCGCCACCCGGTCCACCTCGTCACCGCGCGCTGTCAGCATGATGATTGGAACCGATTTGGTGCGCGGGTTGGCGCGCCAGCGCCTGGCCAATGACAGCCCGTTTTCGCCGGGCAGCATCCAGTCGAGCAAGATCACATCAGGCAGCGTGTTGTCCAGCTCCGCTTGCGCCGTGGTGCTGTCCATGGCCCAGGTCGGCCGAAATCCGTTGTGGCGCAGATTGACCGAAATCAGCTCGGCGATGGCAGGTTCATCTTCAACGATCAGCACACCGGGCAAACGTCTCATTTCACCACCGACTCAATCTCCGACATGGGTGCATGGCGTATATCGGCTCCCTTGACAATATAGATGATCAGTTCGGCAATGTTTTTGGCATGATCGCCAATTCGCTCAATCGCCTTGGCCAGAAAAAGCAGGTCCAGGCTGGGCGAAATCATGCGCGGGTCTTCCATCATGTAGGTGATGAGCTTGCGCACAAATCCGTCAAACTCCCTGTCGATCAGGTCGTCTTCCTTGAGGATCGCCAGCGCCGCCGTGGTGTCGAGGCGGGCAAAGGCATCCAGCGATTTGCGCAACAGCCCAGAAGCCAGGTCGGATGCCACACGCAGCTCCAGGAATGGCAACGAACGCGGCGCGCCGCTTTCAATGATCGAACGCACCATGCGGGCAATTTTTGCTGCCTCATCGCCCACCCGTTCCAGGTTGGCCGTGGCCTTGGAGATGGCAATCAGCAGGCGCAAATCACGCGCGGTCGGCTGGCGTCGGGCAATGATCCCGGAAAGCTCACGGTCAATGTCGACTTCCATGGCATTGACCCTGTTCTCCGCCTGGGTGACCTGATCCGCCACTTCAACGCTGAACTGCGACAAAGCATAAATGGCCTGGCGAATCTGCGACTCGACCAAACCACCCAGTTCCATCACGCGCGTCGACACCGCGCCGAGTTCGCTGTCAAACTGGCTTGATAAATGTTTTTCACTCATGGAAAGATCCTTGTTGCTTAACCAAATCGGCCGGTGATGTAGTCTTCAGTTTCCTGACGCTTGGGCTTCATGAATATGTCATTGGTCTGCCCGTATTCAACCATCTCGCCCAGATACATATACGCCACAAAGTCTGACACGCGCGCCGCCTGCTGCATATTGTGGGTCACGATCAGGATCGTCACCTTGCTCTTGATTTCACTGATGAGCTCTTCGATGCTGCCGGTTGCAATGGGGTCCAGCGCCGAGGTCGGTTCGTCAAAGAGGATGATTTCCGGATCGGTGGCCAGCGACCTGGCAATACACAGGCGCTGCTGCTGGCCGCCCGACAGGTTGGTGGCCGGTTCACTCATGCGGTCCCTGACCTCGTTCCAGATGGCAGAACCCTTGAGCGCCGCCTCCACCTTGTCCTCAATGTAACTGGTGGACTTTTCGCCGCGAACCCGCAGTCCATAAGCCACATTCTCAAAGATGGATTTGGGAAACGGATTGGGTTTCTGAAACACCATGGAAATACGCATGCGCACTTCGATCGGGTCTACCGAGGCGTCCAGAATGTCCACATCGTCCGGGTGCAATTCGATTTTCCCGTCGTAGCGGTGCCCGGGGTACAGGTCGTGCATGCGGTTGAAGCAGCGCAGGTAGGTGGATTTGCCGCAGCCGCTGGGGCCGATCAGGGCGGTCACGCGGTTCTCGTAGACCGGCATGGAAACGCCTTTGAGTGCCTTGAAATCGCCGTAATAAAAGTCGAGGTCTTTGGACTCTGCTTTGAGCACGGGAGGGCGATCAGGTAGCGTGATGGTGGATGACATTGGTTTTGTACTCGTTGATGGGTTTACCACTTGATGTTTTTGCGCAGTCGGTAGCGCAGCCAGATTGCCAGGCCGTTCATGCCCAGCGTCAACACCACGAGCACCAGGCTGGCGGCGGCCGCGTTGGCATGAAACGCCGGGTCGGGTCGCGAAGTCCAGTTGAAAATCTGGATAGGCATGACGGTGAACGGCGAAAATAGCCAGTCGAACATGCCCGCCGCTGGCTCACCGGCAAACGGCACCGGCGGCAGGAAGGCAATAAAGGTCAGGGCGCCAATGGTGATGATGGGCGCCGTTTCGCCAATGGCACGCGACAAACCGATGATCACACCAGTCAGGATGCCCGGCATGCCGTAGGGCACCAGGTGGTCGCTGACCACCTGCCATTTGGTAGCACCACAGGCGTAAGCACCTTCGCGCACCACTTGCGGAATCGAGCGCAAGGCTTCCCGGGTGGTGACAATCACGATCGGCAGAATCAGCAGCGCCAGCGTCAAGCCGGCCGACAATATGCTTTGGCCGAAGCTGAAAGTGTAGACAAACAGACCCAGCGCCAGCAAACCATACACAATGGAAGGCACCCCTGCCAGGTTGCTGATGTTGATTTCAATGATGTCGGTGAACCAGTTCTTGCGGGCGTATTCTTCTAGGTAGATGGCACTGGCAATGCCGACCGGAACGGCAAACAAAGCCGTCACCAGCATGACCAAAAACGACCCTACCCACGCGGACAAAATACCGGCCTGACCGGCGCGGCGGGACGGAAAGCTGGTAAAAAACTCGGTGCTGATGCGTGGCGCGCCATCAATCACCATCTGGCTGAACAGGGCAACCAGGGTAAGGATAGCCAGCGCAATCGACAGAATGCCGACAATGCCAAAAATCAAATCCCAACGCTTGTGCAACTTGATGATGGCGCGCATTTCATCGGAACGCGAGCGTTGCGTACTCATTTAATAGGCCTCCCGGAATCTGCGGCGCATCCAGTGCCCCAAAAGGTTGAACAGCAACGTGATCAAAAGCAGCGTCAGACCCGCTGCAAATATGGTCTGGTAACCAATGCTGCCGTGCGGCAGATCGCCCAGGGCAACCTGCACAATGAATGACGTGACGGTTGCTGCTGGCTCCATTGGGTTCAGCGTCAGATTGGGTTGCATGCCGGCAGCCACTGCCAGAATCATGGTTTCCCCCACAGCGCGCGAGATGCCCAGAATGTAGGCCGATGCAATACCCGAAATCGAGGCAGGCACCACCACCCGCATGGCCGTCTGAAAACGCGTGGCACCCATGGCATAGGAGCCTTCACGCAGGCTCATGGGCACGGCGCGCATGGCATCCTCGGACAAGGACGACACATAAGGAATGATCATGATGCCCATCACAATACCCGCCGACAACACATTGAACGTGGGCAAGTCGGGGTAGATTTTCTGGATCAGCGGCGTCACGAACAGCAATGCAAAAAAACCGTAAATGATGGTCGGCACGCCAGACAGCAACTCCAGCACCGGCTTGAGCACTTCGCGCATGCGATGCTCTGCAAACTCGGACATGTAAATGGCTATGATGGTGCCCAGCGGGATGGCAATCAACAACGCCACCATCGAACTTGACAAGGTGCCCGCCAGAAGCACTGCAATGCCAAAGTGCGCATCATCAAACAAGGGTGTCCATTGCGAATCGGACAAAAAATCCCACAAGGGCACATGGGCAAAAAACACCACGGATTCGCTGATCAGCACATACATGATGCCCAGCGTGGTGAAGACCGAGACACAGGCGGCTGAAAGCAGCACCAATTCGATGGTCCGGTCCACTCTTTTGCGAGAGGCCTTGATCTGCGCCAGTTCCGCAAGCCGTGCAGCGCCGGTTAACCGTTTGTCCATGATGTCTGGCTCTGACATAGTTGAAACGCTCATTTTAGGTAGAGTCCGATGCATTTCTGAGCAAAAACAAGGTGGCTCAAAATCACCAAGTGCTTCCATGCCACCTTGTCAGCTTCAGCCGGGAATCAGGATTCAGTTCTTGGCTTCACGCTTGACCAGTTCCTCGATGCTGATCCCCACTTCGTTTTTGCCACCGAACACGGTGCCTTTTTTGCCATCAGCCATGTGTTTGATGTTGGCAGCGTAGACACTGCCCGGCAACGCCACATACTTGACCTCTTCGGCCATCTGGGCGCCGTTGGCCATGTAGAAGTCGACAAACTTTTTGACCTCCGGTTTTGCCAGCGATTTGGCATTCACGTAGATGAAGATCGGGCGGGACAGCGGCTGGTAAGAACCGTCCGAAACCGTCTTGGCGCTCGGTGCCACCGCAGGTTTGCCTGCCTTATCAATGATTGGCAGCGCCTTGAGCTTGTTGGTGTTTTCAGCATAGTACGCATAGCCAAAGAAACCCAGAGCGTTGACGTCTCCTGCCACGCCCTGAACCAGCACATTGTCGTCCTCCGATGCAGTGAAGTCGCCGCGGCTGGATTTGGACTTGCCCACAATTGCCTCGGTGAAGTAATCAAAAGTGCCCGAATCGGCGCCGGCACCAAACAATTTCAAGGGTTGGTCAGGCCAGGTCGGATTGACCTGATTCCAGCGTTTCACTTTGCCTTGAGCTGCAGGCTCCCACATGGCTTTCAGTTCAGCCACCGTGGCTTGTTTGAGCCAGGTATTTTTGGGGTTGATCACCACGGTCAAGGCATCGAAAGCGACCGGTAATTCAAAATACTCCACGCCAGCGGCCTTGCACGCCTCCATCTCCTTGACTGCAATCGGTCGCGATGCGTTTGAAACATCCGTTTCACCGCGGCAGAACTTCTTGAAGCCGCCGCCGGTGCCAGAAACGCCCACCGTGACCTTGTAGCCCTTGTTGGCCTTCTGGAAATCTTCGGCAATGCCTTCGGTAATCGGGAACACGGTGCTGGAGCCGTCCACCTGGACCACCTGCGCCGTGGCAGCCAAAGGCACAGCGCCCAAAAAAGCCAGCGCAGAAGTCGCCAGGACAGACTTGATCAAACTACGTTGCATGAGGAATCCTTTCGTTGAATCGATAAGTTGTTGAACCGTTTTCGGTCCAACAGAAGGTAATTTACGATACCAATATGTCAGAACCGTGACAAAACGAACCGTATTCATCCAGTCCATCCCATGACCCGTCATCATCATCCTTGTGTCACTGAAATGTCATCCAAACACGGCCCCGCGCCATCTATACTGCCAACAAAGCAGAACCTGACCATGCTCCGGATATATCGATGTAAAGATCTATTGATTGATGAGCCGACGTAATCACCAGCAACCTGCCAAACGGACTTGACCCATGCTTGCCATCAAAAAAGCCAGAAAACTGATCGAAGCCAATCCAAACGATCCTGCAGCGCACATCATTTCGGCGCTGGTACTTGCGCTTGAAAGCGAGACCAGCATCTCGGTGGCGCAACTCTACCAGCTTGACGACAAGCGCTTCGAACTGGCCCTGGAAATTTTGAACGAGTGGCGGCTCGACAGACATTACGCCAGCAAGCTGCGCCTGCTCGACTCCAGCACCATGGTGCAGGCCTTGAGCATGATGCCTCCTGATTCTGCCGCTTCAAGCGCCGAATAAGCACGCAACTGCACTGTATTGAATCAGCCTCGACAACCCTGTCAGACGGAAATCACTTTGGACTTCAATGACGAAAAAATCATCCGGCGCATCCGGCGCGATCTGGCGGATGCTTATGACGAAGAGTTCGAGCTTGATCTGGAAGACCGCAATCTCGACGCTCTGGCCGAGAGAGGACTGGACATTGAGTCCGAACAGTATCACCACAGCAGAAAGCTTTATTTCCGCGAGCTGTTTCGGCTGCAGGGCGAGCTGGTCAAACTGCAGGACTGGGTGGTCAAGTCCGGCCAGAAGCTTGTCGTGTTGTTTGAAGGCCGCGATGCTGCCGGCAAAGGCGGCACGATCAAGCGCATCACCCAGCGGCTCAATCCGCGGGTGTGCCGGGTAGCCGCCCTGCCCGCGCCCAATGCCCGCGAGCAAACGCAGTGGTACTTCCAGCGTTATGTGGCACATCTGCCCGGTGCGGGTGAAATAGTCTTGTTTGACCGCAGCTGGTACAACCGGGCAGGGGTCGAGCGGGTCATGGGTTTTTGCTCGGACGAGCAATACGAAGAATTCTTTCGCTCGGTGCCCGAGTTTGAAAAAATGCTGTTGCGCTCTGGCATCAAGCTGATCAAGTACTGGTTTTCCATCTCCGACGAAGAGCAGCAAATCCGGTTTCTGGGGCGTATTCATGACCCGCTCAAGCAATGGAAGCTCAGCCCGATGGACATGGAGTCACGCCGGCGCTGGGAGGAATACACCAAGGCCAAGGAAGTCATGTTTGAACGCACCCACACCCCGGAGTCTCCCTGGTGGGTGGTGCAGGCCGATGACAAGAAAAAAGCCCGACTCAATTGCATCCATCACCTGTTGAGCCAGCTCGACTACCAGGAAGTCGAGCACCCGCCCATCATGCTGCCGCCGCGTGAACGCAATGACGACTATGTGCGACTGCCTGTCCCCAATGAAATCCTGGTGCCTGAAATTTATTGATTGTTGACTGGAGAAACAAGAGCATGCCATCCATCCGGCCGAGTGAACCTGTTGCGCATCCTGCCCCGAGAAAAGCAGCACGCCCCGAGACCAGCCCTGCAGTCGCCGAAAAGTCCGCTCCCGGTGCTGCCAAGGCGCCAGTCAAACGCGTGGCGAAAACGTTGCCATTGCCGTTGCCAACACCGATGACCAAGCCTGCTGTCAAGGCGGTCAAAGCGGCTTTGGCAGCTACAGACAAACCCGCCTCCAGCAAGCTCCTCAAGCCGAAAAAAATCAAATTGGTGCACGAGAGCTTTACGATCCCCAAGCTGGAATACCTGATGATCGATGCCTTGAAGCTGCGCGCCGGCTCGCTGGGTCACTCTGTCAAGAAAAGTGAATTGGTCCGTGCCGGCATCAAGGCCCTTGCAGCCATGCCGGACAGCCAGTTCATGACCGCCGTCAAGGCGCTTGCGCCCATCAAGACCCGCCGCCAGTCCGAGGACGGATAGCGACCTTCAGGCTTGCCGCAGGATCTCGATCACTTCCTCATCATCCACCTGCGGAAAATGACGGTAGAACTGGCCAACTGCCTGAAAATTGTCAGGCGCATCAAGGCACACCGTCTCATCAGCCAGATCTTCCACTTTGGCCAGCGCGTCGCGTGACGCAACGGGGACGGCACAAATGAGTTTGGCTGGTTTGCGGGCGCGCAAACCATGCAGCGCCGAGATCATGGTGGCACCGGTGGCCAGACCATCGTCGATCACGATCACGATGCGGCCGCTTGGACTGACAGGTGGGCGAATGGGCGTGTACTGCACGCGACGCTGGCGAATGGTCTCCATCTGGACACGCTTCTCGCTTTCGATGTAGTCTGAACTCCCCCCATAAACTTCAGCGAAATCAGCCAGATACACCCAGCCACTCTCATCGACCGAGCCAATGGCCAGTTCTGGCTGCCCCGGCGCACGCAGCTTGCGCACCAGCACCACATCGAGTTCACCGCCAAGCTTGTCGGCGATGATTCTGGCCATCGGCACCGCACCACGTGGTATCGCCAGGATCAGCGGATGCTTGCCCCGGTAGGCATTGAGTTTGTCGGCCAGGCGATAGGCCGCATCATCACGATCAAGAAACATGATTCAGGTGTCAGGGAACACGCTCACTGGGTTGCGAGCTAGTGTGGTGTTGCACGCTATCC
>JBBINL010000045.1:0-17005 GCA_037443905.1 Burkholderiales bacterium | reverse complement strand
GCGACGGCACCATCCGCGACACCGTGATGTACAGCTTGCGCAGCGGCGAGTGGCCGGAGGTCAAAGCCCAGTTGCTGTACCAACTGGACAAACCGCGCTGAAATGCCTGGGTCAGTGATGGGGCATGGCGGTCACAGATCAAGGATCAGCCAGAACCGTTCGGAGAAGGGGCAGATGGGTTAAAAAAACCCGTTGGACGCCCAGTTTCCGGCGCCTGCTCCATCCCCGCCGATTCGACCCGATGCCAGCTTACTTGGCGCCCGGAACCTTGCCCTCGACACCCTTGACAAAGAAATTCAGGCCGCCCAGGAACTTGTCGTCGGCCACGCTGTCCTTGGCCACTTGCACCTTGCCGGTGTTGTCGACGATAGGCCCTTTCCAGATGGCAAAACTGCCATCTGCCAGACCTTTCTTGACCTCCTCGACCTTGGCTTTGGTCTCGGCAGGCACATCCTCGGCGATCGATACGATGTCAATGGCGCCTTCCTTCACGCCCCACCAGGAGTGTGTGCCAGCACCGGCTTTCCAGCTGCCATCCAGTGCTTCTTTGGTGGCCTTGATGTAGTACGGTCCCCAGTTGATCACGGACGATGCCAGGTGCGCCTTGGGGCCATAAGCGGTCATGTCGGAGTCCCAGCCGAAGGCGCGTTTGCCTTTGGCCTCGGCGGTCTTGAGCACGGCGGGTGAGTCGGTGTTCTGGAACAGCACGTCAGCGCCGCCATTGATCAGGCTGGTGGCGGCTTCGGTTTCTTTGGGTGGGTCAAACCAGCCGTTCACCCACACCACCTTGGTCTTGATCTTGGGATTGCTCGACTGGGCGCCCAGCGTGAAGGCGTTGATGTTGCGGATCACTTCCGGGATCGGGATCGAACCGACCACGCCCAGCGTGTTGGATTTGGTCATGGCACCGGCAATCACGCCGGCCATGTAGGCACCTTCGTAGGTGCGGCTGTCGTAGGTGCGCATGTTGTCGGCCTGCTTGTAGCCGGTGGCATGCTCGAATTTGACGCCGGCGTTGTCTGCGGCGACCTTGAGCATGGGTTCCATGTAGCCAAAAGTGGTGCCAAAAATGAGCTTGTTGCCCTGCCCTGCCATATCGCGCAGCACGCGCTCGGCGTCGGCCGATTCAGGCACGTTTTCGACAAACGAGGTGCTGATCTTGTCGCCAAATTCGGCCTCCAGGGCTTTGCGACCGTTGTCGTGGGCAAAGGTCCAGCCGCCATCGCCCACCGGGCCGACATAGGCAAAGGCAATCTTCAATGGCTCTGGCTTGGGCGCAGGTGCGGTAGCAGCGGGAGCGGGTGCAGGTGCAGGCGCGGGTTCTTCTTTCTTGCCACAGCCCACCAGGGTGGCGGCAGCCACGGCGGTTAGTGCGGCTGCCTTGAGCAGCGAGCGTTTTTGCAGATCAGTCATGTTTTTTTCCTTAAAAAATGGGACGGGTTGGAGAGCGAGAAAAGTGAAATTATGAACCGGAACCGGTCAGCTTCCAGGGTAAAACGGTTTGCCTATGCTGGCAGGCATGTTGATGCGGATCCACTGCGGATTACGCGAGATCAGCGCCAGCACGACAATGGTGGCAAGATAGGGCAGCATGCTCAGGAATTGCGGTGGCACATCGACGCCGATGCCCTGCAGGTGAAATTGCAGCATGGTGACACCACCAAACAGATAGGCACCCAGCAGCACGCGCGCCGGGCGCCAAGTGGCAAAGGTGGTCAGCGCCAGTGCGATCCAGCCCTTGCCGGCCACCATGCCTTCGACCCACAAGGGTGTGTAAACCACCGAGATATAGGCGCCGGCCAGGCCGCACAGCGCACCCCCCACCACCACCGCCAGCAGCCGGATCAGGCGCACCGGATAACCCAGCGCATGGGCCGACTCCGGGCTTTCGCCCACGCTGCGCATCACCAAGCCATTGCGGGTGCGGTACATGAACCAGATCAGCGCCAGCGCCAGCAGCACCGTCAAATAGACCAGCGGATGATGTCGAAACAGCGCCGTGCCGAACCAGGGAATGTCAGACAAGTAAGGGATGGCGAAGCTGGCACGCTCTGGAATCCGGGCCTGCACATAACCGGTGCCGACAAAGGCCGAAAAACCCGTGCCGAACAACGTGAGCGCCAGGCCGGTGGCGTACTGGTTGGTATTGAGCCAGATCACCAGCAGGCCAAAGATGGCTGCCAGCACCGCTCCCACCAGCATGCCTGCCGCAAAACCCATGATGTCGCTGCCGGTGCCGACCACCGTGGCAAAACCGGCTATTGCCGAGCACAGCATCATGCCCTCGGCACCCAGATTGACGATGCCCACTTTCTCGTTGATCAACAGGCCCAGCGAGGCAATGGCCAGCACCGTGCCTGCGTTGAGCGTGGCGGCCAGCAGCAAGGCGTAGGATTCCATCACCGGCTCCACTTCAGACGGTAATTGACCAAGGTGTCGCAAGCCAGCAGGCAAAACAGCAGCAGCCCCTGAAACACCCCGGTGAGCGACTTGGTGAGCCCCAGGCGCGATTGCGCCAGCTCTCCTCCAATGTAAAACATGCTCATCAAAAGGGCTGAGAACACCATGCCAACCGGGTGCAACCGTCCTACAAAAGCGACGATGATGGCGGCAAAACCGTAGCCCGCGGGCACATAGGGCGTGAGCTGGCCAATCGGGCCGGCCACCTCCAGTGCACCCGCCAGGCCGGCCGCGCCGCCCGACAGCAGCAGCGCCGTCCACAGCGCCTTGCGCGAGGAAAAGCCGGCGTAGCGCGCCGCCGCTGGCGCCAGTCCTCCCACCTGCAGGGCCAGTCCGGCACGGGTACGAAACAAAAACACCCACAAGCCGGCCACGCCGAGCAGCGCCAGCAGCGCGCCAATGCTGACGCGCGAGCCGTCAAACAGCCGCGGGACTCGCGTCACTGCCTCGAAGGTCTTGCTTTGCGGAAAGTTGAAACCCATCGGGTCTTTCCAGGGTCCGCCCACCAGGTAACTCAGCAGTTGCACCGCCACATACACCAGCATCAGGCTCACCAGAATCTCGCTGGCATGAAAGCGGTCGCGCAACAGCGCCGTGAGGCTGGCCCACAACACGCCGCCGAGCACCCCGGCCAGCAAAATGGGCAGAACGATCCAGCGCCCGGTAGCAGCGTCAGCCATCAGCGCCACGCCACCGGCAAAAATGGCGCCGATGATGTACTGGCCCTCGGCGCCGATGTTCCAAACGTTGGAGCGGAAACACACCGCCAGCCCGAGCGCAATGATCAACAGCGGCGTGGCCTTGACCAGCAACTCGCCCAGCGCGTAGGCGTTGTGAACGGGCAGCCAGAAAAAAACAGCCAGTCCCTTGACAGGGTCCTTGCCCAGCGCAGCGAACATCAGCGTGCCGATCAGCACCGTGACCAGCAGCGCCAGCAGGGGCGAGGCATAGGTCCAGAATTTGGAGGGCTCGGCGCGCGCTTCAAGCTTGAGCATGCATCACTCCTGGCTGGCTGGTCGTGGCGCTGCTTGCGGCCAGTTCGAGAGCAGCCAGATGCTGCTGCACATCCGGGTCCCACAGACCGCTCATCCACTCGCCAATTTTTTCCACCGTGGCCTCGGCGATCGGCACCGAGGGCGACAACTGGCCTTTGGAGATCACATGCAGGCGGTCGCTCACCTCGAACAATTCATCGAGTTCCTCGCTGACCACCAGCACTGCGCAACCGGCATCACGCAGCGCCAGAATGGCACCCCGGATTTGCGCCGACGCGCCGACATCGACACCCCAGGTCGGCTGTGACACGATGAACAGCCTGGGCCGCGCATCGATCTCGCGCCCGACAATGAATTTTTGCAGATTGCCACCTGACAGCGAGCGTGCCAGCGCGCGCGGGCCAGCGGCCTTGACGCCGAAATCGGCGATGATGTGCGCGGCGTGTAGCTCCAGCGCGCCCATCCTGATCCAGCCGCCGGCAAAACCGGGCCATGAAATGGCTTCGGTGCGCGTCAACAACAGGTTGTGCGCCAGACTCAAGGTTGGCACTGCGCCACGGCCGAGCCGTTCTTCCGGGACAAAATGCAGTCCCAGCTTGCGCCGCTGGCCGGGATGCAGCGCCGACACATCGGTTGACCCCATGCGGATGCTGTCCTTGGGCGCGCGGCAGTCCTCACCCGACAAGGCGAACATCAGCTCTTTCTGACCATTGCCCGAGACGCCGGCAATGCCCACCACCTCGCCGGCACGCACCTGCAGCCCGATGCCTTCAAGGTCCATGCCGAACTGGTCTTCGCGCGCCAGCGTGAGCCCTTTCACGTCCAGCACCACGGCACCGGCCTGGCGGGCACGGTGCTGCAACTGCGGCGGCTCGGCGCCGATCATCATGCGCGACAGTGACGCATTGGATTCCTGCGACGGGTTGCAGACACCGGTGACCTTGCCAGCGCGCAGCACCGTGCAGGCATTGCACAACTCGCGGATTTCATGAAGTTTGTGGCTGATGTACAAAATGCTGCAACCCTCGCTGGCCAATTTTTTCAGCACCACGAACAGCTTCTCGACCGCTTGGGGGGTCAACACCGACGTTGGCTCGTCCAGTATGAGCAACTCCGGACGCGTCAGCAGGGCGCGGATGATTTCCACCCGCTGCATCTCGCCCACGCTCAGGGTGTGCACCGGTCGCGCCGGGTCGACATCGAGCCCGTATTCGGTGGCCTTGGCCACGATGCTGGCCGTGACCTGGTCCAGCGATTTGCGCGCCAGGCCGAGCCAGACGTTTTCGGCCACGGTCAGGGTGTCAAACAGGTTGAAGTGCTGGAACACCATGCTGATGCCGTTGGCGCGCGCTTCCCTGGGATTGCGGATCTGCATCAGCTGGCCATTGATCCTGACCTCGCCGGCATCGGGCTTGACCGAGCCGTAGATGATCTTCATCAGGGTCGACTTGCCGGCGCCGTTTTCACCGAGCACGGCATGGGTCTCGCCGGGCATCACCGTCAGGCTCACGTCACTGTTGGCCACCACCCCAGGGTAGCGCTTGGTGATGCCGGTGAGTTGAAGACGGGGTATGGTCATGAACAAATGCGTGAATTGGGCCAGGTGCTGTTTTTACCAGCAAATAGCCTGTGAATCCGGATTTATGGGCGGGCCTGTGGGTTCGAAGTCAGAAAAAACTTGCAAGTTCGATGCCAGTACGCGCCCATGCCATGTTGACCGGGCATGCATTTGCCCTATGCTAATGTCCTGTTCCCAAAAACCTGCACAGGCCCCTACCATCTTGGTGCCACGGATCATCACATACCACCAGCTTGCAACTGCTTTCATGAAACCACCCATCCTGCAATTTGTCTGGCGCGGCAAGATTGTCTCGCTGCAGAACATTCCTGCCAGCCGCACGCTGCTGCAAATGCTGCGTGAAGACCTCGGCCACAGCGCCACCAAGGAAGGCTGCAACGAGGGCGGCTGCGGCGCATGCACCGTGGTGCTTGGACAACTGCATGGCGGGCAGATCAGCTACAAGGCCGTCAACAGCTGCATCAAAATGGCGCACGCGATTGACGGCATGGCGCTCTGGACCGCCGCCGACCTGGCCACTGCCGATGGCACACCACACCCGGTGCAGCAGGCGCTGCGGCATTGCCACGCCAGCCAGTGCGGTTTTTGCACACCGGGCTTTGCCATGAGCCTGTTCGGCCTGTACCAGAGCCATGTTCTGCAAGAGCAGCCTCTGAGCCGGGCGCAGGCGCAGCAGGCGCTGTCGGGCAACCTGTGCCGCTGCACCGGTTACCGGCCCATTCTGGATGCCGCACAAATGATGGCCAGCCTGCCCCGGGTGCAGGTGGACGAGGCACCTTTGCGCGAACTGCTGGAACTCATGGCAACCTGCAAAAGGACGCCAGTGGCTGCCTATGCCGCGCCATCCAGTCTGCCAGCGCTGTTGGCCGCCCGCGCCGAACAGCCGCAGGCGCAACTTGTGGCTGGCTGCACCGATGTGGCTTTGTGGGTCAACAAGATGCACATGGAATTTGCGCAGTTGCTCGACATCACACGAGTGGCCGAATTCCAGACCATCGAAGTGCAGGACAAGCAGACCGTGATCGGCGCGGCGGTCAGCTTGCATGACGCGTTTGCCGCGCTGGAGAGCGATCGCCCCCAGCTGAACTCCTTTTTCAGCCGCTTTGCCGGCCTGCCGGTGCGCAACGCCGGCACGCTGGGTGGCAACATTGCCAACGGCTCGCCCATTGGCGACAGCATGCCCTTGCTGATCGCGCTGCGCACCAGCCTGGTGCTGATGAGCGTGCGTGGCCAGCGTGAACTGCCGCTCGATGCCTTTTACACCGGCTACCGGAAAAATGTCATGGCAGCCGACGAGGTGCTGGCTTTCATTCGCGTGCCCAATGTACAGCCCAATGAACTGCTGCGTGCGTACAAGCTGTCCAGGCGCCTGGAAGACGACATCTCTGCGGTCTGCCTGGCCATCAACGTGCAGGTACAGGGCGGCTTGGTCACACAAGTCTCGATCGGCGCGGGCGGCGTGGCGGCCACCCCGGTGCGCGCGCTGCAAACCGAACGCGCCCTGCTCGGCCGAGCCTGGACGCAGGCGACTGTGACCCAGGCGATGGCCACCTTGCGTGGCGAGTTTCAGCCGATCTCGGACATGCGCGCCAGTGCCGCGTACCGCAGCGCACTGTTGGGCAACCTGATGAAGCGCTTCTGGCTGGAAAGCCAGGGCACGCCCAACACCAGCCTGAACGCTTTGACACTGGAAGGAGCCGACGCATGAACGCCCCATTGCCTGCCAGCACCGGCCCGCTGACGGCGAGCGGTCAGCCCCACCCGCACGAAAGTGCGTCGGCCCAGATCGCCGGTGCCGCCAGCTACATCGATGACATTCCCGAGTTGCGTGGCACGCTGTACGCCGCGCCGGTCATGTCCAAAGTGGCGCATGGCAGGCTGCTCGGTGTGGACACGCAGGCTGCGCTGGCTCTGCCCGGTGTGCACGCCGTGCTGCTGGCGGCCGATGTGCCCGGCAGCAAGATGCTGGCCGCCTTTGCCGGCGACGAGCCGGTCCTGGCGCTAGACACCGTGCTCTACGTGGGTCAGGTGATTGCTCTGGTGGTGGCCGACAGCGTGATGCTGGCGCGCCGTGCGGCGCGGCTGGTGGCGCCCCGGATCGAGCCTCTGCCCGCCGTGCTGGACGTGCGCGCGGCGCTGGCTGCACAAAGCTTCGTGCTGCCACCCGTGACGGTGCGCCGGGGCGATGCAGCCCAGGCGCTGGCACGCGCACCGCATCGCCTTCAAGGCTCGCTGGAGGTTGGTGGCCAGGAGCATTTTTACCTCGAAGGCCAGGTGGCCTACGCGCTGCCGCAAGAGCAAAACCATTGGCTCATTCACAGCAGCACGCAACACCCTAGCGAAGTGCAGCATTGGGTGGCGCATGCGCTCGGGCTGGACAACCACGCGGTCACGGTGCTGTGCCGGCGCATGGGCGGCGGCTTTGGCGGCAAGGAAACCCAGGCCGGACATGTCGCGGTATGGGCGGCACTGGCGGCGCACAGGACGCAGCGGCCGGTGAAGCTGCGTCTCGACCGCGACGATGATTTTCTGATCACCGGCAAGCGCCACCCATTCAGCTACGACTACTGTGCGGGCTTTGACGACAGCGGCAGGCTCTGCGGCCTGCAGTTGCAGATGCTGGCGCATTGCGGTTTCAGCGCTGATTTGTCGGGTCCGGTGGCGGATCGCGCCATTTTTCATGTCGACAACGCCTATTTTTTGCAGGACGTTGAAATCACCTCATACCGCTGCAAGCTCAACACCCAGAGCCACACCGCGTTTCGTGGTTTTGGCGGCCCGCAGGGCATGATCGTGACCGAGGCCATTCTGGGCGACATCGCCCGCCACCTCGGACTCGACCCGCTGGCGGTGCGCCAGCGCAACCTGTACAGCAAAGAGCTGCTCGAGTCGCTTGTCATGCCGAACGAAGTCAAGCCATCCACACGCCCCAAAGTCATGGATGGCCACGCAACGCTTGCCATGACGGGAACGAGACCGGAACAATCCGAATCAAACCAGCGCCGCAACACCACGCACTACGGCATGCAGGTCGAGGGCAACATTCTGCAACCGCTCATCGCGCAACTGGCCCAGTCGGCCCGGTACCCGCAGCGCCGCGAGTCCATTGCCAGCTGGAACCACAACAATGCAGTGATCAAGCGCGGCATCGCCCTGACGCCGGTCAAATTCGGCATCAGCTTCACCGCCACGCTGTTCAACCAGGCGGGAGCGCTGGTGCATGTCTATCTGGACGGCAGCGTCACGGTGAACCACGGCGGCACCGAGATGGGGCAAGGTCTGCACACCAAAGTGGCTCAACTTGTGGCCGATGAGCTGGGCGTGCCGCTTTCCAGCGTGAGGGTCAGCGCCAGCGACACCAGCAAAATCCCCAATGCCTCGGCCACGGCGGCGTCGGCCGGCACCGACCTCAATGGCCGCGCCGCCCAATTTGCCGCACGCCATGTGCGCGACAACCTGGCGGCGTTTGTTTGCGGCCTTGACGGTGTGGGTGCCGGAGCGGTGGAATTTGCCGGTGGCCAGGTGTGCACACCCATGAGCACACGCCCTTTCAAGGAGGTGGTGGCGATGGCTTACGCCAACCGCATCCAGCTCTGGAGCGACGGCTTTTACCGAACCCCCAAAATCCACTATGACAAAACCACCCTGAGCGGGCGGCCGTTTTTTTACTTTGCCTATGGCGCGGCCTGCACCGAAGTGGCCATCGACACCCTCACCGGCGAAAGCCGGGTGTTGCGGGTGGATATCCTGCACGACGTGGGCCGCTCCATCAATCCGGCCATCGACATCGGCCAGATCGAGGGTGGCTTTGTGCAAGGCATGGGCTGGCTCACCTCGGAGGAACTGGTATGGAGCGACAGCGGCGTGCTCACCACACACGCGCCCAGCACCTACAAAATCCCCACCGCCGGTGATGTGCCGGCACATTTCAAGGTCGATTTATGGCCCGAACCCAATCCGCAGGACAACGTGTTCGGATCAAAGGCGGTGGGTGAACCGCCGCTCATGCTGGCCATCAGCGTGTTCGAAGCCATGCGCGAGGCGGTGGCGCAAGCGCGCGCTGACGGTCAGGTTGTGCAACTGAATGCACCGGCCACGGCAGAGCGGGTGTTGTGGGCGCTGAATCGTCCGTCGGGGTCAGAGCACGGCGCTGCGCGAGGGGCCTGACCCGCAAAGTATCAGACGCCGGCCAGTGAGCGCAGCGCGCTGGGGTTGACCAGGTTGAGCACCCGGCCGGAGCCGCTGATCAGGCTTTGCTCGCGCAAATGGCGCAGCACGCGTGAGAAAGTCTCGGGGGCAATGCCCAGTTGCACCGCAATGCTGCGTTTGCGCTGGTGCAGTTCCACCGCCAACTGGCCCTGGTCACCAGACTCGGCATGGGTGAGCAGCCATTCGGCGCAGCGCGATTCGGCATCCTTGGCCAGCCGGCTCACGGCAAATTCGGTTTGCCGTCGATGCGCCCTGGCGACATCGGTCAGCACGGCCTGGGCCGATTCAGACAGGTTGGCAATGGCTTTGCGAAAAGCGTCGATATGGACCTGGTGCAGGACAACCGGGGTGTCGGCCACAGCATCCACCAGATGAGGCAATTCAAGCACCGCCGAACTGGTATCGAGCCAGCAGGGGCCTTCGAGCACGCCGATCTGATGCTCCATCAGGCCATGCTCAAGAATGCCAAGTGCAACCCTCCCGTTTTCAATGTAACTGACCTGAAGAGGTTTGACACCACGCTGCAGGAGATGCGTTCCCCGTGCAAGCGTCAGAGGCTGTGCGTTGGGATCAAGTAGATTCACGGTAAACATGGATGCTACTTTGCAGCGCCCAACCCGTGTAAAGCTTGAGAAAGATCAATTAATATGAAAAAAGTTCCCTGCAACGGGCGGTCGCAGCCCAGGCGTGCGGGTTTTGCTACGATCCGCGCTGCCCATCATGTTTCTCAGGATCCCATTCTTGCGCACACTCCTCATCCAGAACGCCCGCTGCATCGCCACTTTTGACCACATTGACCCGGCGCAGGCCAGCGAGCTCAGCGATGCGTCGATTCTGATACAGGGCCATCGCATTGTGGCCATGGGGCCAGCGGCCGATCTGCCCCAAAGCGCCGATGAAGTGATTGACGCGCGCGGCCACCTGGTGATCCCGGGCCTGATCAACACCCACCACCATATGTTCCAGAGCCTCACCCGGGCGATTCCGGCAGTGCAAAACGCCGAATTGTTCGGCTGGCTGCGCGGTTTGTACCCCCTCTGGGCGGGCCTCACGCCAGAGATGGTGCAGGTCAGCACCCAGGTGGCCATGGCCGAGTTGTTGCTGAGCGGCTGCACCACCAGCAGCGACCACCTCTACATTTATCCCAACGGGGTCCGGCTCGATGACAGCATCGCAGCGGCATGCCACATCGGCATGCGTTTTGTGGCCAGCCGCGGCAGCATGAGCGTGGGACAGTCGCAAGGCGGGCTTCCCCCCGACAACGTGGTCGAATCAGAAGCCTTGATCCTGCAAGACACCCGGCGCCTGATCGAGACTTACCACAGCAACGCCCACGGGGCAATGATCAATGTGGCGGTGGCGCCCTGCTCACCGTTCAGCGTGAGCCGCGACCTGATGCGTGAATCGGCCCTGCTGGCACGCAGCTACGGCGTGCGCCTGCACACCCATCTGGCGGAAAACGAGCACGACCTCGCTTACAGCCGCGAAAAATTCAACTGCACCCCCACCGAGTACGCCCAGGAACTGGGCTGGCTGGGCCCGGATGTCTGGCACGCCCACTGCGTCAGGCTCGACGAGGCGGGCATCCGCCTGTTCGCCGCCAGCCACACCGGCGTGGCACATTGCCCGTGCAGCAACATGCGTCTGGCCAGTGGCATTGCACCGATCCGCAAAATGCGCGCTGCGGGAGTCCCCGTGGGACTGGGTGTGGATGGCAGCGCCAGCAACGACGCGGCCCACATGGTCAACGAGGCGCGCCAGGCGCTGCTGCTGGCCCGGGTGGCGCGGGCGATGCAGGCGCCTGACATCCAAGTCGACGCGAACGGTCAGCAACAATGCATTTTTGGCTGTGATCTGGGTCCGGCCGAAATGACCGCGCGTAATGCCCTGGCCTTGGCGACGCGTGGCGGCGCGCAGGTGCTGGGCCGCAGCGACATCGGTCACCTGGCCGTGGGCATGTGTGCGGATCTGGCGCTTTTTGATTTGCGCACCCTGGCCTTTGCCGGCGGCGCCGTGCACGACCCGGTGGCCGCCCTGCTGCTGTGCGCCAGTGCGCCGGCCGCCTACACCGTGGTCAACGGTCGTGTCGTGGTGCGCCAGGGGCAACTGGCGAGCCTGGACCCCGGGCCCTTGATTGAACGCCACAACGCGCTGGCACGGCAGCTGGTTTGCGGCGTCTGAAGCGCAAGCTGGCGCCCCTCATTCGCCCAGGTAAGCGGCCCGCACCTTGGGGTCATGCAGCATGGTTTTGGCATCACCGGTCATGGTGATCAGACCCGAATCCATCACATAACCGCGGTCGGCAATGGCCAGTGCCCGGCTGGCGTTTTGCTCCACCAGCAAGACCGTGACACCCTGCGCATAGACCTCTTGCACCACTTCAAAAATCTTGTCCACCATGATGGGTGACAGGCCCATGGAGGGCTCGTCGAGCAGCAGCACCTTGGGTCGGCTCATCAGGGCCCGGCCCATGGCCAGCATTTGCTGCTCGCCGCCGCTCATGGTGCCGGCCAGCTGGTCACGGCGCTCCTTCAGCCGCGGGAAGATGGTGAACACCTTGTCAACGTCCACCTGAATGTCGGCCTGGTCACGGCGAATGTAGGCCCCCATCTGCAGGTTTTCGATGATCGTCATGCGGGTAAAAACGCCGCGGCCCTCGGGCACCATGGCCAGACCCTGCTTGACCAGGTCCCAGGGGCCCTGGCCGCGTATGCTTTTGCCCAGGTACTCGATATCGCCATCGTTGATGGGGAGTGAGCCGGTGATGGCTTTCATGGTGGTGGTTTTGCCAGCGCCATTGGAGCCGATCAATGACACCAGCTCGCCCTCGCAAACCACGAAATCGACCCCCTTGACGGCCTGGATGCCGCCGTATGCCACTTTGAGGCCTTTGACTTTCAAAAATACTTGGGCCATGTCAGTGTCCTCCGGTGCCAAGGTAGGCTTCAATCACTTTTTCGTTGCGCTGCACATCGGCCGGCGTGCCCTCGGCAATCTGCTTGCCGTAGTCGAGCACGGTGACGCGGTCGCACAGGCCCATGACCAGTTTCACGTCGTGCTCGATCAGCAAAATGGTGCGGTTGTCTTTGCGGATCTTGTCGATCAGCTCGCGAAGCATCACTTTTTCGGTGCTGTTCATGCCGGCCGCAGGTTCGTCCAGGGCAATCAGCTGCGGGTCGGTGGCCAGGGCGCGCGCAATCTCCAGACGCCGCTGGTCGCCATAGCTCAGGGTACGGGCCTTGTAGTCGGTCAGGTTGCCAATGCCCACGTAGTCCAGCAACACCTGGGCGCGCTCGGCAATGGCGGCTTCCTCGGACTTGAAACCGGGTGTGCGAAACACCGCGCCAAGCAGGCCGGAGCGGGTGCGCACATGACGCCCCACCATGACGTTTTCGAGCGCGGTCATTTCGGCAAAAAGGCGAATATTCTGGAACGTGCGGGCGATGCCGGCCTTGGCCACCTCGTGCACCGCTGTCGGCTTGTAGGGCTTGCCGGCCAGCTCGAAGGTGCCGGTGTCAGGGGTGTACAAGCCAGTCAGCACGTTGAAAAAAGTGGTCTTGCCCGCGCCATTGGGGCCGATCAGGCCATAGACCTGGCCGCGCCTGATCTGGATGCCCACATCGCTCAAGGCCTGCAGACCGCCAAAGCGCTTGGATACGCCGGCCACATTCAGTACAGTGTCTGTCATGTCAGTTCTTCTTCAATGTGAGCCGTCTCAAGCCTTGTTGGCCGCGAGTGATTTGCCATGCTCGGGTGATGGCCAGAGTCCACGCGGACGCAACAGCATCACCGTGATCATCGCCAGCGCAATCAGCAACTGACGCAGAATGGACGCATCAAGCCGGCCGCCGGTCATGTTTTGCAGTGGCCCGGCCACGTAACGCAGCACCTCGGGCAAGGCCGACAGCGCCACCGCACCCAGAATCACGCCCGGCAGGTGACCGATGCCGCCCAGCACCACCATCGCCACAATCATGACGGACTCCATCAGGGCAAAGGATTCCGGCGAAATGAAGCCCTGGAACGACGCAAACATGGCGCCCGAGACACCGCCAAACGTGGCGCCCATGCCGAATGCCAGCAGTTTCAGGTTGCGCGTGTTGATACCCATCGCCTTGGCGGCAATTTCGTCTTCGCGAATGGCCATCCAGGCGCGCCCCACGCGCGAGAGCTGCAGGCGGTGCGAAATGATCACGCTGAACACCACCAGTGCCAGAAACAGGTAGTAGTAGAGTGAGACCGACGCCAGTTGATACCCGAAAATTTCCACCTTTTTGCCCATGCTCAGACCAAAAAAGCTCAGGGCATCAATCTGGCCCAGGCCCTTGGGGCCGTTGGTGATGTTGAACGGCTGGTCCAGGTTGTTCATGAATACGCGAATGATTTCACCAAAACCAAGCGTCACGATGGCCAGGTAGTCACCCCGCAGCCGCAGGGTGGGTGCGCCCAGCAACACCCCGAGCAGCCCGGCCAGACCGGCCGCCGCCGGAATCACCAGCCAGATCGGCAAATGCAGGCCATCGGGGAACATGGCGGCGACGGCAGGAAAGGTTTCGATCAGGTGCGGCGAGGCCAGCAGCGCGTACATGTAGGCACCAATGGCAAAAAAGGCCACGTAACCCAGGTCGAGCAGACCGGCGTAGCCCACCACGATATTCAGGCCCAGTGCCAGCAAAACGAACAGCAACGCCATGTCGGCAATGCGCACCCAGGCGTTGCCCAAACCCTGCAGCACCAGCGGCAGCACCAGCAAACCCAGGGCCGCCAGCAAGAAAACGATGATCTTTTTTTGTTGTGACATGTGCTGTCTCCTTACGCCCTGTCAGCCACCCGCTCGCCCAGCAACCCCGAAGGCCGCAGCGTGAGCACGATGATCAACACCATAAAGGCAAAAATGTCGGAGTAATGGCTGCCCAGCACCCCGCCGGTGAGCATGCCGATGTAACCGGCGCCGAGTGACTCGATCAGGCCAAGCAAAATGCCGCCCACCACGGCGCCTGCCAAGTTGCCGATGCCGCCAAAAACGGCAGCGGTAAAGGCCTTGAGACCCGGCAAAAAGCCCATGGTGTGCTGCACGGTGCCGTAGTTGGCCGCCCACATGATGCCGGCAATGGCGGCCAGCACGGCGCCAATCACGAAGGTGGCCGAAATCACCAGGTCAGGCTTGACGCCCATCAGCGCCGCCACGCGCGGGTTTTCCGCGGTGGCGCGCATGGCGCGCCCGAGCTTGGTGTAGTTGACCAGGTACATCAGGACGGCCAGCGACAGCACGGTGACACCCAGAATGAACACTTGCGTGACTGAAATCACGGCGCCGCCAATCTCGTAGGGCGTGCCACCGATCAGGTTCGGATACGGTTTGTAATTGGGCTTCCAGATGATCATGGCCAGCGTTTGCAGCAGGATCGACATGCCGATGGCGGTGATCAGAGGTGCCAGCCGCGGGCTGTTGCGCAACGGCCGGTATGCCACTTTTTCGATCGTGAAATTGAGCGTGGCCGCCACAATGCAGGCAATCACCAGCGAAATCAGCAAAATCAGCCAACCCGGGGCGCCTGGCATGGCCTGCTGCATCAGGCCGATGATGGTCCAGCTGGTCAGCGCCCCCACCATCAGCACCTCGCCGTGGGCGAAGTTGATCAGGCCGATGATGCCGTACACCATGGTGTAGCCCAGGGCGACCAAGGCATACATGCTGCCCAACACCAGACCATTGATGATCTGCTGGATCAAGGTTTCCATAACGTGTTCTTCTCCGATTTGTGGCCGGTTTCTGTGTCAGCAGGTTTGCTGACGCGCTTTGCAGCCTTTTGAGCCTTGCCGGTGTCAGCAGCTAGCCTGCCAACGACGAATTTGAGTGGCCGGATTGTAGCCACCCGTCTGCCCCATGAAGGTGCATCCACAACCGGGTTTACCCTTGGACAAAGTCATCAAGCAAGACCAATGCCACCTCAGCGGGCCTGCTCATTGCGCTGCCTGAGGGCGTTGAGTTTGTCGGCTATCCTGATCTCCAGGCCGCGCTGCACCGGCTGGTAGAAACCCGGCTCGGCCATGCCATCGGGCAAATAGCGCTCACCTGCGGCAAAGGCGTCTTCCTCGTCGTGCGCATAGCGGTAACCTTTGCCGTAATCCAGTTGCTTCATCAGCCTGGTCGGCGCATTGCGCAAATGCATCGGCACCGCTCGCGTGCCGTCCTGCTTGACAAACGCCTTGGCGGCATTGAACGCCTTGTAGACGGCGTTGGACTTGGCGGCCACCGCCAGATACACCACGCATTCAGCCAGCGCCAGCTCGCCTTCAGGCGAGCCCAGGCGCTCATAGACCTCGGCGGCGTCAAGCGCCAGGCGCAGCGCGCGCGGGTCGGCCAGGCCGATGTCTTCGCTGGCCATGCGGATCATGCGGCGCGCCAGGTAGCGCGGATCAGCGCCCCCATCGAGCATGCGCACCAGCCAATACAGGGCGGCATCAGGGTCCGATCCACGCACGCTTTTGTGCAAGGCCGAGATGGTGTCGTAAAACTGCTCACCGCCCTTGTCATAACGGCGCATGCGCTCGCCCAGCACCTTGAGCAGCCAGACGTCGCTGATCTCATCGCGCTTTTCCTGCTGCGCCGACATCGCGAGCGTTTCCAGCGTGTTGAGCAGGCGACGCGCATCGCCATCGGCATAGGCGACCAATCTTTCAATGGCAGCAGGCTCGATCGCGGGCACCGCCTGCAGGGACTGGGCCGACGCCACGATCTGCTTCAAATCATCCGCGCTCAAGGGCTGCAGCACGTAAACGGTGGCGCGCGACAACAGGGCAGAATTGACCTCGAATGACGGGTTCTCGGTGGTGGCACCCACGAAGGTGAACAAACCGCTTTCCACATGCGGCAAGAACGCGTCCTGCTGGCTCTTGTTGAAGCGGTGCACCTCGTCGACGAACACCAGCGTGCGTCGGCCCTGTTGCTGCGCCAGCTGGGCTTGGTCAACCGCCTCGCGAATGTCCTTGACGCCGCCCAGCACCGCGCTGATGGTGATGAACCTGGCGTCGAACGCCTCAGCCATCAATCGTGCAATGGTGGTTTTGCCGGTGCCCGGCGGGCCCCAAAAAATGCAGCTGTGCGGCTGGCCCGATTCAAAGGCCAGGCGCAGCGCCATGCCCTCGCCCAGCAGATGCTGCTGCCCCACCACCTCACGCAAGGTTCTGGGACGCAGCCGCTCTGCCAGGGGCGGATGACCGGATGGCGCGGAATTCAAGCGCCCACCCTCTCACACCCAGGGCACCGGCTGGCAACAGACAAGCGCAAGACAGCAGCCATCGTGTGACGTTCTGGAGGCATTGGCGAGATTGCGGACATGCGACATTCTATGAACAGACAGATACCATAATTTCCGGCCATCTGCGATCTCTTCCGTGGTGCCAAAAATCCACCACGGCGTGGGGTGTTTGAACCATCTGACCGTACCGAAAGAAGGGCTTGTTTCACGATGCTCCGGTCATCCACAGGCACCTTCATGCCTGAAAAGAAGCTCGCCGACCTGAACTACGTGCAGCTGGAAGCCACTTTTCGCGTCAACACCTTCGGGCCGGCGCTGGTGCTGCGCCACTTCACCCCGCTGCTGGACCGGCAGCGCAGCGTGCTGGCGCTGCTCGCGGCCAAGGTGGGCAGCATCGGTGACAACCGTCTGGGCGGCTGGTACAGCTACCGCGCCTCCAAAGCGGCGCTGAACATGCTGCTGAAAACCGCCGCCATCGAGGTCAAACGCAGCAACCCGCA
>JBBINL010000044.1:0-17017 GCA_037443905.1 Burkholderiales bacterium | reverse complement strand
GCACCTTTGGCCTGCAGTTCTCGCGCGTGCAATTCACCTCGGACCTGATGCCCAGTGATTTATCGGGTGTATCGGTATACGACCGGGGCCTGGAGCAATTCACTTTTCACCCCGGTCCGCTGTTTGCCCAAGTGCTGCTGGCCGACGAGATCAACCGGGCCAGCCCCAGAACGCAAAGCGCGCTGCTCGAGGCCATGGAAGAGAAACAGGTCAGCATCGAAGGCCAGACGCGAGCACTGCCCACGCCCTTTTTTGTCATTGCCACACAAAACCCGCACGACCAGCTGGGCACCTACCTGCTGCCCGAGTCGCAGCTCGACCGTTTTCTGATGCGCATCTCGCTGGGCTACCCCGACCGCCTGGCTGAACGCGAATTGCTGATGGGGCGCGACCGGCGCGAGCTGGTGGAGGCGCTACCCAGTCTGCTCTCATCTCAGGAGCTGCAAAGCCTTCAGGCTCAGGTGCTGGCAGTACATGCTGCCGCGCCCCTGCTGGACTATGTGCAGAACCTGATCCAGGCGACCCGCTCGGGCCAGTGGTTTGTCCAGGGCCTGAGTCCGCGCGCCGGCATGGCGGTGTTGCGCGCCGCCAAAGCGCGTGCCCTGTTGAATGGTCGCGCCTATGTGGCGCCAGACGATGTGCAGGCGATCCTGCCGCAAACCATCGCCCACCGGCTGGTGCCGCTGGGCCAGGCCGGGCGTGGCGCCAGCGAGCAGGTGCGCGCCATGCTGGACGCGGTGCCACTGCCTTGAAGCGCATCGGCACGCTCCAGCCTGCAGCCGCAATTGCGCGCGCATGGCGCCACCCGCTGGCCAACGCGAGGATGCGCGTGGCGCGCTGGTGGCAAAACCGGCTGCCACTGGCCGACAGCATCACCCTGACGCAGCGCAACGTCTACATCATGCCGACCCGCGCCGGCCTGATGCTGGGCCTGACGCTGCTGGTGCTGCTGGTGGCCGCCATCAACTACCAGCTCAATCTTGGCTATTTGCTGACCTTTCTGCTTGCCGGCAGCGCCCTGGTGGGGATGCATGTCGGCCACGGCACACTGCGCGGGCTGACGCTGAAACAGACGGCACCCGAAGCCATTCATCTCGGCAGCAAGGCGGTTTTCAGCATTCATTTGCACAACGCCCGCAAGCGCACCCGCTACGGCATTGGCCTGGCGGTTCTGGGCACCGGTCAGTGGACCTGGACCGACGTGGCAGGCCAGGCCAGCGCCAGCGTGCAACTGGCTTTCATGCCCGGGCGGCGCGGCCTGCACCGGCTGCCCATGTTGAGCGCCGAGACGCGTTTCCCTCTGGGCACGTTCCGGGTCTGGACGTTGTGGCGCCCTGCCGCCCAGGTGCTGGTCTATCCGGCGCCCGAGGTGCCCGCACCGCCCCTGCCCATTGGCCAGGCGCACGAGGGCAGCGCCCACGCCAGCGCCATCAGCGCGCAAGGCGACCCCGATGGCCTGCGCGCCTACCGCCGCGGCGACGCGCTGAAAACCATCGTCTGGAAAAAAGCTGCCAAAACCGGCGAACTGGTGAGCCGTGACAGCCAGACCCTGCAACAGCAGACGCTGTGGCTGGAGCAGCGCCAGACCGGCCTGAGCCAGCCCGAGGCGCAGCTCAGCCGACTGTGCGCCTGGGTGCTGCAAGCCGAGCAACTCGGCCTGATTTACGGACTGCGCCTGAAAGATCAGGACATCGCGCCCGCCAGCGGAGCCGCCCACCAGCAGCGCTGCCTGCAAGCCCTGGCATTGGCGTGAGGTGATCATGAGCATGTCCTCCTTCAGCCAACTGCCACGCGACGGCCGCGACACCCTGTTTGTGCTCGCGGTCATTGCCTGGGTACTGGCGCCGCTGAGCCAGCAAGTGCCGCTGTGGTGCAGCCTGCTGAGTGCGGCGGTGATCGTCTGGCGCGGGGTGCTGGCGTGGCGCAACCAGCCGCTGCCCTCGCGCTGGTGGCTGCTGGCCTTGCTGGCCTTGAGCCTGGTTGCCACCCTGATCAGCTTCAAAACCATTCTGGGGCGCGATGCCGGCGTGACACTGGTGATGGTGTTGCTGGCGCTCAAAACGCTGGAGCTGCGCGCGCGCCGCGATGCCTTTGTGGTGTTCTTCCTCAGCTTCTTCCTGATGCTGACCAATTTTTTCTATTCGCAGACGCTGCTCACGGCCGCCGCCATGCTGCTGGCCTTGCTGGGCCTGCTCACTGCCCTGGTCAACGCCCACATGCCGGTGGGCAAGCCCCCACTGTGGCAGGCGGCGCGCCTGGCAGGCTTCATGGCGCTGCTCGGCGCGCCCATCATGGTGCTGCTGTTCGTGCTGTTTCCCAGAGTGGCACCGCTGTGGGGTTTGCCCGACGATGCCATGACCGGGCGCAGCGGCCTGTCGGCGAGCATGACGGTGGGCAATATTGCCAGACTGGCACTGGATGGCAGTGTGGCCATGCGGGTGCGCTTCGAGGGCGCGGCACCGGCGCAGTCGGCGCTGTACTTTCGTGGCCCGGTGCTGTCCAGCTTTGACGGCAGAAGCTGGCAGGCGCGGCCATCCGCCCTGCCCCAGGCATTGCGCCTGCCAGCCGAGCTGAAAGTTGCCGGCGAGCCGGTACGCTACCAGGTCACGCTCGAACCCAACAAGCTGCCCTGGCTGCTCGTGCTCGACGCCACGCCGCAGGCCCCTGCATTGACTGGAAAAACGGCCCGCATGACGCGCGAACTGCAATGGATCCTGGACCAGCCCGTGACCGATGTGCTGCGCTATGAGGCCGTCAGTTACCCCGATTTCCGGCACGGCCCGAGTGAGCCTGTGGCCGGTCTGCAGGAATATCTGGTGCTGCCCGAAGGTTTCAACCCGCGCACCCTGGAACTGGCTGCCCAATGGCAGCGCGACCCGCGTTACGTCCGCGCCGACAGCGCGCAGTGGGTGGCCCTGGCGATGGCGCGCCTGCGCAGCGGCGGCTACCGCTACACGCTTGAACCCGGCGTGTATGGCCAGCACAGCGCCGACGAATTCTGGTTTGACCGCAAGGCAGGTTTTTGCGAGCACATTGCATCGAGCTTTGTCATCTTGATGCGGGCGCTGAACGTGCCCGCCCGTATCGTCACCGGCTACCAGGGCGGCGAGAAAAACACGGTCGACGATTTCTGGACCGTGCGCCAGAGCGACGCCCACGCCTGGGCCGAAGTGTGGCTGCAAGGCCAGGGCTGGCAGCGGGTGGACCCGACTTCGGCCGTGGCTCCCGGGCGAACCGGCACCCTGGAGCGCCTGGCACCGCCGCGCGGCGTCATTGCCAATGCCATCCTGGGCAATGTCGACCCGGCGCTGGCGCTCAATTTGCGCGCCGCCTGGGACGCCGTCAACAACCGCTGGAACCAGTGGGTGCTGAACTACAGCCAGACCAGGCAACTCGACTTGCTCAAGAACATTGGCTTCAAGGAACCCGACTGGCAGGATCTCATCTACCTGCTCTGCGCCATCGTGGTTGTGGCCAGCCTCGCCGGTGCCGCCTGGAGCGCCTGGGAGCGCCGCCATCAGGACCCCTGGTTGCGCCTGCTGCAGCGTGCGCTGCAAAAACTCGAGGCGGCGGGCATCACACCACCCGCCAACAGTACGCCGCGTCAAATCGCACAGCACCTGCGGAACCACTCCAAGAGGTCCTCGCCACGGACGGTGCCTGCCCTCGAACCCTGGCTCGACTGGCTGCTCAGGCTGGAAACCCTGCGTTATGCACCGCCTGACCATGGTCACGCCGGCCATTTCAGGCAGCAGCTCGCTACACTGCACAGCGAACTCGAACATCTGCAATGGCCCAAGTGACATTCTTCGAACTTTCAAACCCGTGGCGGCAACGCAAGCGCCTGGCCATGCTGGTTTTCATGGCAGCGTGCGCGCTGGCCTTCAACGCCTCTGCGGGCAAGCATGTGAAAAAGAGAGGCAAGACTGCCGCCAGCGCCAGTGCCGTGCCCGGCCCCAGCTATGCCCAGCGACTCGATGCGCTGCAGGCGGCCGATGACATCGCCCTGCGCCTCGACATCGACCCGGTCCGGGTGCGTCACGTTGTCGGCCAGGCCCGCTATGTGGCCGCCGTTGCCAAGGCCGTGACCCCGCCTGCAGCCGGCGTGGGCAAGAACTGGCAGCTTTACCGCAGCCGCTTTGTCGAACCCAGGCGCATCAAGGCCGGTGTCGATTTCTGGAAAAACCACCGTGACACGCTCCAGCGCGCCGAACAGGAAACCGGTGTTCCCGCTCAAATCATCGTCGGCATCCTCGGGGTGGAAACCATTTACGGCCAGCAGATGGGACAGTACCGGGTACTGGATGCGCTCGCCACGCTGAGCTTCGACTTTCCGGCCAGCCACCCGCGCGCCACCGAGCGCAGCGCCTATTTCAAGGGCGAACTGGAGCAGTTTTTAAGCTGGACACAACGCAGCGGGCTTGACCCGTTGGCACTCAAGGGCAGCTACGCCGGTGCCATGGGCTGGCCCCAGTTCATGCCGTCGAGCTGGCACCACTACGCGATCGACTTCGATGGCGACAGCAGGATCGACTTGTTCGGCAGTCCGGCCGATGCGATTGGCTCGGTGGCCAACTATTTCAAGGCCTTCCATTGGCAATCCGGTCTGGCCACCCACTTTCCCGTCACGCTGGATGCGCAAATGCTCGACTTGAATGCGCTCATGGCACCCGACATCATGCCCACCTTCAGCGTGCAGAGTTTTCAGGCCAGGGGCGCGCTGCTGAGCGGTGAGGCGCTCGCGCACACCGGCAAACTGGCGCTGATCGAGCTGCAAAACGGTGACGACCCGCCCAGCTACGTCGCCGGGACTGACAATTTTTACGTGATCACGCGCTACAACTGGAGCAGCTACTACGCCATGGCCGTGATCGAGCTGGGGCAAGCCGTGGCACAGGCCATGGCAGAACAGGGCGTCAAACTGGCACCGGCACCAGAAAATCGCGACTGATGTGGACGCCCAGGTCATTGATGCGATCGAGGAATTGCGTCAGATAGGCGTGCAATCCGGTGGCCAGGATTTCGTCAATGCGGCCGAATTGCAGCTCGGCGCGCAGCTTGCCGGCCCGGCGCTGGGTTTCTCCGGACTGGTCGTTGGCCACCATGCCAAGATTGCCCACCACCTCGTTGAGGCTGGCGTGCAGTGAACGCGGCATGTCGGGGCGCAGGATCAGCAACTCGGCCACCCGCTCGGGACGGATCACATCGCGGTACACCTTGCGGTAGACCTCGAAGCCGCTGACGCTGCGCAAAATGGCGCTCCAATGGTAGAAGTCGTACTCCTGGTCCTTGCCGTTGGCCGTGCCGTTGAGCGTGCCGTAAAAGTCGCTCTCAACCGCGTGAAACTTGACATCGACCAGACGCGCGGTGTTGTCGGCGCGCTCCAGAAAAGTGCCCAGGCGCATGAAGTAAAGTGCCTCGTCCATCAGCATGGTGCCCACCGTGACGCCGCGTGACAGGTGCGAACGAAACTTGACCCACTCGAAAAATTGCGCCGGGTCTTTCTCGAACTCGTCGTTCTTGATCATGCGCTTGACTTCCAGCCAGGTCTGGTTCTGGGTTTCCCACACTTCGGTGGTCAGCGTGCCGCGCACGGCACGGGCGTTTTCCCGGGCCGCACTCAGGCATGACACGATCGAAGAAGGATTGCTTTCATCCTTGACCATGAAGTCCATCACCTCCTTGGCGCGGACATCACCGTGCTTTTGCCTGTAGCTGGCGCTGAGTTCACTGATCGACAACAGGCCCTGCCAGCCCGCCAGCGCCATGGCTTCAGACTGGGGCAGCAGCGAAGTCTGGTAATTGACATCGATCAGACGCGCGGTATTTTCAGCGCGTTCGGTGTAGCGATTCATCCAAAACAGGTGGTCGGCGGTGCGTGACAACATGACGGGCTTTCTGGTAATTCAGTGAGATGACTGGCTCTTGCGTGCCTTTTGACGCGGGCTTACAGGGCGCGCCCCTGCTCCTGGGCCTGGGCCAGAACCTGGGTCACTGTGGCAACAGCTGCCGGCAATTCTTCCTCCAGTATCCAGGTGTCCTTGGTGCCGCCGCCCTGGGACGAATTGACAACCAGCGAGCCTTCCTTGAGCGCCACCCGGGTCAGGCCACCAGGCACCATCTGCACCGATTTGCCGCTGAGCACGTAGGGCCGCAAATCAATGTGGCGCGGCGCAATGCCGCTTTCGACAAAAGTCGGGCAGCTCGACAGGCTCAGCGTGGGCTGGGCAATGTAACCGGACGGGTTGGCCTGCACCGCTTTCTTGAAGTCTTCGACCTCGGCCTGGGTGGCCGCAGGCCCGACCAGCATGCCGTAACCGCCTGCGCCATGCACCTCCTTGACCACCAGGTCTTTCATGTTGGCCAGCACGTAGGCCAGATCATCCTTGTTGCGGCACAGGTAGGTCGGCACATTGTTCAGAATGGGTTTTTCGCCCAGGTAAAACTCGATCATCCGGGGCACATAGGGGTAAATCGACTTGTCGTCGGCCACGCCGGTGCCAACGCCGTTGCAAATGTTGATGTGGCCTGCCTTGTACACCTCCAGCAGCCCGGCGCACCCCAGCGTGGAAGTTGGGCGGAACACATCAGGGTCGAGAAAATCGTCATCGACGCGGCGGTAGATCACATCCACCCGCTGCGGGCCACGGGTGGTGCGCATGTAGCAGAAGTTGTCTTTCACGAACAGGTCCTGCCCCTCGACCAGTTCCACGCCCATCTGCTGCGCCAGAAATGCGTGCTCGAAGTAGGCGCTGTTGTACATGCCTGGCGTGAGCACCACCACCGTGGGCTCGGCGGTGGTGGCCGGGCTGCTTTCGCGCAGGGTTTCCAGCAACAAATCAGGATAATGGGCAATGGGCGCCACGCGATGGGCATTGAACAGATTGGGGAACAGCCGCATCATCATCTTGCGGTCTTCCAGCATGTAGCTGACGCCGCTGGGCACACGCAGGTTGTCTTCCAGCACGTAGTATTCGCCCTTGCCCTGGGCGTCGGGGGCGCGCACGATGTCGATACCGGAAATCTGCGAATACACGTTATTGGGCAAGTCCACACCCATCATCTGCGGTCGGAACTGGGCGTTTTGCTCGATTTGCTCGCGCGGGATCAGCCCCTCCTTGAGGATTTCCTGGTCGTGGTAGATGTCATGCAGAAAGCGGTTCAGGGCCGTGACGCGCTGCTCCAGCCCGCGCTCCATGCTGCGCCACTCGTGGGCCGGGATGATGCGCGGGATCAGGTCGAAGGGAATCAGGCGCTCGGTGCCGGCGCCGTCTTCGTCTTTCTCACCATAAACCGCAAAGGTGATGCCGACGCGGCGAAAGATCATTTCGGCTTCTTCACGCCGCTTGGCCATCATGTTGCCGGGCTGGCGCGCCAGCCACTCGTCGTAAATCTTGTAGTGATCCCGAATCTGTTCCCCATGGGTAAAAAAATCATAGGGAAGCTTGGTGTACATCTCGTCGAATTTCTGCATCATTGACAACTCCTGCAAGCTTCTTAGCAATGTTTGGGCCAAAGCCACTCAAGGCACCCGATGATGCCAATAGCGCTTTTGCACTTCACGAGCGCATTGCACACCATCGGGGTGCAGGGATTGCCAACTGGCCGCACCACAATGAGGCGAATCGACCACCCTGATCCCGCGCTCATCGTAACGCACCAGGACGGGGCTCGCCGGATGACCAAAGCGGTTCCTGTAGCCCGACTGCACCAGCGCCAGGCGCGGTTGCACCGCCTCCAGAAAAGCCGCACTGCTCGATGTTTTGCTGCCATGGTGCGGCACCAGCAGCACATCGGCGTGCAAATTCACGGGCGACTGGCCTGGCACGGCGGCACTGCCCGAGTTGCGAACCAGCAGCTGCGCCTCTTGCGCCTGTTCGATGTCACCCGCCAGCAGCGCCGTCTGAGCACCGTTGGCAATGCGCAGGACGCAACTCATGGCGTTGGTTTTGCGCACATTGCCGTAGTCGCTGGCCAGCGGGTGCAGCACCTCGAAGTCCACCCCGTCCCACTGCCAGCGCTGGCCCGCCTCGCAGCGGCTGGCCGGCTGCAACGCCTGCAGCGTCTGGTCTGCCTCGATCGAACTCAGCAGTGTGGCTTGCGGCTGCATGCTGAGTACGGCGACGGCGCCCCCGGTATGGTCGCTGTCGCGGTGGCTCAGCACCAGGGTGTCAAGCTCCACCCCCAAGGCACGCAACAGCGGCACCAGCACCCGATGCCCGGCATCGCTGTCGCGGCTGTACTGCGGCCCGGCGTCATAAAGCAGGGCGTGGCGGGCGGTGCGCACCAGCACCGCGTTGCCCTGCCCGACATCGACGGCCAGCAGTTCGAATTGCGCCGGCGGGATCGGCGAGGCCTGCCAGAACAGTATCGGCAGCAGCAGTGGCACACCACCCAGGCGCAGTGCCCAGGGCAGGCGCAGTGCCAGCAACAGGCCGCCCAGCACGCCCGCCGCCCCCGCCCACCATGGCGCTTGCGCCAGGCTCACGCTGGCCCAGGGCCATTGCGCCAGGCCGCGCAGCAACTGTGCCAGCAGGCCAACGGCCAGTGCGGCCAGATCCCATAGCGGGTGCAGCAGCACACCCAGCAAGGCCAGCGGGGTGACCAGCAGCGTGACCCACGGAATCGCCAGCGCATTGGCCAGCAAGCCGACCAGTGAGACCTGGCCAAACAGCAGCAAACTCAGGGGCGTGAGCGCCAGCGTGATCATCCACTGCTCGCGCATCAGGGTGAAAAACCGTCCCTTGACAGCCGGGCCATTGGCGCTGAAAACAACGCTATCGGTGGCAAACAGCACACCCACGGCGACAAAACTCAGCCAGAAACCGGCTTGCAGCAGCGCCCACGGATCCACCGCCACCACCACTGCGCAAGCCAGCAGCCAAACCTGCGGCCAGGGCCAGCGCACGCCCAGCAGCCGCAAGGTGCTCACGGTGGCCAGCATCAGCACAGTGCGCTGCGCGGGCACGCCCCAGCCACTGAATAGTGCATAGGTCGTGGCCAGTGCCATGCCGCCGAGCAGGCCGGCGCTTGGTGCTGGCAGGTGCAGACACAGCCAGGCCGAGCGCCGCCACAGCCAGCCCAGCACCAACGCCGCAGCCCAGGCGAACATGGTGATGTGCAGGCCCGAAATGCTCATCAGATGCGCCACGCCGGTGGCCCTGAAAACATCCCAGTCGGTGCGGTCGATGGCGGCCTGGTCACCCGCCACCAGCGCAGCGATCAGACCGTCAACCTGTGAATCAGCAAGACGCAGCAAAATCTGATCGCGTACCTGGCCGCGCGCCCACTGCACCGGGTGCTGCCAGGTCAATTCAAGCAATCTGGGCTGCGGGTCACGCGGGCCGTCGCGCACATAGCCGGTGGCCTGAACACCCTGCACCCATTGCCACAACTCATAGTCATAGCCATAGGGGTTGACGGCACCGTGAGGCGCTTTCAGGCGCACCGTCATCTGCCAGCGCTCACCCGCCTGCAGCGGTGCCGGCAGTCGTTGCATTTCACCCATCAGCTCGCCCGGCCCTTCGCCACGGGCCTGGTCATTGGCATACCAGCTCAGCGCAAGCCGTGGTGGCAAGCGCAGTGGCTGCCCGTCCAGGCTGGCACTTTCCAGATCGAGCTGAAAACGCACGCCACCCTCGAAATGCTGCGGCATGGCGGACACCACCCCGGTCACGTCAATGTCGCGCCCTTCCAGCGCCGGGTCCAGGGCGTGGCTGCTGTACACCTGGGCGCGCCAGCCAGTGCTGGCAAAAGCCAGCATGCCAAACGCTGCACCGAGCAGCCACCAGCGCAGGGCGGGCCATGGCACGCGCAGGCTCAAGGCCAGCATCAGCAGGCCCGACAGCACGCCAAGAAGGTAGTCGCTGGCTGGCATCAGCGCCGCCTGCTGCAATTGCAAGGCGTTACCCAGCAACACGCCCAGCAGCGCTGGCATCAAGCCATGGGCCAGGGCAAAGCCTGGCCCGGTCGTAGCAGGATGCGCGTCGGCGTTGATGGCAGGCGAGCGCATCATGGTCGATCATGATTGGGGCGTTGTCAGCGCGCTCCCGGCCAGCTGGCGCGACCAGTCGATGGGGTCTTGCTGCAGCACCATGTCGATGTCGAGTCCCAGCATTTCAGCCTCCAGCAAAGGGAAGGTGACCGTCAGGGCGTTCTCCTGCAGGCCCATCTGTTTGGCGCGGGAACGCCACTGGGCCAGGTAGAGCACCCCCGCCAGCGGCTCGCAGGCATCGCTTTCAAACGGGGCATGGGCATTGGCCAGCGCATCGCAAACCACTTGCGGCAGGCGCGCCTGGCTGACCATGACCGCACTGAGCTCGGTGTAACAAAACCCAAAGCGCTGGCGCTCAGCCCGCGCGCGCCTGAAATCCAGCGGCGGGCAACTGTTGTCCAATGCCTGCGCCTGCGGCAGGGCCGAGCGCATGAGCAGCTCACCCAGCGCATGCAACAGAGCGGCCGAATAGGCCGCCTGCTGGTTTTGCTGGAGCAGCCCCGCCAGCGAGCGCGCCACGCGCGCGCAATCCAGGCTGTAGCTCCAGAACTGCGGCAGGGGCAGTCCGGCGCCACCCTTGAAAGGGGGTTGGGCCAGCGCCTGGCTAACCAGGCTTTGCACATGATCGAGGCGCAGCAGCGCCAGTGCCTGCGCGACACTGCAGACCTGCCCGCTCAGTCTGAAAAAGGACGTGTTGGCAGCCTGCAGCACGCGCAGGCTCATCACCGGATCGGCCTTGATGAACTGGTCGATGCGGCGCAAATCGGGCCGGGTCTGGTTCAGCTCGGTCAACAGCAACGCCAGCACGCGCGGGCTGCCGGGAAGCGGCTGGGGATGGGCCAGCAAGTCAGCCAGTTCCATCGTGCTCAATTCCCCAGGCCCTTGAGTTTGGCAAATGCAGACGTCATGGCATTCGATTGTGGCGCATGCTCGCCCTGCCCCGAGCTGCTGCCATAGGCCGGGCGGCCATTGCGTCCGCGCTGTTGCGGCCTGGCGGCCTGGAAGCGGTTGTCGCCTGCAGTGCCACGACGCTCTGCCGGTGATGCGCCCAGTTTCATGGTGAGAGCAATGCGTTTGCGCGCCAGGTCCACCTCGACCACCCGCACTTTGACGATGTCGCCGGTTTTGACGATTTCACGCGCGTCAGTGACAAACTTGTGGCTCAGCTGACTCACATGCACCAGCCCGTCCTGGTGCACACCCAGGTCGATGAAGGCGCCAAAGGCAGCGACGTTGCTCACCGTGCCCTCCAGCACCATGCCCTCCTTCAGGTCACGGATGTCTTCCACGCCGTCGTTGAAACGCGCCACCTTGAAGTCCGGGCGCGGGTCGCGCCCCGGTTTTTCCAGCTCGAGCAGAATATCCCTGAACGTGATGACACCGAATTTTTCATTGGCAAACAGCTCGGGGTGCAGCGACTTGAGTATGTCGGCGCGACCCCTCAGCTCGGTCACCGGCTTGCCGGTTCGGGCGATGATCTGCTCGACCACCGGGTAGGTTTCGGGGTGCACGCCGGTCATGTCCAGCGGGTTGGCGCCGCCGCGAATGCGCAGAAAACCCGCGCTCTGCTCAAACGCCTTGGGGCCCAGGCCGGTGACCTTGAACAGTTCCTGCCGGCTGGCAAAAGCGCCATGTGCCTCGCGCCAGCGCACCACCGCCTTGGCCACGCTGGCGCTCAGGCCCGAAACCCGGCTCAGCAGCGGCACACTGGCCATGTTGAGGTCCACCCCGACCGAATTGACGCAGTCTTCCACCACCGCATCGAGCGCTTTGGCAAGTTCGCCCTGGTTCACATCGTGCTGGTACTGGCCCACGCCGATGCTCCTGGGGTCGATCTTCACAAGTTCGGCCAGCGGGTCCTGCAGGCGCCGGGCAATGCTGGCGGCACCACGCAGACTCACGTCCACGTCGGGCATTTCCTGACTGGCAAATTCGCTGGCTGAATACACCGACGCACCCGCCTCGCTGACCACCACTTTTTCGATCAGGCACCCAGTGGATGTGGCCATGCGTTTGATCAGCTCAGCGGCCAGCCTGTCGGTCTCGCGGCTGGCGGTGCCGTTGCCAATGGCGATCAGGTTGACGCCGTGTTTTTCGCACAATTGCGCCAGAGCATGCAGCGCGCCGTCCCAGTCCTTGCGCGGCTCGTGCGGATACACCGTGGCGGTGTCAACCAGTTTGCCGGTGGCATCGACCACTGCCGCCTTGACGCCGGTGCGGATGCCGGGATCGAGCCCCAGCACCACACGCGGCCCGGCCGGTGCGGCCAGCAGCAGGTCGCGCAGGTTGTCGGCAAAGACCTTGATGGCAACGCGTTCAGCCTCCTCTCGCAGCCTGGTGAAAAGGTCACGCTCGATGGACAGGCTGAGCTTGACGCGCCAGGTCCAGGCCACGCATTTGCGGATCAGATCGTCGGCCGGGCGCCCCTGATGACGCCAGCCCAATGCGAGGGCAATACGGCCCTCGGCCAGCGAGACGGCCGGTGTTGCCCTGGGCCTGGGTGAATCTGTCGGTTGCGGATTGCAGCAAACGCCAGCGTGGGCGGGCTCAGGCGCGACCAGCCTGACATCCAGAATCTCAAGGCTTCGGCCCCGAAAAACCGCCAGCGCCCGGTGCGAGGGCACACGGCTGATGGGCTCGTCATAGTCAATATAGTCGCGGAATCTGGCCACATCGGCATGGTTCTCGTCCATGCCAGCCATCAGCCTGGATTGCAGCAGCCCTTCAGACCAGAGCCACTCGCGCAGATCCTGCACCAGCGCCGCAGTCTCGGCCCAGCGTTCGCTCAACAGGTCGCGCACGCCGTCGAGCACGGCTGGCACGCTGGAAAAGTCGGGCTGCCTGTCTTCGCCCCCGGCCACCGGGCGCTGCGCAATCACGTAGGCCTGCGCTACATCGGCCGGCACCAGTTCCGGGTTGGCAAACAACGCGTCGGCCAGCGGCTCCAGACCGGCCTCACGCGCCAGCTGGCCCTTGGTTCGGCGTTTGAGTTTGAACGGCTGATACAGGTCTTCGAGTTCCTGCTTGGTGCTTGCCGCGTGCAGTGCGGCCAGCAGCGCTGGCGTCAATTTTCCCTGCTCTTCAATCGCGTTGATCACCGTGTGCAAGCGCTCGCGCAACTCGCGCAGGTAGCCCAGGCGCGCTTCGAGTTCGCGCAGCTGAATGTCGTCGAGGCCGCCGGTCGCCTCCTTGCGGTAGCGGGCAATAAAGGGCACGGTGGCCCCGCCGTCGAGCAGTTCCACGGCAGCCGTCACCTGGCGCTCCTGCACCCTGATTTCCTGCGCGATCTGGCTGATGATTTTTTGCATGGGTCAGGCTGCGAGCAGCATTTCAAGATGCGGGATGCCGTCTTCCACGTAGGGTTTGCCAACATCCATGAAGCCATGCCGGCCATAAAACCCGACCAGGTGCGCCTGCGCGCCGATGCGAATCGCCTGCGGCCCCCAGACCTGCCTGATGGCGGCCACAGCCTGCTCCATCAAAGTGTGTCCCAAGCCCGTGCCACGGGCGCTTTGGCGCGTGCAAACGCGCCCGATGCTGGCTTCAGCAAACTTGACACCCGGCGCAAAGCAGCGGGCATATGCCTTCAACTCATGACCCTGCACCCCCAGCAAGTGCATGGCCTCACGGTCAGCGCCATCCATGTCCTGGTAGAGGCACTGCTGCTCCACCACGAAGACTTCGCTGCGCAGGCGCAATACCTCGTACAACTCGCCCACGCGCAGGTCCTCGAACGACATCAGGCGCCACACCGGCAGGCCAGACTTGCTCGAACCCAATGCACCCACCGACCAAAGCTTGAATGTCATGCTGCCTGCTCCTGCCTGAGCGCGTAGCCGACGCGCGGAAAGTGCACCCGCACCACGCCAGCGCGCGGATCGACCCGGCGCAGGGTGTAGCGCGTGCGGCTGGCGGCCACCAGTTCACCCACGGTGGGCTCGGCACCAAAGCTCTCGGCACTGATGCTGACCCGGCTGCCCAGTGCAATGCCGTGATCGTCCTGGAAAAAGGCATCGGCTTGAACCTTGGTCGCTGGTGCACCGGCGCAGACCGCGATGGCCTGCGCAGCGCTGATGCGGCTCTTCCGGCCATGTCCCAGAGCCGCCATACGGTCCATCCAGCCCATTACCACCGGTGTGGCCTGCAAAATATCCGCCATGACGGGCACCTGGGTGGCGGTGAACCACAGCGGGTGGTATGCAGCAAAGTCGGCGATGCAGGGCGCATCCCCCAGCAAAAAGTCGTGCCAGTCCAGCATGTCGGCCAGCCGCCGCAAATACGACTTGTAGGCGCTCGTGGCATCGGGCGGGCGAGGCCGTGTCATGCCCTGCGCCATGGCTGAGCGGTCGGCGGCAAAGGCCTTGACCGCCTCCGCGGATACGCCGGCAAACAGGGCGGCCATGCCGGTTTTTTGCAGGTTGTAGCCCATGGCCGCCCAGAACAGCGTGCTGTCGGCCCACTGCGCAAGGATGCGGGCCAGGCCCTTCTGGCCCTCGGGAAACAGCGTGGGCGCTGGCTGCAGGTGCTCCAGCACCTCGCAAATCAGCGCTGTGTCGCAATAAATGTCGGCGCCTATTTGCAGCACCGGCGTTTTGCGGTAGCCGCCGGTGAGCGCCAGCAAGTCGGGTTTGGGCATGATCTCGGGGATGGTCACGGACTGCCAGGCCAGTTTTTTAAAGCCCAGCACCGCGCGGACTTTTTCCGAAAACGGCGACATCGGGTAGTGGTGCAGGATCAATTCAGGCATGACGCGAATTCTTTCTATCGATTCAAAGGCATCTCGGGCGCATTCAGCGGATGCGAGGTTTTGGGCCCGGTAGGCAGGCGCCTGATGTATTTGAAGGTGCCGGTGGCATGGGCACATGGCTTGCCATGGGCATCGAACACTGTCGCTTCGGTAAACGCCAGCGTGGCGGTGCGGTGCAGCAGGCAGCCTCTGGCCGTGAGATGCCCGCGCGAAGGCTGCATGAAGCTGGTTTTCATCTCGATGGTGACCACGCCCATGTCTTTCAGGTCGCTGCGTGCCGCCATGGCCATGGTCACATCCAGCAGCGTCATCACCGCGCCGCCATGCACCACACTGTAAGAGTTCAGATGCTCGTGCCGGGGCTCGTAGGTAATCTCTGACGAGCCGCCCTCGCACACCGTGAGCACAAAGCCCAGGTGCCTGACGAACGGAATTTCAATGCCAAAGTCGGTGGTGGGCAAATTCGTGCGCATTCAGCCCCCAACCATCGCGCTGACACCGCCGTCCACTGCCAGCCACTGGCCGGTAATGTGCTTGCCCGCCGCGCTGGCCAACAACAGCGTGACGCCTTTGAGGTCTTCATCATCGCCCAGGCGCCGCAGTGGCGCGCTCTGCGCCAGTTTGTCGGCGCCCAGCGCGGCGATGGTGCCGGCGGTCATTTTGCTCGGGAAAACGCCCGGGCAAATGGCGTTGACGTTGATGCCGTACTGACCCCACTCGCATGCCAGTGCGCGCGTGAAGTTGATCACTGCGCCCTTGCTGGTGTTGTAGGCCAGCGTGGTCAAGGCAGGCGGATTGCCACCCAATCCGGCAATCGAGGCCACGTTGATGATGCGCCCGCCACGCCCGATCATGCTGTTGCGGCCGACCAGCTGGCTCAGCAAAAAATAACCGCGCACATTCAGGGCCATCACCTTGTCCCAGGCGGCCACCGGGTGGTCTTGCGCGGGCGCACCCCAGGTTGCACCGGCGTTGTTCACCAGAATGTCGACATCACCCATGCGTTGCAGTGTCTCGGAGACCAGCTTTTGCAGGTCGGCCTCTGCCGCGCAATCCGCTGCCACCCAGCGCGCGTCAATGCCGCTGTCCTGCAGCTCGGCACAAGCCACCTCGAGCTCGTCGGCCTTGCGCGCGCTCAGCATGATGCGCGCCCCCGCCTCGCCCAGCGCATGCGCCATTTGCAACCCCAGCCCGCGCGAGCCGCCGGTAATCACGGCCGTCTGGCCGGTGAGGTCGAAAAGTTGCTGGATAGTTCGGGGCATGATGTCAGACGCTGTGACTAAGCGGCAAATTATGACCGAGTCCCCCTGGCCACTGCGTTAACGCTAACCCGATGGACGTGCGCAGTTTTTTTAAAAATTAGCCAGCACCCAGCCAAATGAGCAAAAAAATCACCCTATAATTCAGGGCTTGTTCCTCGATAGCTCAGTCGGTAGAGCGCCGGACTGTTAATCCGTAGGTCCCTGGTTCGAGCCCAGGTCGAGGAGCCAAATGATTCAAACCCCAAGTGTGCAAATGCTTGGGGTTTTCGTCTTTATGGGCTCGCGCTAGCCCGCTTGGCTTCGCAGCAGTGTATCGACATGGGACACGACTGGCCAGCTGAAAGCGGTCGGCAGGGAACAGCGGTGGTTCTGCCTTGGTTCGGTGGTGGCCACAGAAGATATGGCAGAGGGCCTTGTGGCACAACCTCTGTGACTAACACTAAACTCACTTCACCATGAACGTCGAATCCACCCCCAAATTCACCCGCCCTGCTGCCAAGCTCCGAGCCAAGATGCGCCCCCACGCTATAGGGATGAATAAGAGTTATCTTTCAATTTATGTTGACTAATTTGTTTAATGGTGTGCTACATTTACGTTTTGTAGTGAATATACTCTGAGGACTTGTTATGCGAAACAAGCGCAGTCGCTTTGTGGAGTTGGCGCAGAGCCGTGTTACGAAGACCACGCAGATGTTGCGCTTGATTGGCAATTTGTCGAATCCAAATAATTACGCGTATTCGGAAGAAGACGCTAACAAGATATTTTCGGCACTGGAGTCCGAATTGAAGCTGCTTAAGGCGAAGTTCCGTACAGCCATGAGTAAAAAAGTAAAAGACGAGTTCAAACTCGACTAACTGGCATGAATCCATGCGACGCCCCGGATGATGAAAGAAACTCTTGGGTGGAGGTGCTGCAGATAGATGCCGAGAAAACTCTTTGGAAGCAGGGACTTCCGATGTCTAAGGAAGGTCTGAACAACCCAAAAATGATGTGCTACCGCCGTCATCATCGCA
>JBBINL010000043.1:7310-17102 GCA_037443905.1 Burkholderiales bacterium | reverse complement strand
CTGCCTTCGCCCCAGTTGTAGGCGGCCAGCGCCAGATGCCAGTCGCCAAACATGCCATAAAGCTTTTGCATGTAATCGAGCGCAGCGCGGGTCGATTCGATCACGTCGCGGCGGTCGTCACGGAACATGTTCTGCTTGAGATCAAAGTACTTGCCGGTGGCGGGCATGAACTGCCACATGCCGGCCGCCTTGGCGCTGGAGACCGCCTGCGGATTGAAGGCGCTCTCGATAAAGGGCAGCAGCGCCAGTTCGCTGGGCATGTCGCGCCGCTCCAGTTCCTCGACGATGTAAAACAGGTATTTGCTGCCGCGCTCGGTCATGCGCGCCACGTAGTCGGGCCGGCTGCTGTACCAGAGCTCGCGCTCGCGCACCAGGTCGTTGTCGAGGTCGGGCATGGCAAAGCCGCGGCGTACCCGGTCCCACAAATCGGCCGGTGCCTGCAGTGCATGCACGCTGCGAGAATTCAAGGGGTCGGTCGACAGGGGTTTGAGTCCTGCGCCCGGATAGATCGGCGCGGCGCTGTCGGCCGCAGTGGCTGCGCTGTCGGTGGATGGGGCTGAACTGGTTGTTGCGGCATCACCAGACCCAGGGAGGGTGGTCGAACAACCCGCCAGCCAAAGTGCTGGCAGCAAAACCAGCGCATATATCAACTGTTTCAAAATCTGTCTTTCCAGGTTCGCAGGGCGGCAAACACGCTGACGGGGTCATGCGCGCTGGGCGCCTTCTGCCGCACCGCGTGGGCCACGCCGGGCAAATGGGTGCGTAAAAAAGGATTCACGGCTTTTTCAAGACCGATGGTGGATGGCAGCGTCGGCAACTGCTGCTGGCGCAGCGCCTGGGCGCGTGCCTGGTAGGCCTGCAAGTCGGCATTGTCCGGCTCAACGGCGCGGGCAAAGCGCAGGCCGCCCAAGGTGTATTCGTGAGCGCAGCACACGCGGGTGGCATCGGGCAGCGCGGCCAGACGCGACAGCGACGCCAGCATTTGCGCCGGCGTGCCTTCGAACAAACGCCCGCATCCGGCGCTGAACAGGGTGTCACCGCAAAACAAAATCGGGTCTTCGCCGTCTGGCTGGCCAACGTAGGCGATATGTCCGGCGGTGTGTCCGGGCACCAGCAGCACTTCGAAGCGCAGCCCGAGTGCCGTGAAGATGGCGCCGTCGCCCAGCCGTTGCAGCGGCTCGGGCATGCGTTCGCCGGCCGGTCCGTAGACGTGAGCCCCGGTGCCTTGGCGCAGGGTATCGACCCCGCCAGTGTGGTCGCCATGGTGGTGCGTGACTAGAATCGCCTCCAGTGCCAAACCGCCTTGTTGCAATGCAGCCAGCACCGGATCGGCATCTCCTGGGTCCACCACCAACGCCCGACGTCCGTCGTGCAACATCCAGATGTAGTTGTCGTCGAAAGCAGGTATTGGAATTAATTTCATGGCTCAACAAATTATAGGTTTGCACGAATGGATGGAGACGGCACCCGGGGCTTATCTGCTGGACTGGGAGCGTTCGTTCATGGCGCTTGCGGTAGCCGATGTGTTTGGCTTTCATGCACTTCAACTGGGCTTGCCCGAGCTCGATGCGCTGGCCACCAACCGCATGCCGCACCGCTGGCTGGCCAACGAGACACCGCATCCAAAAGCCACTGTTGTCACCGACTTTGCAGCGCTGCCTTTCCCGGCCAGCAGCCTCGACCTGGTGGTGCTGCCGCACGCCCTGGAGCTCACGGCTGATCCGCATACGGCCTTGAGTGAAGTTGCCCGGGTGCTGGTGCCCGATGGGCGGGTGGTGATCTGCGGCTTCAATCCCATGAGCTTGTGGGGTTTTCGCCAGCAACGCGCGCGCCTGTACCAGCGCCTGGGCGTGAACCGGCTGTTTTTGCCGCAGAACGGCGAGTTCATCAGCTACCTGCGTTGCCGTGACTGGCTGCGCCTGCTCAGTTTCGAGATCCAGGCCGGGCACTTCGGCTGCTACCGGCCGGCCATGAGCAACCTTTCCTGGTTGCATCGCTTTGCCTGGATGGACAAGGCAGGCGCGCGCTGGTGGCCATTTTTTGGCGCCGTCTATGGTCTGATCGCGGTCAAGCGGGTGCGTGGCATGACGCTGCTCAACCCGGCCTGGAGTGCGCCAAGAATTCTGGCGAACGCGCCCGTTTCCGTGGCCAACAGCGCAGGTTCCCACCGCGCTGTCCGGCAGACTTTTCAAAAACAGAAGATGAGGTTTAGGGTTTGAACACGATTGACATCTACACCGATGGCGCCTGCAAGGGCAACCCGGGTCCGGGTGGCTGGGGCGCGCTGCTGCAGTCTGCCGATGCCCAGCGCGAGCTGTTTGGCGGTGAACTGGGCACCACCAACAACCGCATGGAAATGATGGCGGTGATCGAGGCGCTGAGCGCACTCAAACGCCCCTGCAAGGTCAGGTTGCATGTGGACAGCCAGTATGTGCTCAAGGGCATGACCGAATGGCTGCCGGGCTGGAAAGCGCGCGGCTGGAAAACCGCCGGAAAAGCCCCGGTGAAGAATATGGATTTGTGGCAGCGGCTGGACGCCCTGGTCAATGACAGCCAGCACCAGATCGAGTGGCGCTGGGTGCGCGGCCACAATGGCCACCCCGGCAACGAGCGCGCCGACGAGCTGGCCAACCTGGGTGTCGAGCTTGCGCTGGCGCAGCACTGACAGCCACCCGCCGGCCTGCACGGCAAGTCGGGCCAGGCGCCTGGCCCCGTTCTGCAAGGAGGGCCCGCTGCGGCTACAGTAGCGCGGTCGATGACTTGACGGCATGAACAGGAAAACATTTGATGGCATCCAGATTTTCTTTCGGGGCGGTCGCTGTGGTGGGCATTGCGCTGGCCGGCGGCGCGGCCTGGTGGTTGCAATCGCGCCCCCAGGCGCCCACGCCCGTCACCGACGCCGCCAGTGCAGCGACTGGCAAGCGGGGCCAAAGTGCGTCGCGGGTTGTGGGCGTGGAAGTGGCCCGGGTCGAGCTGCAAACCCTGCGCGACGATGCACAGTCGGTGGGCAGTTTGCGCGCCCGCCATAGCGTGATGCTGCACCCGGAGCTGGTCGGGCGCATCAGCGCGCTCAATTTCAAGGACGGTGGCCCGGTGCGCCAGGGGCAAATCCTGGTGCAGTTCGACGACCAGTTGCAGCGCGCCGAAGTCCAGCAGATGCAGGCCCAGCTGGCCATTGCCGAGGCCAGCTTCAAGCGCACCCGGGAACTGGTGGCCGAGCAATTTCTGGCGCAGCAGGCGCTTGACGCCAGCGCGGCCAATCTGAAAGTGGCACAGGCCCAGCTGGCTTTGGCGCAGGCGCGGCTCAACCGCATGGCGGTGCGCGCCCCTTTCGACGGCACGGCGGGCATCCGGCTGGTGAACGTGGGCGATTACGTCAAGGATGGCGCCGACCTGGTGGCTTTGGAAGACACGCGCCAGATGCTGGTGGACTTCCGTCTGCCCGAACGCCATGGCGCAAGGGTCAAGCCAGGTCAGCCCGTTGAAGTGACGCTCGATGCCTTGCCAGGGCACCCACTCCAGGCCGTAGTTGAGGCCATCGAGCCGCTGCTCGACGTTGAGGGTCGCTCGGTCGGCGTGCGCGCGCGGCTGTCTCGCGCCGAATCAGGTGTGCCCTTGCGCTCGGGCATGTTTGCCCGCGTGACCACGGTGTTCTCGGTCAACGAGGCGGCGCTGGTGGTGCCCGAGCAAGCCATCGTGCCGCAGGGCGGCAAGCAATACGTCATCAAGGTGGTGGCAGCAGATGCTGCTGTCAAACTTCCTGAAGATGTCAAATTTGTTTCTCAGCGGCAAGAGGTCAGCCTGGGTGTGCGCCGCTTGGGCAAGGTTGAAATTGTCGCGGGTGTGGCGCCGGGCGACATCGTGGTGGTGGCCGGTCAGCAGCGGCTGCAGCAGGATGGCTCCGCGCTGCGCGTGGTCGATGCGTCACGCAGCGCAGCAGGCAAGGCGCAAGCAGCCCGGCCCGCGGCATCAGCGGCCAGCCTTTGAGACCGGGAGCGCAGCATGCAACTGGCAGAAACCGCCATCCGCCGTCCGGTCTTTGCCACCGTGCTGTCCTTGCTGATCGTGTTGGTCGGCGCGGTCTCCTTCAAGGGTTTGACGGTGCGCGAGTACCCCAGGATCGACGAGCCTGTGGTGTCGGTCACCACCACCTTTGCTGGCGCTTCCAGCGAGGTCATGGAAACCCAGGTGACCAAAGTGCTGGAGGACTCGCTGTCGGGTATTGAAGGGGTGGATGTCATCACCTCGGCCAGCCGCCAGGAGCGCAGCCAGATCAGCGTGCGCTTTGCCCTGAGCCGCGATGCCGATGCGGCAGCGGCCGATGTGCGTGACAAAGTGACGCGGGTGCGCCAGCGCCTGCCGCAGGGCATTGACGAGCCGGTCATCGCCAAGGTCGAGGCCGAATCGTTCCCGGTGATTTTTCTGGCACTGAGTTCAGACACCCACAACGCCCTGCAGCTCTCCGAAATGGCCAACACGCTGGTCAAACCGGTGCTGCAAACGGCACCAGGCGCCGCCGAGGTGAACATTTACGGTGAACGCAAATTTGCCATGCGCATCTGGGTCGACCCGGGCAAGCTGGCGGCCTACCAGCTGACCGTGCAAGACCTCGAGGATGCGCTGCGCCGTGCCAACCTGGAGGTGCCCGCCGGGCGCATCGAGAGCCAGCAGCGCGAGTTCAACGTGACGGCTGCGACCGACCTGCAACGGACGCAGGAATTCGCCCAGGTGGTGATCCGCACCGTTGCGGGGCAACCGATCCGCATTGGTGATGTCGCCAGCGTGCAGGAGGCGCCGGTGGATGAGCGTTCTTTTGTGCGACTCAATGGTCGCGACGCGGTGGGCGTGGGGGTGGTGCGGCAAAGCACCGCCAACCCGCTGGATTTGTCCAGGGGCGTGCGCGCACTGCTTGACAAACTGCGCCGTGACCTGCCAGCCGGCGTGCAAATCGAGGTGGCCAACGACAACTCGGTGTTCATCGACCAATCCATCAAGGCTGTGTTCACCACCATCATCGAGGCGGTGGTGCTGGTGGCGCTGGTGATTTTTGTCTTCTTGCGCACGCTGCGCGCGTCGCTGATTCCGCTGGTCACCATTCCGGTGTCGTTGATCGGCACCTTTGCCATGATGGCGCTGGCGGGCTTCAGCATCAACACGCTGACCCTGCTGGCGCTGGTGCTGGCCATCGGCCTGGTGGTGGATGACGCCATCGTGATGCTGGAAAACATCTACCGCCACATCGAGCAAGGCATGGCGCCTTTCCAGGCGGCGATCAAGGGCGCGCGCGAGGTCGGCTTTGCCATCGTGGCCATGACCATGACGCTGGTCGCGGTGTATGCGCCGCTGGCTTTTTCGCCGGGGCGCACCGGGCGCCTGTTCAGCGAATTCGCGCTGGCGCTGGCCGGTGCGGTGCTGGTTTCTGGCGTGGTGGCGCTGACGTTGTCGCCGATGATGTCGTCGTTGCTGCTCAGGCACAACCCGAAACCCACCTGGTTCGACGCGCACATGGATGCACTGCTCAATCGTGTCACCCGCGCTTATGGCCGTGTGCTGGCCTGGTCGCTCAGCAGGCGTGCCCTGGTGCTGTTGGTCATGCTGGCCAGTGGCGCGGTCTCATGGTGGGTGCTGGGCGACATCAAGCGTGAGCTGGCGCCGCTGGAAGACCGGGGCGTGGTGCTGGCGCGCGTCAATGCGCCAGACGGGGCCACCCTGGCCTATACCGACCGCTATGTGCGCGCTGTCGAGCGCATTGCCGAGGACTATCCCGAATTCGACCGCATCTTTGCCACGGTGGGCAACCCCACCGTCGCGCAAGCCAACGTTTTTTTCAGGGCCCGACCGTGGGATGAGCGCCAGCGCACCACGCTGCAGATGGCGCGCCAGATGAACCCGGCCTTTGAGCGGCTGGCGGGCGTCAGCGCCACCCCGATCACGCCGCCTTCGCTGGGCCAGGGGTTTCGCAGCCAGCCAATCGAGTTTGTCATCATCACCTCGGAGAGTTATGAGCAACTGGCGCAAACCTTGCGCGCCTTCCAGGACGAGCTGGCCAAAAACCCCGGTTTTGTCCAGGTGGACACGGATTTGCGCCTGAACAAGCCCGAGATCAAGCTGGAAGTGAACCGTGAACGCGCGGCCGACCTGGGCGTCAATGTGGATGGTGTCGCGCGCGCCATCGAGACCATGCTGGGCGGGCGCAAGGTCACGCGCTACAAGCGCGGTGGCGAGCAGTACGACGTGATAGTGCAAACCACCGCCTCGGGCCGCGACACGCCCGATGACATTGAAAAAATCTTTGTTCGCGGCAAGGGCACTGCGCTGGTGCCCCTGTCGGCGCTGGTGAGCATTCGGGAGGTGGTGGTGCCGCGCGAGCTCAATCACTTTGGCCAGCGCCGATCGGCCACCATCACCGCCAACCTGACAGCGAGCTATTCGGTCGGCGAGGCGCTGGATTTCATGCAAGCCACGGCACAACAAGTGCTCAAGCCCGGTTACGCCACCGGTCTGAACGGCATCAGCCGGGAGTTCAAGAGGTCGTCGGATTCGCTCACGCTGGTGTTTGCGCTGGCGCTGTTGTTCATCTTTCTGGTGCTGGCGGCGCAGTTCGAGAGCTTTGTCGACCCGTTTGTGATTCTCTTTAGCGTGCCGCTGTCGATGGCGGGCGCGCTGCTCGCACTCAAATTGTCGGGCGGCACGCTCAATGTGTTCAGCCAGATCGGCCTGATCACGCTGGTGGGGCTGATCACCAAGCACGGCATTCTGATTGTTGAATTTGCCAACCAGTTGCGCGAGCAGGGCCTGGACACGCTGGGCGCCATTCAGCAGTCCGCCATGCAGCGCCTGCGCCCGATCCTGATGACCACCGGCGCCATGGTGCTGGGCGCCGTGCCATTGGCCATGGCCAGTGGCGCCGGCGCTGAAAGCCGCCAGCAAATAGGCTGGGTGATCGTGGGCGGCATGAGCCTGGGCACCCTGCTCACGGTGATCGTGGTGCCCACCATGTACACCCTGCTGGCACGGCAAAAAGTGCCGGGCCCCAAGAAGGAGCTGGCACTGAATCCGCAGGCCACTACGGGTTAATCGGCGGCAAATGCCCCAACACTGTCTTCGCTGGGGCCGCATGTCGCTTCGATGCCGAAAGTCCGGCAGGCAGCTAGTGTGGTGTTGCACTAATGCCCACGTTTGCGTCTTGGCATGGGTAAGTCCGCCAGTTGACATGCCTGGCGGTAGGCCTGCAGGGTTTTCTGGGCGCGGCCCAGCACCGTGTTGCTTGCATAGCCGCTGGCCGTGCCCGGCAGGCCGCTAACCACACCGGTCAGCAATTCAATGCCTTCGCTCACATGCTCGGCGGTGTACACATGAAAGCGGCCCTGCGCCACCGCCTGCGCCACCTCACTGTTCAACATCAGGTGGCGCCGGTTGCGCTGGGGGATGAGCACCCCCTGCTCACCGGTGAGTCCAGCCGTGTCGCAGATCCGGAAAAAACCCTCGATTTTTTCGTTGATCCCGCCCACCGGCAGCACCTCGCCGTGCTGGTTGACAGCCCCGGTGACGGCGATGCCTTGCTTGAGCGGCAGCCCGGACAGGCACGACAGCAGGGCATACAACTCGGCGCACGAGGCCGAGTCGCCCTCGATACCGTGGTACTCCTGCTCGAACACCAGTGTGGCGTCGAGCGCCAGCGGCGCCTGGGCGGCAAACAGGGTGGACAGGTAGCTGTGCAAAATGAGCACGCCCTTGTCGTGGATCGGGCCGGAGAGCGCCACCTCGCGCTCGACGTTCACCAGCCCGTCCACTCCGGCCGAGGTGCGCGCCGTGACCCGCACCGGAAAGCCGAAACGGTAGTCGCCCAGGTCGATCTGGGTCAGGCCGTTGATCTGGCCGGTTTTCTCGCCTTGCAGGCTGATCAGCCGGTCACCGTCGGTGATGGTTTCCTGCAGCCGTTGATCAGGGTAGTCGTGGCGCAGTCGGCGCGCCTGCAGCGCGGCGCTCACATCATCGCCTTGCACCCGTGCGCCGGCACGGGTGTGGCAGACCGCGGCCGCCTCCATCACCAGCGCTTCCATGCGGGCAAAGGTGGCGCTCTGGCGCGTCTGATCGTCCACCTCGCGGTGCGCGTCTTCGAGCAGATGCGCCACCGCGGCGGCCGTGAAGTGGGGCAGGCCCAGGCGCTGGCAGGTGTGGGCCACAAACACGCTTGAGGCCGAATAGGTTTGCGCATTGGCGACAAAACTCTCGGCAAAGTCCACCTTGACGCGAAAGCGCCTGGCAAACTCGGGGTCGGCCTCCTGCAGCAGGTAATACTCTTCGGTGGCGCCGATCAGCACGATCTTGACATGGATGTCGAGCGCCTGCGGCGTCAGCGACACGGTGGCCATGGGTGCAAACATCTGCACGGGTTCTTCAATCTGCAGGCGCCCGGTGCGCGAAAAACGACGCAACTTTTCCCACACCAGCTCGTCGGTCAACAGATCGCGCACATGCAGCATCAGGTAGCCGCCATGCGCCTTGAGCAGGCTGCCGGCCCGGATGCGCGAGAAATCGGTGAGCAACACATCCTCTTCGGCCTGGTATTCGACGCTGCCAAACAGACTGTGGTAGGAGGGGTTGTCCTCAATGATCACCGGCGCGCCGCTCATGCCCTCGTTGTCAACCACCAGATTCACGCGGTAACGCGCCAGCACCGTGGCCAGCTCCTGCTGGCGCAGTTCTTCATCACTGCCGGCCTCGACACCCGCCACGCGAAAGGCATCCAGGTTATCCAGCACATCCTGCATCACCCGGTCCAGGTAGGTGCCAAGCTTGACCGAGTCCTTGATCTGTTTCTTGAGCTCCATCCGGATCTGCTGCAGTTCATGCTCCAGCAGGGGTTTGATGGTCTGGCGCCGCAGTGCCGCCAGAGCCTCGTTCTTGAGACGCTCGATGGGCCGGATTTTGTCGAGGTAGCGGGCGATTTCTGCGCGCAGTTCCTGCTCGGCCTGTTCAACCTGCGCGCGTTGTTCCTTGGGCAGCGATCGCGCCTCGCTTTCAGTCAGGGCCTTGCCTTTGGCGTCCATCAGGGTAAAGATCAGGTGCCCGTCTTCCCGGTACAGTGCAAAGTGGTGTGCTTCGGCAAAAGCGTCGAGTTCGGCGTAGGCCCCGGATTCTTCCTGTCTGTAGGTTTTTTCAAGGTGGGCGGTTTCGGCCTTGAAGTCTGGACCATCAAGCCGTTGGGGAATCTCTTTTTGCAGCGTCTTGCTCATTTGTGCCATGAGCTGGCGCAACAGCTTGCCCTGGCCCGGCGGCATGCGCAGTGCGCGCGGCTTTTCAGGGGCATCAAAGTTATGCAGGTAGCACAGGTCAGGTGGCACGGGCCTGGTGGCTGCCACTTCGCGCATCAGCTGCTGCAGCAGCGACGATCGCCCGCTGCCGACTTCGCCCAGCACAAACAGGTTGTAATCAGGTTGTTCCATGGTCAGGCCAAAGCGCGCGGCCGTCTCTGCCCGCGCCTGGCCGATCCAGGGCAGCGGCTGCTGCAGCAGTTCGGAGGTGTCAGAGAAGCCGAGGGCTTCAGGGGCAATGCTCAGGGCCAGCGCATTGGGGGCCAGGTGGCAAAGGGTCATGGTGCTGCTCCGGGTGGTGGTGCGGTCAACCAGTTTTTACCTGATTTGCACGTCGTGTCTTGATATCGCGCATGCTTGCGTGGTTTATCCGGGATTGACCATTTGACAGCAAGGGCACCCACCTGTTTGAGAAATCCGGCACCTTGGCGCATGTGGCAAGCCAGGCGGCTGACTGGTTTGGCCAACATCTGTT
>JBBINL010000043.1:0-7210 GCA_037443905.1 Burkholderiales bacterium | reverse complement strand
GCATTGGCACGGCGCATGGCTATTCTGTCAAGCGGCAGGGAGTTGTTTGAACTATTCACCAGGAGATGCCATGAAGACCGATGCCGAGTTGAAAAAGGACGTGCTGGCCGAGTTGTTGTGGGACCCGCTTGTTTCCGACACCAAGGTGGGTGTGACTGTGAAAGATGGTGTGGTGACCCTGACCGGACACCTTGACACTTACGCCGAAAAGGTGGCGGCCAAGCGCGCCGCAGAGCGCGTCAGTGGGGTCAAGGCGATTGCGGTGGAGATCGAGGTGATTCCCGTTGGCAGTCACCAGCGCAGCGACACCGAAATTGCCCTGGCTGTGGAACACGCGCTGAGCTGGAATACCTCGGTGCCGCAGGATCGGGTCAAGGTGGCGGTGGAAAAGGGCTGGGTCACCCTGATGGGTGATCTCGACTGGAACTTTCAGCGCCGCGCGGTGGAGCGCATGGTCCGACCGCTCAAGGGTGTGGTGGGGATCACGGACAACATCCAGCTCAAGACCTTGCCACTCCCGATCAAGCTGCGTGAGCGGATTCATGACGCGCTGACACGCCAGGCCATCCGCGAAGCCCGCCGCATCGATGTTCTGGTGGAAGGCGCCGAGGTGACCTTGCGCGGCCAGGTGCATTCCTGGGCCGAGAAGAATGCCGTGGAAGGTGCTGCCTGGTCGGCGCCCGGCGTGGTCAGTGTGAACAACCAGCTGACGGTCGAGGCCTGAGTTTGTGCAGTGCGATGGAGCGGGTTCAGTCCAAACCGTTCGCCGCCTGGCTTTAAGCTCGGCGTCGGCGCCAGGCTTTTTCAATTTCCACCGCCACACCGACCAGGGCTGCCGCACCCAGGCAGATCACCAGTTCTGCCAGGCTCAGGGGCTCGGTCTTGAATATCGGGTTGAGCCAGGGCACGTAAATGGTGGCCATTTGCAGCGCAAAGGTGAGCAGCACGGCACCCAGCACAGGCCGGTTGCTCAGCAGGCCGATTTGACGCAGCGAGTCGCGCTCGGAGCGGATCGTCATGACATGCGCCATTTGGGCCAGTGTCAGCACGGTGAAGACCATGGTTTGCCAGTGGGCATGGCCGGTTGCCAGCGCCCAGGCCTGCACGCCCAGACAGAGGCCGGCAATCAACAGGCCAATGCCCAGAATGTGCTGCCACATGCCGTCGGCAAACATGCTCTCGGTGTGCGGGCGGGGCGGGCGCTGCATCACGCCACGCTCGGCCGGCTCGGCCGCCAGGGCCAGACCAGGCAGGCCGTCGGTCACCAGGTTGATCCACAAAATGTGAATCGGCAGCAGCGGTATCGGCAGAAAAACCAGTGGTGCCAGAAACAGCGTCCAGATTTCGCCCGAATTGCTGGTCATGGTGTAGCGCACAAACTTGCGGATGTTGTCGTAAATGCGCCTGCCCTCGCGCACCGCCGCCACGATGGTTGCAAAGTTATCGTCAAGCAGAACCATGCTGGCCGCTTCGCGGGCCACGTCGGTGCCACCTTTGCCCATGGCTACGCCAATGTCGGCGCGCTTGAGCGCCGGGGCATCGTTGACACCATCGCCTGTCATGGCCACGATTTCACCTTGCGCCTGCAAGGCTTCGACAATGCGGATTTTTTGCGCCGGATCGACCCGGGCATACACCTGAACCTGCAGCACGCGCGGCAGCAGCGCCGCGTCGTCGAGGATGGCCAGCTCCTGCCCGATCAGTACCTCGGCCTGCGGGTCAGCCACGATGCCCAGGCGCAGGGCAATGGCGCGCGCCGTGGCCGGGTGGTCGCCGGTGATCATCACTGGCCTGATGCCGGCGCTGATGCAGTCACGCACCGCCTTGGCAGCCTCGGGGCGGGGCGGGTCGATCAGCGCTATCAGGCCCAGAAATTGCAATTGCTGCTCGATGTTTTCGGGCGCCAGCCAGTCTGGCAAGCCGGCATGGTCGCGCCGGGCCAGTGCCAGCACGCGCAAACCCTGCGCGGCCAGCAGACTGGCCTGGTGGATCACGGCGGCGGTGTCCAGCGGCTCGGTGCCTGCGCTCGACCATTGGGCCACACAACAGCCCAACACCGCTTCGGGCGCGCCTTTGGTGTAGCCGACAAAACCCTCTGGTTGGCGGTGCAGGGTGGTCATGCGCATGCGCTCGGAGTCAAACGGCAGCTCTTTCACGCGGGGCAGATCGGCCGCCAGCTTGGCCTGATCAAGACCGCCAGCCTGTGCGGCCACGAGCAAAGCGGTTTCGGTCGGGTCGCCCACCCAGTCTGACGCTGCCGTGGCGCTGTTGCGGCTGGCGTCATTGCACAGCACGGCAGCACGCAGCGTTTCCAGCAGCACCGGCCCGGGTGGCGATGCGCCCGGCAGCCAGGTCTGCGATGCGGCCCAGACCATCTCGGCGTGCATCCTGTTTTGCGTCAGCGTGCCGGTCTTGTCCGAGCAGATGGTGGTGACCGAGCCCAGCGTTTCCACCGAGGGCAGACGCCGCACCAGCGCGTTCACGGCCACCATGCGCCGCGCGCCCAGCGCCAGCAGCACCGACACCACGGCGGGCAGCGCCTCAGGAATCGCGGCCACCGCCAGGCTGATGGCCGTGAGCGCCATCAGCAGTGCCTGCTCGCCGCGCCAGATGCCGGCGACAAAAATCACCACGCAAATGCCGATCACCACCAGCGCCAGGCGCTTGCCGAAAATTGCCAGCCGCCGCTGCAAAGGCGTGCTGCGGTCTTCGGGGTCAAGCAGCTGCGCCACTTTGCCGAGCTCGGTGTTTGAGCCGGTGGCCACCACAAGGCCGCGCCCGCGGCCCAGCGTGGCGGTGGTGCCTTTGAAGGCCATGTTGAAGCGGTCACCCAGGGCGCTGTCGGGCGCATCGGGCAGTGCTGCCGTGTGTTTGGCCACAGTGACCGACTCGCCAGTCAGCGCCGATTCGTCCACATGCAGTTGCGCGCTGTGGATCAGGCGCAGGTCGGCGGGCACCTTGTTGCCAGCCTCGAGCAGCACGATGTCGCCGGGCACCAGCTCACGTGCCGGAACTGCCTGTTGCTGGCTGCTGCGCAACACCGTGGCCCGTGCGGCGGCGAGTTGCTGCAGCGCGGCCAGGGCACGGTCGGCGCGCCAGCTTTGCAAAAAACCGATCAGGGCGTTGAGCACCACGATGACCAGAATGGCGATGGTGTCGACCAGGTCGCCAATCAGCCCCGACACCAGCGCGGCGGCCAGCAGCACCAGCACCATGAAGTCGGTGAACTGCGCCGCCAGCATGCCCAGCAGGCTGCGCTGTGCCTTGCCTGGCAACTCGTTGGGACCATGAATTTGCTGGCGCCGTTGCACCTCGCCAGCATGCAGGCCCAGCTCGGGATCGACCGCGTGCTCGGTGACGAGTTCGTGCACCTCACGCTGATGCCAGGAGCGCGCCTCGGGGGGAGGGCGTGGTGGTGATTCTGTTGGCATCATGGGCGCCCCGAGGCGAAGTTCAGGTTTGCCGGATGGGGCTTGGCAGCTGGGCTTGCAGCGACTCGACCCGGCGCTCCAGCAGCTCGATCTGGATCAGTTTTTCAAGCAGGATGCCCACGGTGAACACATCCAGGTCAAAGTCGAGCCGCAGTCTCGAAGCGGTGCGCAAGGGCGCCACCCAGACGGCGCTGAAGGTGCGCTCAGGCCCGCTGGAGACGGGCGCCAGGGCGTTGTAGTCAACCAGTTCATTCAGTTCGTCCGGGCTCATGCCGCAGCATTGGGCCAGTTCAGTCAGGCTGATGACCTGCATCGTGTCAAGGCTGAAACTTTCAATGGTGGCTAGCTTCATGGGGTTCTCCTAGGCGGCCCTGGGCTTGAAGGTCGATACCTTGGCCAGCTCCTGCATCAACTCGCGCTCACGCGCTGACAGGGTGGTGGGTATGTCGATGCGAACGATGGCATACAGGTCGCTGCGATCCGGCGCCAGGCCGCGCCCGCGAAGGCGCAGCTTGCGCCCGTTGCGGGTGCCGGGGGGGATGGTCAGCAGCACGGGCTGCTCCAGCGTGGGCACTTCGAGCTCGGCGCCCAGGGCGGCCTCCCAGGGGGTCAGCACCAGGTCGAAGTACAGGTCGTGGTGGTCGGGCCTGAACACTTTGTGCGGGGCCAGCTTGATGTGCAGATAAATGTCGCCGTCAGGTCCACCGTTGCGGCCCTTGCCGCCTTGGCCGCGCAAGCGCAACTTCTGGTTCTGACTTGCCCCCGGCGGGATGGTGACCTGCAGCGTGCGCTCGCCAGTGCTTTCGGCCAGCGTCAGGTTGACACTGCTGCCACGCCGGGCGTCTTCAAGGGGGATGGTGACCGAGGTTTCGAAGTCCTGGCCCCTGATCGGCATGGACCGCTGCGAGCCCGCGCGCTGCCCGCGCCCCATGGCGGCCAGCAAATCGGCCAGGTCGAGGTCTTCAAACGACATGCCACCCGTGGCAAAGTCCTGCTGCCATTGCGGTGGCGGCCGGAATTCGGCGCCGGCAGCCGGGTGGCCCAACTCGTCGTAGGCGGCGCGCTTGGTGGCATCTTTGAGCGTGGCATAGGCTTCGCCAATTTCCTTGAAACGGGCCTCGGCATCCGCCGCCTTGGACACATCCGGGTGGTGGGTGCGTGCCAGCTTGCGATAGGCTTTTTTGATGTCGTCCAGGCTGGCGCTGCGCGGCACGCCCAGAATCTCGTAATAGTCTTTGTATTTCATGGTGCCATCAGTTTGCAGGCAAGGTGATGCGCATGACTTGAGATTGCGCAAACTTTGTCATCGACAAGGGCTTTGATGCTGGTAAGAATGTGCGGCGTTATCCGACTCAATCCATTTCAACAGCCATCACAGGCAAGCGCATGCCAGCCAATCCAATGACATCGGCCCTGAAAAGGCAACTTGAAAAGGTTCTGGGTCATTCCCCTGATCTGGAACTTCTGACGGACAAGGGGCTGGCGCATTGGCATGTGCGATTGCCGGGTACCGGTTTGCTGGCGCGCATTCCCAAGCAGAGTCAGATGGCGCTGGGCGCGCTGGACAACCTGCGCTACGAAGCAGCTTGCTTCGAGCGTGCCGCAGCATGCGGCCATGTGCCCCGGCTTGAACGGGTGATCTTGCCAACGGCCGGCCTGCCGTGGGGCGTGCTGCTGGTGCAAGAGATTGATGGCGTTGCCGCCGACAGCCCGGCGCACATCGAAGCCATCATGCAGGCGTTGGCCGCCCTGCATGTCCTGCCCGTGCCCGCGCCAGCAAGGCGTGCGCCATTGCTCAGTCACCGCGATCCGCTGGCCGGCATGCTGGCACTGGTGCAAACGCAGGCGAACTATCTGGAGGCTCCGTGCATTGCCGAGTCAATCCGCCGCTTGCTGCGTCAGCGCCTGCGTGAGGTGTCCGGCATCCTGGCGCAAGCCTGTGACCAGCTGGCACCAAGCCTGATCAGCTTCGACGCGCATCCGGGCAATTTCCTGATCACGCCAGCCGGCAAAGCGGTGCTGGTGGACCTGGAAAAGTGTCGCTACAGCTACCCGCCACTGGATTTGGCGCATGCCACGCTGTACACCTCCACCACCTGGGATATGAGCGCGTCGTTTGCGTTGTCAACCGGGCAGGTGATCGCTGCCTATGACACCTGGATGGCCAGCGCTGGTGCCATGGCCAATGACTATGTCCGCAGTTTTGTGCCACTGCTGGAACTGATGTGGTTATGGTCGGTGACCTGGTGCGCCAAATGGTTGGTGGAGTCCGGCCGACCCCGCAGTCGCAGCGCGGTTGGCCAGGACTGGTCGCAGGACAACAGCGATGCCGCATTGATCAGCCATGTGCGCTCGCGCGTCGCCGATTATCTGTCGATGCAGACAATGGCGCGGCAGCAGGCCGAATTGCAAATCCTGGCAGGTCATTTTTCCTGAGCCCATTGGCAAAAACATGGGCTTGTAAGATTCAGGCTCACCTGCTCGACAGACCAGCTTTGAACCCATCGAACGGAGTTAGTCCATGAAATTTGCCAACCTTGCCGCCATCGTCATCAGCCTGGGCGTGCCTCACATCGCCAGCGCGGACTGGTCCAGCCTGGAAAAAGAGGCCAGTGGCCAGACGGTTTACTTCAATGCCTGGGGCGGTAGCGATGCGACCAATGCCTACATTGCCTGGGCCGCCAAAGAGGTGAAAGCGCGCTACGGTGTGGAGGTCAGGCACGTCAAGGTCACAGACACCGCCGAAGTCGTCAAACGCGTCCAGACCGAACTCGCTGCGGGTCGCAAGAGCGATGGCTCGATCGACCTGATGTGGGTCAATGGCGAAAATTTTCGCAACCTGAAAGATGGCGGACTGCTGTTTGGCCCGTGGGCCGAAAGTTTGCCCAACTGGGGCCTGGTGGACCTGAACAAGCCGGTGCGTCATGATTTTTCGGTGCCGACGCAGGGCTACGAATCGCCGTGGGGCACGGCGCAACTGACGTTTATTGCCGACCGCGCCAAAACGCCGGCACCACCGCGCTCGGCGGATGAACTGTTGACCTTTGCCAAGGTCAGCCCGGGGCGCGTGAGCTACCCCAAGCCGCCCGATTTTCATGGCACCACGTTTGTCAAGCAACTGTTGCTGGCGCTGGCGCCACAGCCTGAATTGCTGCAGCAAGCGGTGACCAAGCCAGCGTTCGAGCGCGCCACGCAGCCGCTATGGGCCTATCTGGACCAGTTGCACCCTCTGTTGTGGCGCAACGGCAAGACCTTTCCGGTCAGCGCCGCAGAAATGCACCGCATGCTGGCCGATGGCGAGTTGAAAATGTCGATCACCTTCAACCCCAACGAAGCGGCCAACCTGATTGTCAGCAAGCAGTTGCCGCCCAGCGCCTACAGCTTTGGCTGGAGCGGTGGCACGATCGGCAATGTGCACTTTGTGGCGATCCCGGTGAATGCCAAGGCGAAGGCCGGAGCCCAGGTGCTGGCCAACTTCCTGTTGTCAGCCGAGGCGCAAGCGCACAAGGCCGACATCAGCGTGTGGGGCGACGGCACGGTGCTCGACACGACCAAAATCCCGGCCCCGCTGCAAGCCGCCATGCGCAAGACCGCGCCCGGCGCCTTGAACGAGCGCGTGGCGACTCTGGCCGAGCCGCATGCCAGCTGGGTCGAGGCGCTGGAGACCGAGTGGCTCAAGCGTTACGGATCACGGTAAGTCCATTTCACCACACAGTGTGGTGTTTCACTCTTGACAGCACATTTAAAACCGATGGATTTTTGGTCAGGGCTAGGCGCAA
>JBBINL010000042.1:0-17108 GCA_037443905.1 Burkholderiales bacterium | reverse complement strand
TGAGGTCTTTGCCCTGGGCAAAGGCACTGGCGCACAAGGCGCTGATGGCGGCAGCTAGCAAGATTTTCTTCATACAGCAACTTTCTTGGTGAATGCCGGGATTCCGGCGGGTTATTGAAAACAGAAACTGATTCTACGGTCAGGTCAAACCAAGACAGGGGTTGGTTTCTACTAGGTCATGCAAGCTTCATGCCCGAATTGCGCTAATTAGGCATCAAATCTGGCATGATGACAGCCATGAATGCCGATTTGCCACCCTTGATTGACGCTTTGTGTGATCCAGCGCGTTATCCGGACGGTGTGGCCCGGGTCGAGCTGGTGCAAACCCATATCTCCTGGGTGCTGCTGGCCGGGGACTTTGCCTACAAGATCAAGAAGCCGCTCAAGCTGTCGTTTCTGGATTTCAGCACGCTGGCCTTGCGGCATCACTATTGCCTGGACGAGTTGCGCCTGAACCGCCGTTTTGCGCCTGATCTCTATCTGGACGTGGTCGGCATTTTCAACACCCCGCAAGACCCGCAGTGGCACGGTTCGGGTGCGCCGATCGAATACGCTGTCAGGATGCACCGTTTTGATGAATCGGCCCGTCTGGACCATGTCTGCGCGCGCGGTGAGTTGCAGGCCCGACACCTTTCAGCGCTGGCCGATGCACTGGTGACCTTTCACCAGAACGCTGCGATGGCACCGGAGGGTTCGCGTTTTGGCTCGGGGGCGCACATCCTGCAACCCGCTCTGGACAACTTCACCGACTTGTTGCGCGTGTTGCCAGACGCTCGCTTGCACAGTCGGCTGGCAGCCTTGCTGGACTGGACGCAAACCCGCTTTGCGCAACTGGCGCCACTGATGCAGGCGCGCCAGCAGGCTGGCCGTGTGCGGGAATGCCATGGTGATCTGCATCTGGCCAACATGGTGCTGATCAAGGGGCAGGTGCAACTGTTCGACTGCATCGAGTTCAACGAAGACCTGCGCTGGATGGACGTGGCCAGTGAAATTGCCTTTGTCTATATCGACCTGCTCGCGCACCGGCAGCCGGGTCTGGCTGACTGGCTGCTCGACGAGGTGCTGAGCCGCAGCGGAGACTACGAGGCGGCGCGCGTGCTGCGCTTTTACGCGGTCTACCGCGCCATGGTGCGGGCCAAGGTGGCGGCGCTGCGCTGCGCGCAAAGTCAGGTCGACGTCGGAGAAGTCGAGGCTTATGTGGCCCTGACCGAGCACCTGCTGGCGCAGCCGACGCCACGACTGGTGATCACCCACGGCCTGTCGGGATGCGGCAAAACCGTTGCTTCTGATGCGCTGTTGCAAACTGATCCGCAGGCGGCCACGCTGCGCCTGCGCTCTGATGTGGAGCGCAAACGCCTGCATGGGCTGGCGCGCGATGCCGCCAGCGGCTCGGCTGTAGGTGCCGGAATTTACGCCGCCAATGCGCATGAGCGCACCTACAGCCATTTGCGCGAGCAGGCCGCCATGCTGCTGCAGGCGGGTTGGTCGGTGGTGGTGGATGCGGCTTTTTTAAAGCGCGCCGACCGCGACACTTTTCGTGCGCTGGCGCAGCAGATGGGTGCCAGCTTCAGTATTCTGGCGCCGCAGGCCAGCCCCGAGCAGTTGCGCCAGCGCATCCTGGCGCGCAGTGCGGCGGGGAGCGATGCGTCGGAGGCCACGCTGGCCGTGCTGACGCAGCAAATGCAAACCATCGAGCCATTGGGCCCGGATGAAACGTGCCGGTTGTAGCAGCGGCGCCCGCGCCGCGAATGAATTCGCAGAGCCTTCGCGGCGAGGGCGCCGCTCCTACACAGCCATCGGAGCGCATCTTGGCTACCAATCCTCCTTGACGGCCAGCACAGCGTCCTGCCCGGCGGCGGCCTGGGCGGCCAGCCAGGCGGTCAATGTGCCGGCGGCCACCACCGCCAGGCACAGAGCCAGCAGCTTGAGCCAGGGCAGCATCAGGTCCATGGTCCAGTGAAAGCTTTGCGGGTTGACCACATGCACCAGCACGCTGGAGACCACCAGTCCCAGCAACAATCCGGCCAGCGCACCCAGCAGCGTCCAGGCGGCACCCTCGTAGGCAACCACCGTCAGGATTTGCCGCCGCGTCAGGCCCAGATGTGCCAGCAGGCCAAACTCCTTGCGCCGGGCCAGCACCTGGGCGCTGAAACTGGCCGCCACGCCAAAAAGCCCGATCGCAATGGCCACCGCCTGCAGCCAGTAGGTGACGGCAAAGCTGCGGTCAAAAATGCGCAGCGAGGTCGCGCGGATCTGGCTGGGTGTGCCAAATTCCATGAGTTCGCCGGAACCGGCTCCCATCTGCTGCGCCAGATCGCGCAGCGCCTGTTGCAAGCGGGGCGATTGCGCGGCATCGCTCAGCCACAGTGCCAGGTCGTTGGCACGCTGGTCGCCGGTGAGGCGCTCGAAAATCGTCCGGTCGATGGCAATGGCGCCGCTCTGGCGCGCGTAGTCACGCCAGACACCCGCCACAAAAAAGCTGGCCTCTGGCTTGTGTCCGGCTTGCGCCAGCGACATGAAAGCCTTGGCCAGCGGCGCGAAGGTCTGACCTGGCACAGCGCCATGCAGGTCCACCACCGCCTCACTCACATATATGCCAACTTGGCCGATGGGCACTGACAGCGGTGCGCCCACCAGCGGCAGGGTTTTGGCCGGATCATCCAGCACTCGGGCCATCAGAGCCACCGGTGGCAGGCTGGGTTTGAGCAGTAGCGACACCACGCGTTGCGCCTGCAACTGCTTGACCCCCTTCAAGGCGGCGGCCGCCTGAACGAATTCCGGGCTGAAATACACGGTGTCGCTGGCGCCCAGATTGGCGGCAGTGCGCACATACAGATCAGCTGGCAGCACCTGGTCGAGCCACTGCGTGACCGACTCCCTGAAGCTGGCCACCATCACGGTGAGCGCCACCGCCAGACTGAGTGATGCCACCACGCCACTGACCGCCACCGCTGCCGTTTCGCGCTGGTGGCGGGCACGCGCCACCGCCAGTAGCGCCAGGGTACGGCGCGCCACCCATGGCGCGACGCGGTCCAGCAGCAGGCCAATCAGCCAGGGCAGGGCGGTGATGCCGCCCACCAGCAGCAAGGCCACCGACAAATAGGCCGCCACCGGAATGCCCCCAACGGGCGGGGACAGGCTGAGCGCCGCACCCAGCAGCATCAGTATCAGACTGAGCCAGTGGCTGTGGGCGCTGACCAACGCGCCGCCCAGCCCCTTGAGTGTTTGCGCCGGCGGCAGGGCTTGCGCGGACCGCGCCGGCCACCATCCGCCCACCAGTGCCGCAGCCACGCCCATGGCGCAGTAGAGCAACGCGGCCCAGCCGCTGAACTGCAGTCTGGGCGCGGTGCCGGCAAAAAAGCCGCCACCCAGGTCGCCACCCAGCACTTTTAGCGCCAGCGCTGCCAGCGCGGCGCCCAGGGCAATGCCGGCGACGCTGCCCAGCAGGCCCAGAAATAGCGATTCCCACAACACCAGAGCGAGGCGTTTGCCGCCGCTCAGACCCAGCACACCCAGCAGGGCAAACTGCTGGGCGCGCTTGGCCACACTCAGCGACAAGACCGAGAACACCAGAAACGCGCCGGTAAACAGGGCAATGAAAGCCAGCACCGTCAGGTTGACGCGGTAGGCTCTCGAGAGGTTGTTGATTTGCGACTGCGCGTCACCCGGCACGCTCAAGCTGAGGTTGCCCGGCCAGTCGGGCGCGCCTTGCAGGCTTTTTGCAAAGTCGTCGCGGTTGACCCCTGCCTTCAGGCGCAGGTCGATGCGGCTCAATTGCCCTTGCTTGCCAAACAGCTCTTGCGCAGCCCCGATGTCCATCACCGCCAGGGCCCGGCCGCTGGCACGCACACTGCCTGCCACGGTCACCGGCTGCAACTCCAGACCGCTTTGCAACTGCAGACCAGACCCGGACGGCACCATGGCCAGCGCGGCCGGGTTCAAAAATACCTGCCCCGGCGCAAACAGCGCGTACCGGTCTTGCGTGTCCTGGTCAGCCCGCCGGTGCGGCAGCGGCAGCAGATCGGGTGCCACCAACGCCACCACCAGGGCGTCGACACCCACTACTTTCAGGCTGCGCTTGCCCTCGGGCGTGATGGCGTAGGTGCCCACTTCGAGCACCGGTGAGGCCAGCGCCACTTCTGGCAGCCGTGCCACGCGGGCAAACATCGCCTCGTCAAACTGACCCTGCACGCCGCGCAATTCCAGGTCGGGCTGGCCGCCCACCGAGCGCGCCGCCTGCGAAAACTCGTCGAGCGCGCTGGCATTGATCAGGTGTACCGAAAACGCCAGCGCCACCCCCAGCATCACCGCCACCACCGCCGCCGCATTGCGCCACGGGTGGTGTTTGAGTTCCTGCCAGGAAAAGGTTTTGAGCAGGTCAAGCATGGGGCGGCGGCGGTTCAGGGGACAAGCGTTTGGTCGTGGTCGTGTGTTGCCGGTATTCCCGGGAGATTTCTGCCACTTGCACCACATAGGACTCGTACCAGCGTTCGCGCCCGAGTTGCTGCGCCAGCAGATGTTCTGAATGCGACTTCCAGGCCCGAATGTGTTCCTCGCAAGACCAGTACGAGAGGGCAATTTCATCCCGGCCTTCGGTCACTGCGGTGAATTCAAGGCAGCCGAACTGGTCCAACGCCAACTCGCGCAGGCGCGCCGCAACCTGGGCGTATTCACTGTCCGTGCTGCGAACTCTGGCGCGAAAAATGACGACGAACATGGGCTTGACCTCGAATCTCGTGAGTGATTGGCGCAAAAATCATGCGAGCAGCCGGGCTTTGAGCCAGCCGCGCAGGCTGTTGACAAACGCCAGCGCCTGCACGCGCGGCAAGTCGTCGATGTGCACCACGGCTTCCACCAGACGGCCTTCTTTGAGGGCCATCTCGCGCCCGATGCCGTCGAGCAGCCCGCAGCGCAGCGCCGGCGTGACCCAGCGGCCGTCGAGCAGCAGGGCAATGTTGCCGCGTGTGCATTCGGTCAGCTCGCCGGCCGCATTGAAAAGCAGGGTGTCGAACACGTCAGGGTCGCTGGGTGCAAAGGCCTCGTAATGTGCGCGATGCGTGGTTTTGAAACGGGTGAACTCGCTGTGCGCGTCATCAAAGGCTCGATGGGCCAGTTGCAGTGTGACTGGCGACGGCGCAGGCGGTAGAGCAAAGGCCTGCGCCTGGGCATGACCCCAGGCGTCGAGCAGCAGGCGCATCCGCCATGCCGATTGGTCGTTGATCATGTCATTGAGCACCTGCCTGATGTGCGCTTCATCCAACGGATAGGCAAAGTGCCTTGCTGCCCGTTGCAGGCGAGCCAGATGCGCCTCCAGGTGCTGAAAAACACCATTTTCCAGGCGCATGGTTTCGAGCAACTGGAACGACTGGCTGGCGCGCTCCAAAAAGCCGCGCTTGATACGCCACTCCTGCCATTCCGCCTCAGCCGTGGCATCAGCCGTGATGCCGCTGCCAATGCCGCAGCTGGCGCGTGCATGGCGCAAAGTGACGGTGCGAATCGCCACGTTGAAGGTGGCGTGGCCGCCGGGGCGCACCACACCGATGGCGCCGCAATAAATGCCGCGCGGCGCGGGCTCCAGCGACTTGATCATGCGCATGGCCTGCACCTTGGGCGCGCCGGTGATCGAGCCGCATGGAAACAGTGCGCCAAACACGTCGCACAGTGTGGTGTCAGGGCGTGTCACGGCGGTCACGTCGGAGACCATTTGCAACACCGTGGGCAGCGTCTGCACGGCGAATAGATGCGGCACCTTGACGCTATGCGGCCGCGCCACGCGCGACACGTCGTTGCGCAGCAAATCGACAATCATCACGTTTTCGGCGCGCTCTTTGGGCGATGCCACCAGTGCTGCGGCCAGGCTGGCATCTTCCTCGGTGCTGTTGCCACGCGGCGCGGTGCCCTTCATGGGCTGGGTCAGCAACTGGCCGTCACGCCAGTCAAAAAAAAGCTCGGGCGAGACCGACAGCACTTGCTCGAAACCGGTGTCGATGTAGGCCGCGTAGCCTTGGGGCTGGGCGCGCTGCAGGCGAGCAAACAGCGTTGGCGCGTCACCCGAAAAATGGCCATGTAGCGGCGCGGTGTGGTTGACCTGGTACAGGTCGCCCGCCGCAATGGCCTGGTGGATGTGTGCCATGGCCGCGTCAAAATCAGCGCGGTCTGGCGCGCTGTGCCATAACACGCTGGTGTCGGTGTCAGCCTGTGGCGATGGTGCTTCGACCGGCCATGGCAGGGCTTTTTCATAAACGCCGAACCAGGCCAGCGGGCCTTCGCTGTCATGCACTTGCAGCGCCGCGTCAAACGCGGGCGCGGCCTCATAACGCACATAACCCACGCACCAGAAGCCTTGTCTGGCCAGGGCATCGACGCTCTCCAGCAGCGGCCTGACCTGGCCGGGCAGATGCGCCACCAGCGTCTGCTGCGGCGACTCGAATGCGCAGCGCAGCGCGGGATTTTTGCCGTGCGGATCGCAATAATCAAGCAAAACCTGCATACGCATCGATTTCAGACTCCGGCCGGGCTGGCTTCGCCGGCGTCGCTGGCGCTGGCGTGGCTGAACAGGCCGGTGGCGGTCAGGTTCAGCACCCGGTCGGCGCGATGCGCTGCCGCCAATGAATGCGTCACCAGCACCATCGCGGCGCCGTGCTGGCGGGTTTGTGTGACCAGCGCGTCCATCACGCGCGCGGCGGTGCCCGGGTCGAGGTTGCCGGTGGGTTCGTCGGCCAGCAGCAGCATCGGCCGGTGCACCAGCGCGCGGGCAATCGCCACGCGCTGCAACTGGCCGCCGCTGAGTTGCTGCGGCAGGCGTTCGCCCAGACCAGCCAGGCCCACGGCATCGAGCATGGCTTGCACCCGCGTGTCGTCATGCTGGCCCAGCAGCATCAGCGGCAGCGCCACGTTTTGCGCCACGCTCAGGTGAGGCAGCACATGAAAAGCCTGAAAAACGAAACCGGTTTTCTTACGCCGCAGGCGCGCCAGTTGTTCGTCGCCGAGCGCGCCCAGGTCCTGGCCTTCGAGCACCACTGTGCCGCTGTTCCAGCTGTCGAGCCCTGCCATGCAGTTGAGTAACGTTGATTTGCCGACACCCGACTCGCCCACGATGGAGACAAATTCGCCTGGCGCCACGCGCAATGAGACCTGGCTGAACACCGGCACATCACCATAACGTTTGCTCAGGTTTTGAATGATCAGGCTCATGGCTTGTTTTCAATGAAGCGCCGTGCCAGCGCCAGCACCTGTGTCAGCGCATCCGGCGCGTCACAGGCAACCACCTGGCGCTCGGACATGGAACGCAGCCAGGTGATCTGTCTTTTGGCGAGCTGGCGCGTGGCAAAAATGCCCCTGTCGCGCAGCTCGCTCAGGGGCCACAGGCCGTCCAGGGCTTGCCACGCCTGGCGGTAGCCGACGCAGCGCATGGACGGCAGATCAGGGTGCAGATCGCCGCGCGCCCGCAAGGCCCTGACCTCCTCCAGAAAGCCGCTGGCCAGCATGGCATCGAAGCGCCGGGCAATGCGCTGGTGCAGCCAGGCACGGTCAAGTGGCTCCAGTGAGATCAGCAGACTATCAGGCGCATCAACGGCCGCTTCGATCCGGCCAGAAGGTCTGGTCTGAAAAGATGACAGTGGTTGCCCCGAAATGCGGTAGACCTCCAGCGCCCTGGCGATGCGTTGCGAATCAGCCGGGGCCAGTCTGGTGGCGCTGATCGGGTCCACCTGCGCCAGTTCGGCGTGCAAGGCGGGCCAGCCGAGCTGCAGCGCCTGCGCCTCGATGGTGGCGCGAATGGCGGGGTCGGCGCGCGGCATGTCGTCGAGTCCGTTGCGCAGCGCCTTGAAATACAGCATGGTGCCGCCCACCAGCAGCGGCCATTTGCCACGGGCGGAGATTGCGGTCATCAGTTTGCCGGCATCGGCCACAAATTCGGCAGCGCTGTAGGCCTGCAGCGGGTCGCGGATGTCGATCAGGTGGTGCGGCACCTGCGTCAGTTCGGCGGCGGTGGGCTTGGCCGTGCCAATGTCCATGCCGTGGTAAACCAGCGCCGAATCGACACTGATGATTTCTACCGGCCAGACTTGTGCAATGGCCAGTGCCGCCGCTGTTTTGCCCGCAGCCGTGGGGCCGGCCAGCGCCAGATAACGCGTCAGGTCAGGATTTGATGGGAATCCGACCCCCATTATCTGGACTCCCCATACCTCTGCACCAGGGTCCAGGCGGTCAGCGCGATCAGGGCGCTCCAGAAGCACACGCCGAGCGTGAGCGGCAACACAGTGCCGTCCATGTGTCCACCGAGCCAACTGCCCATGGCAAAGGCGGCGAGCATCATGAAGAAGCCGTTCAGGGCCGACGCCGCGCCTGCCGCCTGCGGGAACGGCCCCACCGCGCCGCTCTGGCCGCAGGGCTGGTGGATGCCGTGGCCGATGACAAACAGCAACTGCGGCAACATGATGGCCCAGGCATTTTGCACGCCCGCCAGGCTTAGCCCGGCCATGCAGGTGCCCCCGGCCAGTGTCAGTACACCTGCCCATTTAAGGGTGCGGCGCAGGCCCAGGCGCGCAAGCCCGTAGCGGCACAAAAAGGTGCCGCCAATATAGGCCAGCGAGTTCAGCGCCATCAGAGCGCCGTATTGGGTTTTGCTCAGACCCAGCACGTTCATGAAGACAAACGACGAGGACGCCAAAAAGGTGAACAGACCACCATAAGACGCCGCTGACAGTGCTGAAAATGCCAGAAACGTGGGGTGGCGCACAATGCTTTTCCAGGTGGCCAGCAGTGTGGCCGCCTGCAGGGCGGACGGGTTTTTGCGCTGCAGGGTTTCCTCAAAACGCCAGGCGATCATGCCCAGACAGATGGCGCCAAACACGGCCAGCGCCAGCAGGGCAGCGCGCCAGTTGAATGCCTCGGTCAGCAAGCCGCCCAGCGGCGCACTGACAAAGGCAAGCACACCCAGGCCGCTCAGACCCTTGCTCATCACGCGCGCGCCCTTCAGCGGCTGGTACAGGTCGCGCACGATGGCGCGTGCGCACATCACCGCAGCGCCCATGGCGGCCCCTTGCACGGTGCGCCACGCAATCAGTGCCGCCATGCCTGGTGCCAGCGTGCTGCCAATGGCCGCCAGTACATAGGCGCCCAGCCCAAGCAGCAAAACGGGTTTTCGGCCAAAGCGGTCAGACAGCGGCCCCCACACCAGTTGCGACACGCCAAACGCCAGCAGCAGCGCGGTCAGCGTCAACTGCGCCTGCTGCATGGGCGCCGCAAAACCGGCGGTGAGCACTGGCAGCGCAGGCAAATACAGGTCTGTGGTGATGGGCTGCAGGCCGAGCAGCAGCGACAGCAGCAACACGATCATGCCAGGCGGCATGGCGGTGCTTTGGTCAGTTGCTTGTTGAGGCATGGCTTGGAGCGTAGCAGATACAACGCCCCCATATTGCCGCTGCGCGCACCACCGTGGGGCCGATGCTCAACGTGTCCGGAGGTCGCTTGCGCGATGCCTGTCACCAGGCATCAATCCAGTGCTGACGGCGCGAACCTCACAACCGCGCAGACAACAGGATAAGGTCGTTGTCGTTGTGCAGGCACTCAGGCGGCTCGCCGTAGCCGGCCGAGCGCACCTGCTGCTCCTTGGTCAGCTCGACCTGAAACCATCTGCATTCATAGTTTTCATAGCGGTAACTCCAGACCTCGCCGCGCGCGCGGCCAAGTCCCTGAATCTCGCTGGGTCGCCCCAACAGCTTGCGGACCTCTTCCTGCGCCATGCCCACGTTGACCCGGTTGAAGTTCTGCTCGGTCAAAACCTGCTCGGCGCGGGTGGCATGCCCAGTTGCATCCAGATAGACGAACCAGGTATGGTGGCCATAGGGCCCACGCGGAAACTCGAGCCGGCTGCCGCCATCCGCAGGCCGCTCCATGTCGGGTGACCCCATCTGGGCGACCAGGGCCTCGCGGCTGAGACCGACGAACGCTTTGGGTGGCGCATAGCTGCTGCACGCCTGCAGCAAGGGCAGCGTGAGCAACAGCAACAGCCAGCGCAACGAAATGGAAACAGCACGCATAGATTGATTCCTCCATAGAAGATGACGGTGAATTCAGGTATGTGAGCCCATCAAGACCCGGCTTGTTCCGCCTCAGGCTGCCGCAGCGCTGATCTTCCAATGATCTGCTGTCCGACATTTTCTTACAAACCGGAGGCTTGGTTGCGTGACCAACCTCGGCTAAACTGATCATGTTGGTCGACTTCACTTTTTTCGAGGTGCTTTTGTATGTTTGAATTCCTATTTGGCAGATCCAAAAAAGACATCAAGCCCAAGCGCATCGCTGAACCCGTGAGCGATCAGGCCAAGAAAAACGACATCCGGCTTGAAATGATCCGGCTTGCCTTGAAAAGCGTGCTGCGTCGCTATGGCATTCCATTGCACTGGATCGGGTGCGAAATTGAGCCCATGCCCGGGTCGGATGATGCGGACAAGACGCTGATCCAGCTGGTGATTCTGCAATGGCACGACGCGCTGATGCGCTACGCACCCGAGCTGCAAAATCAGTTGTTGAACGAAATCCAGTTTTTTGACACCACGGCTGACGCCACCAGTTTTCTCATTGTCTGGAAATTCGCCCCTGATTGCGGCTATCCCGCCGACCAGGTGCCCGGCGCTGATTTCTGGGCGCCAGCTGCAGACTCAACGCCGCCGGATCAGACCCAACGGGCCAGACCTGTTGCTGCTGCAGCCGTGTCAGTGGCAACAGCCGTGCCCGCTGCCAAATTCGATTTGCCCAAGTCGAAATTTGACGAAGAAGACGGTGACGACGGCTTTCCCGCGACGCAATTGTTCGAAGAGAAGTAACGCGATCAGTGCAGTGTTGCACGCTCGCCAAACCTTGCCAGTTTGTCCTTGAGCGCCTGCATTTCAGTCCCTGCCGCTTTTTCACCCTCCATGATGGCGAGGTGACGGTTTTCAAAATCAACCGAACCGAGCCTTGAGATGTCAGGCCGGATCATGACATCGGCCATCGGCTGCTCATGGCGGAGAATCATCTGGCCCATGATAGCCAGGGTTTGAAACGCCACGTCCATCGTGCTGCTGATACTGCCGTCTGCCGGTTTGTCGGAAATGTCAACCGCAATCACGAAAGTGGCACCCATCTGGAGCGCCAATCTGACCGGCACCGGGCTGGTCAGACCGCCGTCGACGTACTGGCGCCCACGGATGCCGACGGGTTGAAATGCCAGCGGAATGCTGCTCGAGGCCAGCACGGCAGTCCCGGCATCACCCGAACGAAACACGATGGGTTCGCCTGACTGAAGATCAGTGGCAACGGCGCCAAATTTTTTCGGGAATTTTTCGATGGTTCGGCCAGTCACCGCCGTGTTGATGAATTTGGCCAGCGCATCGCCTTTCATGAGTCCGCGATTGGGCAGGCCCCAGTCGACGAACTGCCATTTGTCGAACGGAATGGCCAACTCCTGCAATTCGAAGCCAGTTTTGCCTGATGCGTACAAAGCCCCGACCACCGAACCGGCGCTGGTGCCGATGACAATGTCGGGCACGATGCCTTGCGCCTCCAGCGCCTTGATCACGCCAATGTGGGCAAAACCCTTGGCCGAACCACCGCCCAGCGCCAGGCCGATGACCGGTTTTGGCTTGGCTGCGGCCACGACGGACGGTGCCGGTGGCGCAACGGGGGCGATGGCGGGTGGTGGGCTGCCGCATGCGCCCAGGGAGAAGATCATGGCAAGCCATGTACCCCAGGCCGTCAGGCCGGTCTTTGCTGATTTCATCTGGAATGTTTCGTTTGTGTTGGATGGGATGCGGCAATTGCCGTGCGTATTTTCAATATGACCCCAGGGTCAGGGCTTATTTTGTGCCGGTCAATCCCTATAATTTTCCCGATGGCCATGCCCTTGCTGGCAAGGATGCGCCCTTGACAACAAGATGGCGCATTGTCCCTGACGAAAACATATTTTGAAAGCCCAAGCATGAAGTTCCAGGCGTCGGTTCGGCATTCGTTGGCTCGGTGGCTGATGATCTGCCTGATGTGGTGTTCTGTCATCGCACATGCGGCTGGCGAGCCGGCAGACAAAACGGTCGAAGCAAGTGACCTGGAGGAGCAGCAGAGTGCGTTCGTCGTGGTGGATGGCCAGATGCTTTTCAAGGTTCGTGGTACCTCGGTGCTGCCTGCCGGGCAACGGGCCCAGAACATTGCCGACCGGATCGTTGCCCTGGCCGCCGACCCGACGTTTTCGATCCAGGCGCTGCGTGTGGATGAATCCCAGGAAGCCAGAAGTGTCATCCTGAGCGGAACCAAAACCTTGCTGGTGGTTCTGGATGCCGATGCTGCCCAGGAGGGAATCGATCGACAAACCCTTGCCCTGGTCATTGTTCAGAGGATCGGCCAGGCCATAACCATCTGGCGCCAGGATCGCGTGCCTGCCACGCTGCTGCGCCATGCCTCGATCGCACTGGGCGCCGGTCTGGTTTTCGGGCTGGCATTATGGGGCGGGGTGAGGTTCTATCGTCGCCTGCGTGCGGCACTTGAGAATCGGATGCACCAAAGAATCCGCGATGTGCAGATTCAGGGCTTCAATATTTTCAGGGCGCAGCAGATTTCGGCGCTTCTGATCGGCCTGATCAAGTTGATCTGGACCGCACTGGTGCTGACGGCCGTCTATATTTACCTGAGCAGTGTTCTGGTGCTGTTTCCGTGGACGCGCGGTTTAGCCAACAAACTGATCACGCTGCTGGTCGATCCGCTGCGTACCCTGGGGCAGGGGTTTCTTGACATGGTTCCTGACCTGGTGTTCCTGCTGATACTTTTCCTGATCACCCGCTATGTGCTGAAGCTGATCAAACTCTATTTTCAGAGTCTGGCCGATGGCAGCTTTGTGCTGCAGGGGTTCGATCAGGACTGGGCCATGCCCACCTACCGGCTGGCCAGGCCTTTTCTGATTGCCTTTGCGGTGATCGTTGCCTACCCCTATATTCCAGGATCGGATTCCCAGGCTTTCAAAGGGGTGTCGCTCTTCATCGGCGTCATTTTTTCGCTGGGGTCTTCCTCGATCATCGGCAATGTCATTGCCGGTTATTCAATGACTTACCGCCGGGTCTTCAAGGTGGGTGATCTGGTCAGGATCGGCGAGCATACCGGCAATGTTGAGCAGATCAGCACCTTGGTCACCTACCTGCGCAGCCTGAAAAACGAATTCGTGGCGATACCCAACTCGAAAATCATCGACGGCGAGGTGGTCAACTACAGCGCCCTGTCCGGCACCGCCGGGCTGATCCTCCACACCACCGTTGGCATCGGTTACGAAACACCCTGGCGCCAGGTGGAGGCGATGCTGTTGGAGGCGGCAGCCCGCACGCCCGATCTGCTGCGGCAACCGCAACCCTTTGTCATGCAAAAGATGCTTGGCGACTTTTGTGTCACCTACGAGATCAACGCCTATTGCGCCACAGCCCAGGGCATGCATCAGGTGTACACCGAACTGCATCGTCATATCCTCGACATTTTCAATGAATATGGCGTCCAGATCATGACCCCCGCCTACGAGGGTGATACCGAACAGCCCAAGGTGGTGCCCCGGGAGCAATGGTATGCCGCTCCGGCAAAACCCCCGCCATCCGGGGCTGAAAGTCAGAGCGCCTGATTTCCACCTGAATCGCGAGGTTGGCATGCCATCCAAGCCAAGCATGCAACACCACACTGGCTTCTGGGAGCTTTCAGGGTAGACTTTGCATGTTGAATGACGCCCACACACATCATGTACAAACACATTCTTTTGCCCACCGATGGTTCTGAACTCTCCCTGCGCGCTGTGACGGCCGGAATTCAGCTTGCCAAGAAACTCGACGCCAGGGTGACCAGTCTTTACGTCAGCGAAGCCACCTACATCCCCTCGATCGATGAGCAGTCCAGTCCGCACGCTGAAGCCGCGCTGGCCAGCGTGGCCCAGCTCGCCAAAGAGGCTGGCATCACCGCTGTCTGCACCGCAACAGCGGGCGATACGCCGCAGGATGCGATTGTGCGAACTGCCAACGAAGAAGGCTGTGACCTCATCATCATGGGAACGCATGGCCGATCCCTAGTCGGAAAGTTCATTCTGGGAAGTATTGCCGCATCCTTGCTGGCTGAATGTGATATTCCGGTGTTGCTTTACCGCTGAATCACTCAGTTGTCATCCTCTGAATCCGGGAGCACGGCATCCGCCACGGCGCCGACCGCCTTGGCAGTGATGTCTACCCCGGTGGCAACCACCGTGACCGCCGCATCGGCCACTGCCACCACGGCACAGGCTTGCAGGGTAATGGCCAGGCTGACGCCAAAGACCCATCGCACGACAAAAGTCAGGGTGGATGGTCGTCGACGGCAGGGTGCAAAAGGCGTGTGCATGCAAGCGCCATTTTAGGCTTGAGGCAAGCTGCAACAGCAGGAAAACTGCCACTCTCCCTCACACCCCTGGCCATAGAATTCAGCCATGTCTGCCCTCAACCTTCGTCATTTTTTTCTGGGTGACGGCGTGCTGGCATCCAAACCCATTGTCTGGGTCATCGGTTTTTTTGCGTTTCTGAACGTTTATTCCATCCAGTCTGTCTTGCCGATGGTGATGGCAGACTTTCATGCCTCGGCGCTGCAGGCCGGCATGACGGTCGGGGCCACCGTGCTGGCTGTCGGGCTGGTCTCGCCGATCATGGGGATGCTCTCGGACGCCTTCGGGCGCAGGGGCATCATATGTCTTTCCATGTTGGCCGTGACGCTGCCCACGGCGCTGATTCCCATGGCGCACAGCCTCGACACCCTGATTGCCTTGCGCTTTTTGCAGGGGCTGGCCGTGCCGGGCATCGTGGTGGTGCTGATTGCCTACATTGCCGAAGAATTCCGCGACGGCGCCGGGGTGGCCCGCATGACCGCCACCTATGTGGGCGGAACAGTCATGGGTGGTTTCAGCGGTCGCTTCCTGACTGGCCATCTGGGCGATCTGTTGGGCTGGCGGGGCGCTTTTGTCACCCTGGCCGTCATGAATTTTCTGGGTGCCATGCTGGTGTTGTGGCTGCTGCCGCCTTCGCGCCATTTTGTTTCCAACCGAAATGTGCGCGCAGCACTTGCAACCCTGTGGCGTCATTTGCACCACAAGCGGCTGATGGCGTCATGCGCCGTGGGCTTTTGTGTGTTGTTTTCCCTGGTGGGAACTTTTACCTACGTCAACCTGCACCTGGCGGCTTCTCCGTTCAATCTGTCAACCGCCGGCTTGGCCAATATCTTTGCCGTATACCTGGTGGGTGCGCTGGTCACGCCGCTTGCCGGGCGCCATATCGACGGCCTTGGCTACATGCGATCCCTTCTTTCGGGGCTGGCCATTTCCGCAAGCGGCTTGCTGCTGACGCTGGCGATGAATTTGCCCCTGGTGGTCATTGGCCTGACCGTGTGCGCGTGCGGCGTCTTTCTGTGTCAATCTGCCACCATCAACGCCATATCCAGAAATGTGAGCGAGGGGCGTTCCCTGGCCACCGGCCTGTACTACATGAGTTATTACGCTGGCGGTGCAGCCGGCAGCTGGGGGGCCGGGGTGGCCTATGAGCGTTGGGCCTGGACTGGCTCGGTGATCACCATCGCCCTGGTGCAAGCGCTGGCCGCGTCGATAGTCATCACCGTCTGGCGCCAGCAACAACCCAACTGACACGCTGGCACAAGAAACGACGGTCAGTCCGTCTTCCGGGGCGGCGCGCTGATTCCGGATTTTCTTGAACTGGTTCAGCTTGCGTTCATGCACGCCGGTGCAAGATGTCATCCATACCAACCCAAGGAGTTTTCAATGAAGCCTCTCTTTTCCGCCCAATCGTTTACGGCTGCTCTTGTTGTGGGTGTTTTTGCTTTGATGACACCGGCACATGCACGCAGCGAGGTGTTTTTTTCCATTGGCGTGCAGATTCCGGGCGTCTACGTGCAGCCAGCACCGGTTTATGTGCAGCCAGCGCCGGTCTACGTGCAGCCAGCGCCGGTTTATGTTCGTCCAGCGCCTGTGTATGTTCGTCCGGCACCTGTGTATGTGCAACCCCGGTTGTTCTACACGCCCGCGCCAGGCTACTATCAGCGCCATGACCATGACCGGCGCTACAAGTGGCAGCATTGGGATCGTCGCGGCCCATACGGTGGCCACGTCATGAACAAATTTCCGCATGATCGTGACGGCGACGGTGCCTACAACCGCTACGATCGCCAGCCAGACAATCCATACCGCAGGTAAGCAACTCTCCTGTTGCCTGGTGATGTAGGGCGTTGCTGAGGTCCGGGTCAGGCGCCAGAGCAGGCTGTGCAGTCTGGCAGGTCGGACCCCATTTGATCACTCGCTGGTTGCTGGTAGCTTGAAACGGCGCAGATCACCGGGCGATATGAGGCAATGATGCCTACATCACATGAGAAAGGTAAGAACCCAGTCGCCCGTCTGAGGTGAGAATGTGCACGGTTAGCCAACGCTCCAGAAATTGGACATGTTCATCCGAGAAGGGCTTGTCAGACTGAACAATCTCCTGCTGCAGTTCCCTGGTGCTTTGTATCAATTCCTGGTGCTCGGCTTTGTGCTCTTCATATTCCTGATAACGGTACTTCAGCATCAACCGCTCCTCGTGACTGAAATGCCAGACCGTGCAGTTGATCAGCTCTTCCAGGGTCGCCGCCAGATATTCTTTGGATTCACGTTCAGTGATGGAATGGTTGAGGATGTTGAAGAGATGGATCAGCTTACGATGATCTTGATCGATCTCATCGACGCCGACACTCATCACATTGTTGTTCCAAACCAGATCTTTCACAATCATTCTCCTGCTTCAAATACCAAGGCCCGGCATGGGGATTGGTTCTCATGAATCCCCCCGGCATCTGAAGACTCTTCCAGGCCGAGGGCGATGGCCCGATGGATCGGACCAGGCACCGATGTTAGCTGCCCTGAGCTGCCAGCCGGTGCGTGGCCCAGAAAAGGACCACATCGGCAGCGCAGACCGGCAACACCACCACGGCGATTATCCGGGTCAAATTATTCTCGTGACACTCATTCATCGGGGAAAGTGGTTCAAAGGAAGGTCTGAACAACCCAAAAATGATGTGCTACCGCCGTCATCATCGCATTT
>JBBINL010000041.1:0-17143 GCA_037443905.1 Burkholderiales bacterium | reverse complement strand
AACCCGCGCTGCGGCTGGCTTTGGCGGCTTCCTCATGGTGGAGTACCACAAATCGGAAGCCACCAAAGCCAGCCACAGCGCTGGACGCTGTTCGCCGTTGAATCGGTGTCGCTGCAATCCATGTTCGTGCGTCGATGTCCAAAACCGCATGCGCATCACCCCGTCCTGAACTGCACTCCAAAACGAATGGGGCAGATAGGAGTGGATCGCCTATAATGCCCGGCTTCGCAGCGCTTTGTGGCTCCGCGGCGAAGATCATCCTTCCCACCTAAGAGATTCCCATCAGAGGAACGCCGACCGTGGAAAAGAGCCCGGCAAACCTTCTTTTCAAGAGATATCTCATGTCAACTTTCAGCGCAAAACCCGCTGAGGTCGTGCACGAGTGGTTTGTGATTGACGCGACCGACAAGGTCCTCGGACGAGTAGCCAGCGAAGTTGCTCTCCGTTTGCGCGGCAAACACAAGGCCATCTACACGCCTCACGTCGATACCGGCGATTTCATCGTCGTCACCAATGCAGCCAAACTGCGTGTGACCGGTGCCAAGTCGCTCGACAAAATGTATTACAGCCACTCCGGTTTTCCCGGTGGCATCAGTTCCACCAACTTCCGCGACATGCAAGCCGCGCACCCTGGCCGCGCTTTGGAAAAAGCCGTCAAGGGCATGCTGCCCAAAGGCCCGCTGGGCTACGCCATGATCAAGAAGCTCAAGGTGTACGGTGGTGCCGAGCACCCGCACACTGCCCAGCAACCCAAAGTGTTGGAAATCTAAGGAGCGCTAAATGATTGGTGAATGGAACAATGGTACCGGTCGTCGCAAATCGAGCGTCGCCCGTGTTTTCCTGAAAAAAGGCTCCGGTCAGATCGTCATCAACGGCAAAGACATTCAAAAGTTCTTTGGCCGTGAGACCTCGATCATGATTTGCAAGCAGCCCTTGATGCTGACCAACCACGCCGAAACCTTTGACATCATGGTCAATGTGGCCGGTGGCGGTGAGTCGGGACAAGCCGGTGCGGTGCGGCACGGCATCACCCGCGCTTTGATCGATTACGACGCGTCTCTCAAATCCGAGTTGAGCAAGGCCGGTTTCGTGACCCGCGATGCCCGCGAGGTCGAGCGTAAAAAGGTCGGTTTGCACGGCGCCCGCCGTCGCAAACAGTTCTCCAAGCGTTAATCGTTTTTACCGCACCACAACAGCCGCCTGGATGCGAATTCTGGCGGCTTTTTTGCATCCTGAGGCTCATTTCATCGGGAGATGAATGAAAAGCCCACAATGCAACAGGCAGCAAATGAAGAACCCGATAATGCTTGACGAAAATGCTGTACTATTAACCATTCAATTTACAGGAGTGACCCATGAGCGCTGTTGCTGAAGACATTGAAACCGAAATGCCTGCCCCGATACTGTTCACCGACAGTGCCGCCGCAAAAGTGGCTGATCTGATTGCTGAAGAAGGCAACCCCGACCTGAAACTTCGCGTGTTCGTGCAGGGTGGAGGTTGCTCGGGCTTCCAGTATGGTTTCACGTTTGATGAAATCACCAATGACGATGACACGACCATGACCAAAAATGGCGTGTCACTGTTGATCGATGCCATGAGCTACCAGTATCTGGTGGGCGCAGAGATTGATTACAAAGAGGACCTGCAAGGAGCGCAGTTCGTCATCAAGAACCCCAACGCCACCACCACCTGTGGCTGCGGCTCCAGTTTTTCCTGACCCATGCTGACCCCGGCTCATGCCGGGTAAATGGCGCCCAGTACACGGGCTCCTCGGCTCCCCGTGATGTTCTGCAGGGCCAGCGCTTCGCGTCGAATGGCCTTGCGCGCCAGCCAGGCAAAGGCTGTGGCTTCGACTTGCTGTGCGGGCAAGCCGTGGTGATCCGAAAGAATCACTGAAACGTCGGGCAACAGCGCTTGCAAGCGTGCCAGCAAGTGCGTGTTGAAGGCGCCGCCACCACAGACGATGAGTTGTCTGCTTTCAGACGCAAAATTTTTCACGTCTCTGGCGCAGCTGGTAGCGGTCAGTTCGGTCAATGTGGCCTGGACATCGGCAGGCGCCACATCGGCAAATGCCTCCAGTTGCCGGTCGAGCCAGTCAGGGTTGAACAGATCCCGTCCTGTGCTTTTTGGCGGCGGCAACGCAAAATAGGACTCTGCAAGCAGAGTCTGGAGCAAGTCAGGTTGCACTTGCCCTGATGCCGCCCAGGCGCCGTTGGCATCGAAAGACTGGTGCCAGTGGTGCAGGCACCAGGCATCCATCAAGGCATTGCCTGGGCCGCAATCAAAGCCCAGCACATCGTTGTCCAGTTTGGGGCCCAGCACGGTCAGATTGGCCATGCCGCCAAGATTGAGCACGGCGATGGTTTCACCAGCCTTGCCAAAAACGGCCTGGTGAAAGGCGGGTACGAGTGGGGCACCCTGACCACCCGCGGCGACATCGCGGCTCCTGAAGTCGGCCACCACGTCGATGCCGGTGAGTTCGGCCAGCAGCGCCGGATTGGCCAATTGCAGGGTGTAGCCTGTGGCGTCATGCCTGTGTGGCTGATGGCGCACCGTTTGTCCATGGGCGCCAAGGGCCCTGATATGCCCGGGCGACATCGCAGACATGGACAGCAATTGCTGAACCACCCCGGCATAGATTCGCATCAAGGCGTTGGCGGCCAGGGCTGCGCGATGCAACTCGTTGTTTCCGGGCTGGTTCAGCGCCAGCAGCTGCGCTTTCAGGTCTGGCGGCAGTGGTGCGCCGGCATGGGCGTGCACCGTCAGCGCAGATGTGCCGAAATCAGCCAATACACCATCGACACCGTCCAGCGAAGTGCCGGACATCAGGCCGATAAACAGTTCAGCCACAGTGTTTCCGTGGGCGAACTTATTGTGTGCTGATGATTTGCATGCTGGCTGCTGCGGCCAGTGCAATTTTGTTCTGCTGCGCAATGCGCTCGAATGCAGGTTTGGCTGAAGCTGGCACGGGGATGGTCTCGCTTTGTCGGGCGAATGTCATCGGATCGCGCTGCACCCCATGGTCACGGACTTCAAAATGCAGATGCGGGCCAGTCGCCCAGCCGGTGGCGCCGACCAGACCAATGGTTTGGCCCTGGCTGACAACATCGCCACGCCGCACCAGCAATCGGCTCAAATGGGCATAGACCGTTTCGGTATTGCCACGATGCTTGACGAAGACAACGTTGCCGTAGCCGTTTTGGACTCCGGCAAAGCTCACCACGCCATCACCCACGGTACGTGCGGGTGTTCCGGTTGTGGCAGCAAAGTCGGTGCCCAGATGGGCGCGCATCTGTTTCAGGATGGGATGCAAGCGCATGGCAAAGCCACTGCTCACACGCGAAAACTCGACCGGGGAACTCAGGAAGGCACGGCGCAAGCTTTGGCCATCGAGCGTGTAATAGCCGCCTTTTTTGCCTGGATCTCCCGCGATCTTGCCTGCGTTGGAGGAGTCGGCAGCAGGCTCGTCGAACCACATGGCCTGAAACGCCTTGCCAGCGTTGACAAATTCGGCGCTGAGCACGCGCCCGGTGCGCAGCGGTTCGCCGTCGCCTTCGAGTGTTTCATAGACCACCGAGAAGCGGTCGCCCTTGCGCAGGTCGCGACGAAAGTCGATATCGCCTGAAAAAATCTCGGCCAGTTGCACAGCCACTGCATCGGGAATCTTGGCTTCATCGGTGGCGGCAAACAAGGTGCTCTGGATGGTGCCGCTGGCGAGCTGGCTGCTGGCTCGCAAGGGGGCGGCTTCGATGCGGGAGGTGAAGCCGCTGGCGTTGCGTTCGATAACCAGGCGCTGGAACTGGTCATCGGCGTCAGTGCTCCAGCGCACCGTGAGCTTGCTCAGGCGCTGATCAGCCAAGGCTTCTGCGTTGACCTGGCGGCCACCACGGCCCATCAACATCTGCTGCGCGTTGGCATCAGTGCGCAGGTAAGTGGCCGCTTCAGCATCATCCACACCCAGGCGTTTGAGCAAAGTGTCGGTCGTGTCGCTGGCGCGGGTGGTCTCGGTGCGGTAGAGCACAAACTGCGGGGCAAGGTGCTGGGTATGGTCAGGCAGTGCCAGAGGTTGCACTGTTTCGAGCACGTTGCGCACGGTGATGTCGGCAGCATCCGGACCCAGCGAGGCAACGGCGTAGGCACCGCCGCCGGCAGTAAGCATCAAAGCAGCCACAGTGGCTGCGATGCGCTTGGGGTGTTGCTTGAGCCAGTGGTCAGCCGTGTCTGAAAAAACCTGGCTGCTGGCGATAAATTGGTTGATCAAAAGAGAATCCTGGAATGGGGCATGTCTGAAAGACGCAACAGTCGAGAAATATTTAGCGGGTTTGCCCACTTAAAATCCCACTGTGAAACAGCGGTGAAGTATAAACCCTGCCCAATTCCCCGCATCCAGAAAAACCCTTATGACCCACGCCCAATCGCCTGAAATTTCTGTCTCTGATCGTGTGAAAGAGGCCATGGCGGTCACATTGCGCGGTTGCGAAGAGCTGATTCCACAGGACGACTGGCTGAAAAAACTGCTGCGCTCCGAGGCCACCGGCACACCGCTTCGCATCAAACTCGGCCTCGATCCGACGGCACCTGACATCCACATTGGCCACACCGTGGTGCTCAACAAGCTGCGCCAGTTACAGGATCTGGGCCACACGGTGATCTTTTTGATTGGCGATTTCACCACTTTGATCGGTGACCCGTCCGGGCGCAACACCACGCGTCCACCGCTCACGCGTGAGCAAATCGAGGTCAATGCCCAAACCTATTACCGCCAGGCCTCCATGGTGCTGGACCCGTCCAGGACCGAGATTCGGTACAACAGCGAATGGGGCGATGCACTGGGTTCGCGCGGCATGATTCAGCTTGCCGCCAGGTACACCGTGGCGCGCATGATGGAACGCAATGACTTCCATGATCGTTTTCGTGCCGGCACGCCGATCAGCGTGCACGAGTTCTTGTACCCGCTGATGCAGGGTTATGACAGCGTGGCGCTCAAGAGCGACCTCGAACTCGGCGGCACCGACCAGAAATTCAACCTTCTGGTGGGTCGTCACCTGCAAGCCGAATACGGCCAGGAGCCGCAGTGCATTCTGACCATGCCACTGCTCGAAGGGCTGGACGGCATCGAGAAAATGTCCAAAAGCAAAGGCAACTACATTGGCATTTCCGAGGATGCCAACACCATGTTTGCCAAAGTGCTCAGCATCTCGGACGTTTTGATGTGGCGCTGGTACACGCTGCTGAGTTTCAAGTCTGAGGCTGACATTGCCACCCTGAAGGCCGAAGTGGCCGCCGGGCGCAATCCCAAGGATGCCAAGGTGGCGCTGGCCAAGGAAATCACCACCCGGTTCCATTCCAGAGCGGCAGCCGATGCCGCCGAGCAGGATTTCATCAACCGCAGCAAGGGTGGCGTGCCTGACGATATTGCCGAGTTGGCGCTGCCACTGGGTGCGGGTGCGGCACCAGTCGGCATTGCGGCGTTGCTCAAAATGGCGGGGCTGGCGGCTTCGAGTGGCGAAGGCAATCGTCTGATCGACGGCGGCGGTGTTCGGGTGAACTCGGATGTGGTGAGCGACAAGGGCCTGAAACTTGGCGCGGGCACATATGTGCTGCAAGTGGGCAAACGCAAATTTGCCCGTGTCACACTGGCTTGAACCCCTGAGGCCCGCCCGGTCATGATGGCCCTGTTGCAGCGCGTGCGCAAGGCCCGTGTCGAGGTTGCGGGTCAGGTGATCGCTGAAATTGGCGCTGGCTTGCTGGTGTTGCTGTGCGCCGAGCGTGGCGACAGCGAAGTGCAAAGCGACAAGTTGCTGGCCAAAATCCTGAAATTGCGCATCTTCAGCGACAAAGAAGGCAAGATGAACCACTCTGTGCAGAATCTGGACGGTTTGGGAACGGCTGGCGGATTGCTGGTGGTGAGCCAGTTCACGCTGGCCGCGGATACTTCGGGCGGCAACCGGCCCGGTTTTGGCGCCGCAGCGGCGACCGATGAGGGCCGGCGGCTGTATGACCACTTTGTGGCGCGGGCCCGCTTGCTGCACCCAGTGGTGCAGACCGGAGAGTTTGCCGCAGACATGCTGGTGGCGCTGGAGAACGACGGGCCGGTGACGATCCCCTTGCGGTTCGCGCCAGGTGATGCAATCCCGTGATACTCGCGCCCCATGTCGCTGGTTTTTGCACGCCCTTCGCTGTCGCGCCGCCTGCTGCCCTGGATTTCAGGGTTTGACGGGCCGCTGGCATTTGCCGTGTTCATGCTGGTCTGCGCCGGCTTGCTGACCATGTATTCCTCGGGTTATGACCACGGCACGCGCTTCGAGGACCATGCGCGCAACATGCTGATTGCCGGCTTCATCATGTTTGTGGTGGCACAGGTGCCGCCGCAGCGTCTGATGGCCCTGGCGGTGCCGATCTATATGCTGGGTGTCACGCTGCTGATTGCGGTGGCGGTTTTCGGTGTCACCAAAAAAGGCGCCAGGCGCTGGCTTAATGTGGGCATGATCATCCAGCCCAGTGAGATCCTCAAGATTGCCATGCCGCTGATGCTGGCCTGGTGGTTCCAGAAGCGTGAAGGCCAATTGCGGCCGCTCGACTTTCTGGTGGCCGGCTTATTGCTGGCGCTGCCCGTGGGCCTGATCATGAAGCAGCCCGATCTTGGCACCTCCTTGCTGGTACTTGCCGCCGGCCTGTCGGTCATCTTTTTTGCCGGTCTGAGCTGGAAGCTGGTGGCACCCCCGCTGATCCTGGGTTTGCTGGGCATCACGCTGCTGGTGGTGTTCGAGCCCGAACTTTGCGCCGACGGCGTCAGCTGGCCGCTGCTGCGCGAGTACCAGCAGCAGCGCGTGTGCACGCTGCTCGACCCCGGGCGTGACCCCCTGGGCAAGGGTTTTCACATCATTCAGGGCATGATTGCGATCGGCTCCGGCGGCTTTTGGGGCAAGGGCTTCATGCAGGGCACGCAGACCCATCTGGAGTTCATCCCCGAGCGCACCACCGACTTCATATTTGCCGCATTTTCGGAAGAATTTGGCTTGCTTGGCAATTTGCTGCTGATCGCGGCGTTTGCGTTTTTGGTGCTGCGAGCGCTGGCCATCGCCCTGGAGGCGCCCACTCTGTTCACGCGTCTGCTGGCCGGTGCCATGGCGATGATTTTCTTTTGTTACGCGTTTGTCAACATGGGCATGGTCAGCGGCATTTTGCCGGTGGTGGGTGTGCCTTTGCCATTTGTCAGCTACGGTGGCACCGCCATGGTCACGCTGGGCCTGGGCCTGGGCATTTTGATGTCGATCGCCAAGTCCAAAAGGCTGGTGCAGTCCTGATACTTTGCTCTGTCCGCAACATTGCGCCAGCTAGCGGTGGTTCACCGCATGCTTCAAGGGGTTGAGTCCCGCTTCTCATGTGCATTCTGACCCCAAGCCCTAGAATCGCGCGATGATTTCACGCGAACCCACCCTTGAACGATTGGGCGTTGCCAAAGCCCTCCTGCTCACCCCTTTTGGACTCAAAGAATCCCACCTGACGCGAGCGCTGGCCGAGATCAAGGCGCACCAGGTGGATGAGGCCGATCTGTACTTTCAGTACACCCGTTCGGAGGGCTGGAGCCTGGAGGAGGGCATTGTCAAAACCGGCTCGTTTTCCATAGACCAGGGCGTTGGCGTGCGCGCGGTAAGTGGCGAAAAAACAGCCTTTGCCTATTCCGATGACATCTCCGAAGCCTCGCTGCTCGATGCTGCCCGGACCGTGCGGTCCATCTCGACAATGGCTCAAACCGGTCGCCTGAAACTGCCAAGCAAGAAAATAGCCGCTTCGCGTTCACTCTACAACGGCACTGATCCCATTGCCAGCCTGGACAGCACCGCCAAGGTGAAGCTGCTTGAAAAGGTGGAACTGCTGGCCCGCGCCAAAGACCCGCGGGTGGCGCAGGTCATGGGTGGTCTGGCCGCCGAATACGACGTGGTGCTGGTGGCCCGTGCCGATGGCACGCTGGCTGCCGATGTGCGTCCGCTGGTGCGCTTGAGCGTGACGGTGATCGCCGAGCACAATGGTCGCCGTGAAGTCGGTTCTGCCGGTGGTGGTGGACGTTTTGGCTTTGCCTATTTTGATGATGCGCTGATCGGGCAGTATGTGGATGAAGCCGTTGCGGCGGCGCTCACCAATCTGGAAGCGCGCCCGGCCCCGGCCGGTGAAATGACGGTGGTGCTGGGTTCAGGCTGGCCTGGCATTTTGTTGCACGAAGCCATAGGTCATGGCCTGGAGGGAGACTTCAACCGCAAGGGTTCGAGTGCTTTCAGTGGCCGCATTGGCCAGCGCGTGGCCGCCAGGGGAGTGACGGTGCTCGACGACGGCACCATCAGCGACCGGCGCGGTTCGCTCAATATCGATGACGAGGGCAACGCCAGCGGCCGCAACTTGCTGATCGAGGACGGAATACTCAAAGGCTACATCCAGGATGCCATGAACGCCCGATTGATGGGGGTCAAGCCAACCGGCAACGGGCGACGCGAGAGTTATGCCCATGTGCCGATCCCGCGCATGACCAACACCTACATGCTGGGTGGCGACAAGTCGCCGCAAGAGATTGTTGCCAGCATCCAAAAGGGGCTGTATGCCACCAACTTTGGCGGTGGCCAGGTGGACATCACCTCGGGCAAATTCGTGTTCTCGGCGAGCCAGGCCTACTGGATTGAAAACGGCAAGATTCAATATCCGGTCAAGGGCGCCACGCTGGTGGGTAGCGGCCCGGAAGTCTTGAAGCGCGTCAGCATGATCGGCAACGATATGAAGCTCGACAGCGGTGTCGGCACCTGTGGCAAGGAAGGCCAGAGCGTGCCGGTGGGCGTGGGGCAACCGACCCTGCGCATTGACGGGCTGACGGTCGGCGGCACGGCGTAGGTCAACTGTGCTACATTTCAAAGCCATGAAGTCAGTCACTTTTTGCTTTGGTTACTTTTGGTTCTCAAGCGCCGCCGGCGGTAGAGAGTTCTAAACGTCACTGATCCAAACGTCCTGATTCTTCAAAACCGCCGGCCACCCCGGCGGTTTTTTTTTATGTGTATTCGTTTCAATCCTGTGAGGAAGTTTTTCATGACTGCCAAAACCACTGTTGCTGCTGATCAAGATGCCTGGGGCGCCACTGCGCAGAGTCCTGCCACCGACCGCACCGGTCAGACCGATAACCAACGCATCAAGGACATCACCGTGCTTCCCCCTCCTGAGCATTTGATCCGGTTCTTCCCGATTGCCGGCACGCCGGTAGAGAAGATGATCAGCACCACACGGCGCAATATCCATCAAATCATGGCCGGCAAAGACGACCGACTGCTGGTGATCATTGGCCCGTGCTCGATCCATGATCCGGTAGCCGCCATCGAGTATGCACGGCGCCTGAAAGAACAGCGCGATAAATATGCGGGCTCGCTTGAAATCGTGATGCGCGTGTATTTTGAGAAACCGCGCACCACGGTGGGCTGGAAAGGCCTGATCAACGACCCATACCTTGACGAGTCGTACCGCATCGACGAAGGTCTGCGCATTGCGCGCCAGCTCCTGATCGAGATCAATCGCCTGGGGCTGCCCGCCGGGAGTGAATTTCTGGATGTGATTTCGCCCCAGTACCTGGGTGATCTGATTTCATGGGGTGCCATTGGCGCGCGCACCACCGAGAGCCAGGTGCACCGCGAGCTGGCCTCCGGGTTGTCGGCGCCGATTGGTTTCAAGAACGGCACCGATGGCAACATCAGGATTGCCAGCGACGCCATTCAGGCGGCAGCGGGCGCTCACCACTTTTTGTCGGTGCACAAAAGCGGCCGGGTGGCGATTGTGCAAACCAGCGGAAACAAGGATTGCCATGTGATTTTGCGCGGCGGCAAAGCGCCCAATTATGATGCCGCCAGCGTGGCTGCGGCCTGCGCCGAGCTCGAAAAAGCCAGGCTGCCGGCCACCCTGATGGTGGACTGCAGCCATGCCAACAGCCACAAGCAGCATGAAAAGCAGCTTGATGTGGCGCGCGACATTGCCGCCCAGATTGCCGCGGGCTCACATCAGGTGTTTGGCGTGATGGTGGAAAGCCATCTCGCTGCGGGTGCGCAGAAATTCACGCCGGGCAAAGACAGAACCGACAAGCTGGAATACGGCAGGAGCATCACTGACGCGTGCCTGGGCTGGGAAGATTCGCTGACCTGCCTCGACGTGCTGTCACAAGCGGTGTTGGCGCGTCGTGGCCGTTAAACCGAGATGGTCCATGAGGCGGTGCTTCGCACCTGTTTGAGCGTTGGCGGCAGCTTTACGGTCATTTTGCGCGTCTGTTCTGTGACCGCAGCCATGCCAAGAATGCCTCACAGCCATCCGAACTGCCTCGCACACCTGCTCGCCATCATTTAGTGTGTTGTTGCACGCTATCCAGCGGTCGTCGGGATCACTGGATGTCACCTGCCGGTTGCTTGCGGCTATTTGCTTTGCAGAGCCTGCAGCAATTTGGCATGGATGCCGCCAAAGCCGCCATTGCTCATGCAGAGAATGTGATCGCCGCCACGGGCCGCCTGGCAGACCTGCGCCACCAATGTCTCGATGTTGTCAACCACCCTTGCGCGCCCGGCCATGGATGCCAGCGCCTCGCTGGCATCCCAGCCCAGGCCGCCACTGTGGCAAAAAGCGAGGTTGGCGTTTTCCAGGCTCCACGGCAGTTGCGCCTTCATGACGCCAAGCTTCATGGTGTTGGAACGCGGCTCGAACACCGCCAGAATGCGTTCACCCGATTTGAGCGTGCGGTGCAGGCCGTCCACCGTGGTGCGGATGGCAGTGGGATGATGGGCAAAGTCGTCGTAAACGGTGATGTCGCCGCTGGTGGTTTTGACGGTACCACGCAGTTCCATGCGGCGCTTGACGTTCTCGAAGCTGCCCAGCGCCTGTGCCGCCATCTGCGGTGAGACCCCGACATGCTCGGCTGCGGCAATGGCGGCCAGCGCGTTGAGCTGGTTGTGGGTGCCGGTCAAGGACCAGTTCACGTGTCCGGCCAGTTGGCCTTGATACAGCACATCGAAGTCGCTCGCTTCGCCCTGCGCCGTGAAGTCGCTCGCGTCTGCGCCAAAGCGGCGCACCTCGCTCCAGCAGCCCATGTGCAGCACGCGCGCCAGGCTATCCTCGAGGCCATTGACAACCACGCGGCCGCTGCCATGCGCGCCTGTGCCTGGCACCGTGCGGATCAAGTGATGAAACTGGCGCTCGATGGCCGCAAGATCGTCAAAAATGTCAGCGTGATCGAACTCCAGGTTGTTCAGCACGGCGGTGCGTGGCCGGTAATGCACGAACTTGCTGCGCTTGTCAAAAAAGGCGGTGTCGTATTCATCGGCCTCGATGACGAAGGCCCTGCCTTGGCCCAAGCGGGCCGAGACACCGAAGTTGAGGGGTACACCGCCGACCAGAAAGCCGGGTTCAAGACCTGCCGCCTGCAAAATCCAACTGGCCATGGCGGTGGTGGTGGTTTTTCCGTGGGTGCCGGCAATGGCGATCACATGGCGGCCTTGCAGCACATGCTCGGCCAGCCACTGCGGTCCGCTGGTGTAAGGCAGGCCTGCGTCAAGGATGGCCTCCATCAGCGCAAACTTAGGCGTGCCATCACTGAGCTGCGCGCGGCTGACCACGTTGCCCACGACAAACATGTCAGGCTTGAGCGTCACTTGATCGGCTTCAAAACCCTCGATCAGATCAATGCCCAAGGCGCGCAGTTGGTCACTCATGGGCGGGTAGACGCCGGTATCGCAACCGGTGACTTTGTGGCCCGCTTCGCGTGCCAGTGCCGCAAGGCCGCCCATGAAGGTGCCACAGATGCCAAGAATGTGAATGTGCATGCACTGATTTTAGGCGGCATGCCATGCCGGGCGTATTCCCGCGACTTTCCGGTTGCCTCGAAATCAGGGCAAAATGCAAGCGCCATGTCTGATGATCTGCATGAAATTGCCACACAAGCTGCCCGTTGGGTGGTGGAAGATGGCCTGGAATACGGTGCCGCCAAGCGTCGTGCAGCCCGGCAACTGGGGTTGCATGGGCGGGGTGCGCTGCCATCGAATGATCTGGTGGAAAAGGCGGTGAGCGATTACATTGCGGTTTTTTGCGCGGACACCCAGGCGCAGGAATTACTGGCTTTGAGACGATTGGCGCTGGTCTGGATGGAGCGACTGGATCAATTCAGACCCCATCTTGGCGGCGCGGTGTGGCACGGGACCGCCACGAGAAACGCCGACATTTACCTGCATTTGTTTTGCGATGACAGCAAATCTGCAGAAATGGTCTTGATTGACCAGCAGGTGAAGTATGTAACGCGCAGCGTCACGGGTTTGACCGGAAGGTCGGTAGAAGCCTTGAGCGTGCATGCGTTTTGTGCGGAATTGAATGAGGAGATTGGCTTGCATCTGTTGATTTATGACTTTGATGATGTGCGCGGTGCGCTCAAGGCGGACGCCCAAGGGCGAACACCAAGGGGCGATGCGCAGGCTGTGCGGCGTTTGTTGTCGCAGGTGTCGGCGTGAGCGCGCTGGGCCCATCCCGGCGCGGCTGGCTGGCGGCGGTTGCGAGTCTGGGTCTGGCGGGTGTGGGTGCGGGCCTGGCTTGGCGCACTTCCAGGCGCCAGTCGCAAACGCTCTCAGAGGCCGAGCAGAATTTTTGGCAGCAGCAGTTCGCTCAATTGGATGGTGTCATGCTGGCGGCGAGTTCATTCAGTGGGAAGCCCTTGCTGCTGAATTTTTGGGCCACATGGTGTCCGCCCTGTGTTGAAGAATTGCCGCTGATCAACGATTTTTTTCTTCAAAATACAGCTAAAAGCTGGCAAGTGCTTGGATTAGCGGTAGATCAGGCGGCTCCTGTGAAGCGTTTTCTGGCCCAATCCCCGTTGTCATTTTCCGTCGCGCTGGCCGGTTTCCCGGGGATAGAACTCAGTCGATCACTTGGGAATTTGAAAGGCGCCTTGCCTTTTTCAGTGTTGTTTGGTTCGACTGGCCATGTGTTGCAACGTAAAATCGGCAAGCTGACAGTGGATGATCTCCGGGCCTGGGAACGTTTGCCAGTTTGAATGTCACTGGCAAGAAAATGTAAAATAATGCGTAGTTAGCTTGTTTTGATGAAAATTATTGTTTTTTCTTCAAAACTTAAGTGAAATTCTGTTGGTTGTTAATTATTTACGCTGGAGACTCCCATGGACCTCAGAAAACTCAAAACCTTGATCGATCTGGTATCAGAATCAAACGTCTCCGAACTTGAAATCACGGAAGCCGAAGGCAAAATCCGCATCGTCAAAGGTGGCGGTGCGATGGTTCAACACGCCATGCCAGTCAGCCAGTCGGTCGCACCAGCGCCAGTCGTTGCGTCAGCTGCTGTGTCTGAGGCATCCCCCGCTGTGGCTGTTGCACCGGTTGAGACCGGCCACACAGTCAAGTCACCCATGGTGGGCACGTTTTACCGTTCTGCCTCGCCAGGCGCCAAAGCTTTTGTGGAAATTGGCGATGTCGTCAAGGAGGGGGACACCTTGTGCATCATAGAGGCCATGAAAATTCTCAATGAAATCGAGTCCGACAAGGCAGGCACGGTCCGCAAAATCCTGGCTGACAACGGCCAGGCCGTGGAATACGGCCAACCTCTGTTCATCATCGAATAAGCTCGGGCACCCTCCATGTTTAAAAAAATTCTGGTGGCCAACCGCGGTGAAATCGCCTTGCGGATTCAGCGTGCCTGCCGTGAACTGGGTGTCAAGGCGGTGATGGTGTACTCGGAGGCTGATCGCGATGCCAAGTACATCAAGTTGGCGGAAGAAGCGGTCTGCATCGGGCCGGCTGCTTCAGCCTTGAGTTATCTCAACATGCCGGCCATTATTTCTGCCGCCGAGGTCACGGATGCCGAAGCCATTCACCCTGGCTACGGGTTCTTGAGCGAGAACGCCGATTTTGCCGAGCGCGTGGAGCGCAGTGGCTTCCAGTTCATCGGCCCCACACCGGAATCCATCCGCATCATGGGCGACAAGGTGTCTGCCAAGCAGGCCATGCTCAAGGCGGGCGTGCCATGCGTGCCGGGCTCGGAGGGCGAGTTGCCGGATGATCCGGTGCAGATCAAGCGCATTGCCAAATCGGTGGGTTATCCGGTGATCATCAAGGCGGCGGGTGGTGGCGGCGGGCGGGGCATGCGTGTGGTGCATACCGAAGCGGCGCTGATCAATGCAGTGGCCATGACCAAAAACGAGGCAGGTGCCGCCTTTGGCAACCCTGCGGTCTACCTGGAAAAGTTCTTGCAGAATCCGCGCCACGTCGAGATCCAGATTCTGGCGGACAAATACAAGAATGCGGTGTATCTGGGCGAGCGCGATTGTTCCATGCAGCGCCGCCACCAAAAGGTCATTGAAGAAGCGCCTGCGCCTGGCATCCCCCGCAAACTGATCGAGCGCGTCGGTGATCGTTGCGTGGCGGCCTGCAAAAAGATTGGCTACCGGGGAGCCGGCACATTTGAGTTCCTGTACGAGGACGGTGACTTTTACTTCATCGAGATGAACACACGGGTGCAAGTGGAGCACCCGGTGACCGAGATGACCACCGGCATTGACATTGTCAAGACCCAGATCATGGTGGCAGCGGGCGAAAAGCTGCCATTCACGCAGCGCCAGATCCAGATTCGCGGCCATGCGATTGAGTGTCGGCTCAATGCCGAGGACGCCTACAAATGCATTCCCTCGCCCGGTCGCATCACCATGTGGCATCCGCCTGGCGGTCCGGGCGTGCGGGTGGATTCGCATGCTTACACCAATTATTTTGTGCCACCCAATTACGACTCGATGATTGGCAAGATCATCGTGCATGGCGACACCCGCGAGCAGGCTTTGGCGCGCATGCGCACCGCTCTGGGTGAGACCGTGATCGAGGGCATCAACACCAATGTGCCCCTGCACCGTGAATTGATGGTGGATGCCAAGTTCATGGTAGGCGGCACCAGCATTCATTATCTTGAGGGCTGGCTTGCCGACCACGCCCGCTAGGCCTGATCCGTGATGTTTGAACTCCGATTGATGTGCCCCGAGGCACAGGTTGAGATGCTCAGCGAAGCGCTTGATGCACTGGATGCCCTGTGTGTCAGCGTGGAGGATGCCGATGCCCGGACAGATGCCGAGCAGGCCCTGTTCGGTGAGCCAGGCATGCCCCCACCCAAAGAGGGCTGGCAACGCTCCAGGGTGATGGCCTTGTATGACACTCGTGAACATGCCGGTGACGCGCTGGCGTTGTTGCAGGCGCAGGATTTTTTTGCCGACTGCGAACTGCTGGGCGTGCAGGAAGTGCCCGAACAGGATTGGGTGCGTTTGACGCAATCGCAGTTTGCACCGGTCGAGATCACGTCTGATTTCTGGATCGTGCCCACCTGGCATGAGCCGCCTGAACAGGCAATTACCGTCATTCGACTTGATCCGGGCCTGGCTTTCGGCACTGGCACCCATCCCACCACGCGCATGTGCTTGCGCTGGATTGCCCATCATGGCATGAATGAATCTGGCGCCTTGAACCGGGTGCTTGACTATGGTTGTGGTTCTGGCATTCTGGCCATTGGTGCGGCCAAGTTCGGTGCCCAGCACATCGACGCGGTGGACATTGACGCTGCAGCGGTCGAATCCACGGTGCTGAACGCGCAGGCCAACCATGTGTTTGTGCACGCCGGTTTGCCGGAAAGCGCCAGCGGCGTTTATCAGACCGTGCTGGCCAATATCCTGGCAACGCCCTTGAAAGTGTTGGCGCCCCTGCTGTGGTCACGCGTGGCTCCCGGCGGGACCTTGGTGCTGGCCGGTATTTTGGAGCGCCAGGCAGAAGAACTCCAGGCGGCCTATGCACCTTACTGCAGCCTCACTGTGACCGACGCCGAAGACGGCTGGATTTTGATGACCGCGAATCGTTGACACTGACACGAAATGACAACGAAGTGAAAAGGTTCATCATTTCATGAGCTTGATCGCACGCTGTCCCGCCTGCCAAACATGGTTCAAAGTGGTGCCAGACCAGTTGCGTATTTCTGCCGGTTTGGTCCGCTGCGGACAATGTGGCGAGATTTTCGATGCCTCACAACAACTGAGCGAAGCCGAGTCTGAGCTCCCTGAAGATCGCCAGTTGCCCTCTGGTGAACGAACGCCTGTGAAGTCGCCGGAACATGAGTGTCTTCAGATCCAGAGCGATACCCATGCTGAAGATGATCTGCCTTGGGATTCTGCTGCCTTGTTGATCAAGCCTTCGGCAGAGAGCAGCACCGAAACGGCGTTGCAAACCGGTACTGATTCCGAGCCTGAGGCCACCAGGACAAGTGCCCTTGAGCATGCCCCGGCACCCGACCCTGTTGCGATTGCTGTCACGGATGCGGTTTCATTCATGCGTGCGCCGGATGTTTTGTCGGACTCACGGCAAAAAATGAGGCGCCTGCTGTGGGCTGTGACAAGCGTCTTGTTGTTGCTTGGCTTGTTGCTGCAGGTTGTGTACCGTGAGCGCAATCACTTGGCAGCTTTGAAACCAGAAATGAAGCCGGCCATGCAGTCAATTTGTGAGGTCATGGGTTGCCGTATCCTGCCTTTGCAGCGCTCTGAGGCTTTTGTTCTTGACTCAGCCACTTTCCATCAGGTGGACCAGGATACGTATCAGTTGCATTTTGTTGTGCAAAACAAGACACGGCTTGTATTGGCCTTGCCGGCGCTTGAGTTGACGTTGACGGAGCTGACCGATCAGGCTGTCATTCGGCGGGTGTTGACACCTGCTGAACTGGGCGTCACATCCGAGACGGTATCGGCCGGAGGCGAATGGTCTGCCACCGCGTATTTACGGGTCCAATCAGAACCTGCCTTGCCGCGCGCAATGGGCTATCGCTTGCTGGTTTTTTACCCGTAAAAAAGCCCGTTGCGGTTTTGGCAACGGGCTGGCACATTGGCCATAAGGAGCGATCAGGGTTTTGAACCAGAAGGAAAGGGCCAGGCTGCCTGAGGGTTGAGTTTGGTCTTTGCTGCGGGCGCAGCCGGTGCCTTGGCTGGTTTTTTTGCAGCAGGTTTGGCAGCGGCCTTCTTGGCTGGAGCAGCTTTCTTGGCTGGAGCAGCCTTCTTCGCTGGAGCAGCCTTCTTCGCTGGAGCAGCCTTCTTCGCTGGAGCAGCCTTCTTCG
>JBBINL010000040.1:0-17293 GCA_037443905.1 Burkholderiales bacterium | reverse complement strand
GAAGCCGAGCTCAAACCCCTGGGTGCCGGCGAGTCGCTGGCATGGAAGATGGTTTGAAGAGATATTGAAGACATGCAAAGAGGATGCATCAGTTGAATCTGGCGGAAGCGGTGAGATTCGAACTCACGAACCCTTGCGGGTTGCCGGTTTTCAAGACCGGTGCAATCGACCACTCTGCCACGCTTCCAGCGAGTGGATTCTAACCCGGCACCCACCCTGCTTTTCAGACTGCGTCTAGTGTGGTGTTGCACACTAGGCCACATTGCACTCGCGACGCAGCAAGGCCAGGGCGTCCTGAAGTTTGCTGTCGCGGTCGCTCAGCAGGGTGGCTTCGGACGCGTGAACGAACTCCTGCCAAAGGCTCAGAAAGTCGTCCAGGTGCTGTGCGGGCGCGTGGGCCTGAAGGTAGGCACGGGCCAGTTCGGGCTGCCAGCCGTGCTTGCGGATTTTTCGCACCAGGGCGGCGGCGGTTTTGTCGGTCAGCAGGGTTTTCGGTGGACTGCCGACGGCCACGCTCAGGCACAGCGTGAGCACGCTGCCGTCGTCACTGTGGCCCTGGGTGATCTTGTCCCAGGCGGCACAGTGGCTTCGGTCATGCTGACTCACCTCGCTCAAGGGGTCTTCCAGCCAGAAATAGCGGCCCATGAAGGCAGGCGTCTGGTCGAATAGCTTGCGCGGCGACAGGCGCGCATCGAGCAAGCGGGGCCAGTCGGCCAGCACCGACTGGCGCAACCTCTCGACCACCGGGCGGTAAGTCTCGGGCAGGTTTTTGGGCAGGGTCAACCTGCCTGCATCGACCTGCTGTTTGCGCAAACCGGCAATCATTTGCGCAAAGGCGACCCAATCTGGAAACTCCTGGCGTCGCGTCATGTTGAGCAGCAGCGCGGTGCGGATCACCGCCTCGGCATCCGGCCCGGCGTCCTGCAGGTCGTCGGCCGACAGGCCCAGCTGGTCGGCGCACCAGAGCGCGGCCTCGATCACCTGCACGGCGTGCTGGCGCGCCAGAAACTCGGCCTGGTAGTCAGCGTGGCTGGCCAGTGTCCAGCGCGCCAGTTGCGGGATGTGGCGGTCGCTGAAAGCGCCGCGCTCGTTCATGCCGAAATGGGTGTTTTGCGGCATCACGATCAGCGCCTTGAGCAGGTCAGCACCCGCCTTGGAACGTGACAGCAGGGAATGGTCGCGCAGCAGCCCGGCAGCCACACGCAGGTCACCGCCACTGGCCTCCTGGAGATGCAGGCTGACCAGGTTGACCAATCGGTCACGCGCTTTCTCAAGCTCGGGGCGCAGGTATTCACTGCCGAAATAGCGCGCAATCTGCACCATGCCCCTGGGCGCCTCCTCGGCCATAGCCGCCAGTTTGGCCTGGTCGATGAGGCCATGCTCCACACCATGGATCAGGGCTTTTTCAAAGAAGGGCCGCGCGTCGAACAGCGAGACGCCCTGGCCGGCTGCAGGCTGGGGCCGTGTCATGTCAAATGGCGGATTCTTCGTCGGGGTCGATGGCGGCGGGGGTGGCCTGGCCACGATCCGTTTGACTGGTTTCAAACTTGTCGTTGTCCCTGGCCACTTCTTCTTCGTCCCGGCCCAGCTCGAAGGCGCGTGCCTTGGCGCGCAGCACCAGCAGCATCTCGATGAACAGGTCAGGGTTTTCGTAGCGCAGCAGCCAGGCCATCTGCATCCAGTCGGAGTCGGCCACTTCGTCCTGCTCGAGCCGGGCGCGGGCATAGGCGTTGGCGCGCAGATCGTCTTCGGACAGGATGTCGCCGTCGTCCTCGACGGCATCGAAGGTGCCGGTGCGGGCAAAAGCCTCGATGCGGCTCCATTTTTCTTCAAAATAATCAGCCAGCGCCTCGGCACCGCCGTCCAGGTCACCGATGGCATTGAGGAACGCCATTGGGTCGGCGCCGTCGCGGAAAATGACCGAGTTCATCATGCCGCGCAGATGGCTGCGGGTCAGATCGCGGTATTGTTTTTCGATAACCACGGCGCGGGCAAACTGCTCGGGCGTGAGCATCAGGTTGATGATCGAGGCGCGCGACCCATCGTACTCGCGAATCACCGCCAGCACATCCTTGGGCGGCAACTGTTGCAACACTTCCATCAGCGCGCCGTCACCTTCGCGGTCGGCCAGCTCAACCAGTGCCGATTCAGCGCCGACTATGTCGCCGGCGGCGATCAGGGACTGGGTTTTTTCAATCAATGCCAGATGCTGCATGTGGGGTTCCCCTGGTGTCGATGGTGTCATGATGCTGTGCGTGCCTGTTGCCAGGCCCTATTCCTTGCGGTCAAAACCCTGGTCTTCCAGCCACTGCGCGCTGGATTCTTCATGGTCAAGGTCGTGGTTGAACCCGTCGTCGTTGTCAAAGTCGTCACTGGCGCCGCTGCGGTGTGTCGCGCCATGCAGACCTTCGTCTTCCTGCGACAGCGCTTCATGCGCCGCGGCTTCATGGTGATGCGGCGTGGGCCGGTGATAAAGATACTCCAGCGCGGCAGCCACCACCATGAACCAGTCACCCTGCGGCTGCGGCAGCAGGGCATCGGCCAGTTCCTGCGCCCAAGGGGTCAGTTGCACGGCATCGCCCAGGCTGCTCCAGTCGGGGAATTCGTCGGCTTCGAGCGTGATCAGCTGCTCCATCACCTCGGGCTGCTCGAAGTGAAAGCCGCCATGAAACACCACGGCGACCATCTCGGGGCTCAGTTCCAGCATCTGCTTCAGGAAAGCGATCTGGCCCCGCTTTTCCAGCAGGCGCTGACGCAGCACATTGCGGCCCTCCGAGTCGAACGTGAGATCGTCGAGCTCGGCCTGGTAAGAGGTGCGCAACGCACGGAAAAAAGCGGACATGCTCATGGTGTTCTCGGGTGTGGGATAAGGCGTCAAAGAAGGCGACTGAAGTAGGCTTGCCAAATCACGCGGGCGGTCTCGAGCGGGTTGTCGAGCAGATTGCGCTGGCGATTGTCATCATAAGCCTTGCGCTTGTCGGGGTCAGACAACACCTCGTAAGCGGTTTGCACCAGCCGAAAGCGGTTCGCGGCATCGGCGGCGCTGTTGCGGTCGGGGTGATGCAGTGCCGCCTGCTGGCGGTAGGCTTTCTTGATGTCGGCCAGCGTGGCCGAGGGTCGCAGGCCGAGGGCGGAATAATGGTCTTTCATTGGCATCCTGGCGCACCATCAACTCAGTGGCCGGCAAAATCCACCAGGGTGAACAGTGCCAGCCCGCCAGCGCGCAGCTTGTCCGAGCCGCCCAGCTCGGGCAAATCGACAATGGCGGCGCCCTCGATCACCTCGGCGCCCAGTTTTTCCAGCAGTTTTTTGCCCGCCATCATGGTGCCGCCGGTGGCGATCAGGTCGTCGATCAGCAGCACGCGCTGTCCCGGCTTGACCGCATCGGTGTGCAATTCGACGCTGGCACTGCCGTACTCGAGCTCATAGGTTTCCTCCACTGTGGTGAAGGGCAGCTTGCCTTTTTTGCGGATCGGTACAAAGCCCACGCCCAGCTCATAAGCCACCACCGCGCCCAGAATGAAGCCCCGTGCATCGAGCCCCGCCACCACGCCGGGGCGGCGCGCCGGGTCCATGTAGCGGTGCACAAAGGCATCGATCAGCACCCGGAACACCTTGGCATCAGACAGCAGCGGGGTGATGTCGCGAAACTGCACACCGGGCGCGGGCCAGTCTGGCACGGTGCGAATGTGCTCACGCAGGTAGTCGGTGACACGGACATTGAGCATAAGTCTTCCAGAACAGTCAGAAAGTCTTATTGTGCCCGCCTGAGAGACGTTTTGCGTCAAACGCCGCCCTTGAGCAGCGCGCGCTCGGCCTGTTCCAGCGCATCGGCCTTGCCCGACAGCACCAGCGAGTCGCCCGCCATCAGCACCAGGTCCGCGCCCAGGGGCATCGCTTGCCCGTTGCTGCGACGCAGGCTGACCAGCCGCACTTCAAGCGCCGGCAGATCCAGATCGGCCAGCGTGCGGCCAATCGACCTGGCCGCCAGCGGCAGGCTGAGCGAACTCATGCGTTCCTGCTGCAATTCATCCACTGAGCCGTCATCGGCACCGCGAAAGAAGCCACGCAGCAGTTGATAGCGGGCTTCGCGCTGCTCCTGAACAATGCGAATCACACGGCGCGTTGGCACGCCGACCAGCGCCAGCGCATGGGTCGCCAGCATCAGCGAGCCCTCGATGGCCTCAGGCACCACCTCGGTGGCGCCGGCATGGCGCAAGGCTTCCAGATCGTGGTCGTCCTGGGTGCGCACCACCACCGGCACTTGCGGCGCGTGTTCCCTGGTGTGCGCCAGCACCTTCATCGCGCTGTGGGTTTCAAGATAGGTAATGACCACCGCGCTGGCGCGCGCCAGGCCGGCCGCCATCAGCGCCTGCAAGCGGGCGGCGTCGCCAAACACCACCGAGTCTCCGGCAGCGGCGGCCTGGCGCACCCGGTCGGGGTCGAGGTCCAGCGCAATGTAGGGGATCGATTCCTTGTCAAGCATGCGCGCCAGATTCTGGCCGCAGCGGCCATAGCCGCAGATGATGACGTGCTTGTTGGCCTTGATCGACTTGCGCGCAATGCTGGTCATTTGCACCGACTCCATCAGCCACTCGTTGCTGACCAGCTTCATCACGATCTGGTTGCTGTGCATCACAATGAACGGCGTGACCAACATCGACAGCACCATCGCCGCCAGGATCGGGTTGAGCAGTTCTGGCGGCACCAGTCTGTTGCCCTGTGCCAGCGTTAGCAGCACAAAGCCGAACTCGCCGGCCTGCGCCAGATAGAGCCCGGTGCGCAGCGCCACGCCCATGGACGCCCCCAGGGCGCGAGTCAAAAATGTGACCACCAGCGCCTTGTAAAGCACCGGCACGGTCACCAGCAACAGCACCAGCGGCCAGCGCTCCAGCACCAGGCGCCAGTCCAGTATCATGCCGATGCTGATGAAAAACAGCCCCAACAGCACATCGTGAAACGGCCGGATGTCGGTTTCCACCTGGTGCTTGTACTGGGTCTCGGAAATCAGCATGCCGGCAATGAAGGCGCCCAGCGCCAGGCTCAGGCCCGCCAGTTCAGTCAGCCAGGCCAGCCCCAGCGTGACCAGCAACAGGTTGAGCACAAACAGCTCTTCGCTCCTGCGCCGCGCCACCAGCGTCAGCCACCAGCGCATGATGCGCGGGCCGCCCACCATCAGCACGGCAATGAGCGCCGTGGCTTTGAGCAGCGCCCAGGTCAGGTTTTCAACCATCTGCTCGGGCGAGGCGCTCAAGGCCGGAATCAGCACCAGCAGCGGCACCACTGCCAAGTCCTGAAACAGTAGCACGCCCATGACGCGCTTGCCATGCTCGGTCTCCATTTCCAGCCGCTCGCTCATCAGTTTGACCACGATGGCGGTGCTGCTCATGGCCATCGCGCTGGACAAGGCCAGCGCGGTGCGCCAGTCCATGCCCCAATGCGACGGCGCCACCATGGCAAACGCCATGCTGGCCGCCGTGGTCACCAGCATGGTCAAGGCGACCTGGAACAAACCCAGGCCAAAAACGTGCGTGCGCATCGAGCGCAGCTTGGGCAGGTTGAATTCCAGCCCGATCACAAACATCAGGAACACCACGCCAAATTCGCCCAGATGGCGCACGCCGTCAGCGTTTTTGGCCAGCGCCAGCGCGTTCGGACCAATCACCACACCGACCGCCAGGTAGCCCAGCATGGGTGGCAGTTTCAGGTAACGGCAGGCCACCACACCGAGCACGGCAGCAAGCAAATACAGCAGGGTCAGGTCAAGCGGGTTCACCCCCCGATGCTACCAAGCGCCAGCCCGGCTCGAGAGGCCGCACCGATAGAATGCTGCCATGACAACTTTGCCCGCCTCCGCCCCAGTCTTTGATGACGGCCGCGCCATGAAGCTGGCGCATGAAACGCTCGACATCGAGGCTGGCGCCGTGCTCGGCCTCAAGCAGCATATCGGTCCTGACTTTGTGCAGGTGGTGCGTCTGATGCTGGCGGTGCAGGGGCGCGTGGTGGTCATGGGCATGGGCAAAAGTGGCCATATCGGCCGCAAGATCGCCGCCACGCTGTCGTCCACCGGAACCCCGGCCATGTTCGTGCACCCGGCCGAGGCCAGCCATGGCGACCTCGGCATGATCAAGCCGGTGGACGTGGTGCTGGCCATTTCCAACAGCGGCGAGTCTGAAGAGCTCACTGCCGTGCTGCCCATGATCAGGCGTCTGGGCGCGCCGCTGGTGGCCATGACCGGGCATGCCGACTCGACGCTGGCGCGCTACGCCGACCATTTTTTGAACAGCAGCGTGGCCAAGGAGGCCTGCCCGCTCAATCTGGCGCCCACCGCCAGCACCACCGCGCAACTGGCGCTGGGTGACGCGCTGGCCGTGGCCCTGCTCGACGCCCGCGGTTTCAAGGCCGAAGACTTTGCCCGCTCGCACCCGGGTGGCGCCCTGGGACGCAAACTGCTCACATTGGTGAGCGACGTGATGCGCAGCGGCGACCAGGTACCCCGCGTCGGGCTGCAGGCCGGCTTTGGCGAACTGATGCGCGAGATGAGCGCCAAAGGCCTGGGCGCCACCGCCGTGGTGGATGCCAGCGGCCAGCTGCAGGGCATTTTTACCGACGGCGATTTACGCCGCCTGATCGAAAAAGGCGTTGATTTGCGAAGCAGCACCGCGCAGCAGGTGATGCACCCGAACCCCGCCAGCATCCGTTGCGACGCCCTGGCGGTGGATGCCGTCGAACTCATGGAGCAACGGCGCATTACCAGCGTGCTGGTGCTCGACGTCGATGGCCACCTGTGCGGTGCGCTCAACAGCAACGACCTGCTGCGGGCCAAGGTGATCTGATGGCCCCGGCACTCAACTTTCCCCCGGACCTGCTGCTCAAGGCACAGGGCATGCGCGTCGTTTTTTTCGACGTTGACGGGGTACTGACCGACGGCGGGCTGTATTTCTCCGGGCACGGAGAAACCCTCAAGCGCTTCAACACGCTCGACGGCCATGGCCTAAAACTGCTGCAGCGCGCTGGCATCACCCCGGTGGTGATCACCGGGCGCGACAGCAAGGCGCTGCGCCTGCGGCTGTCGGCGCTGGGCATCGAGCACGCCCACTTCGGCACCGAAGACAAGCGCCCGGCCGCCGAACTCACACTCAAGGCGCTGGGCCTGGACTGGGCGCAGGCCGCCGCCATGGGCGACGACTGGCCCGACCTGCCGGTGCTGACCCGCTGCGCTTTCGCCTGCGCGCCCGTCAATGCCCAGGCCGAGGTGATGGCCCGCGCCGATTACGTGACGCGGCTGCCCGGGGGCAACGGGGCGGTGCGTGAACTGTGCGACCTGTTGCTGGTCGCCAGCGGCCGCTATGCCAGCTTGTTGCAGGAAACCTTGCCATGAACCGCTTGCGACACCTGTTGGATCAACTCACGTTGTATTTGCCGGTGTTGTTGATGGGGATGCTGGCACTGGCCACCTACTGGCTGGTGCGCAGCACGCCACCTCTGGAAGCGCCGCATGCGGCAGCGCCCGCTCGACACCTGCCCGATTACTTCATGCGCCAGTTTTCAGTCACGACCTTCGATGCCCTAGGCCAGCTCAAGAATGAAATCACGGGCCTTGAAGCGCGCCACTTCCCAGACGCTGACACGATTGAAATTGACCAGGTTCACGTGCGCTCGTTCAATGAACAGGGCCAGTTGACCACGGCTCAAGCACGCCTGGCTGTCACCAACAGCAAAGCTTCAGAAATCAAATTGCACGGGCAGGCGCTGGTGGAGCGCCAGGCCGGGCGCACCGCCAGCGGAAAAGAACAACCCGCGCTGGCTTTCAGGGGCGAGTTTTTGCATGCCTTCATCGACGCTGAACGCGTCACCTCGGACCAGCCGGTAGAACTTAGCCACGGCCTGGACCGCTTTACCGCCAACAGCATGGACTATGACCATAAAAAACGCATCATGCTGCTCACCGGAAACGTGCAAGGCCGGATCATGCCCGGCAGCACGCCCTGAAAACCAGACAGACCATGATGCCATTGGTACTGATCACAGGCGCATCGGCCGGCATTGGTCAGGCCATGGCCTTGCATTACGCCGGCCTGGGTTACCGGCTGGCTTTGGTGGCGCGGCGTGGCGAATTGATTCAGGCCTGGCTCGATGACCACAAAATTGAGTCGGCTCGCTACGCCATTTATGCCGCTGATGTTGCCGACACCGCGCAGATGGCCAGCGTAGCCCAGGCCTGCATCACGCAGCAAGGGCTGCCCGATGTGGTGATCGCCAACGCCGGCATCAGCGTCGGCGTGGACTCTTCGGTGCCTGAAGATCTGGCTGTGATGGCGAGAATTTTGGCCACCAATGTGATCGGAACTGCAGCCACTTTTGGCCCTTTCATTGCGCCCATGGTGGCGCGAGGTTCGGGCACTCTGGTGGGCATTGGCAGCGTGGCCGGCATTCGAGGCTTGCCCGGCCATGGCGGTTACTGCGCCAGCAAGGCCGCCGTGATCAGCTATTGCGAGAGCCTGCGCGGCGAGCTGCGCCCGAGCGGTGTCAGGGTGGTCACGCTGTGCCCGGGCTATATCGATACGCCACTGACTCAGAACAACCAGTACACCATGCCGTTCCTGATGCAGCCAGGGGTGTTTGCCGAACAGGCGGTGCGGGCCATTGCGGCAGGGGTCAGCTACCGCGTGATCCCGTGGCAAATGGGCGTGGTGGCCAAGTTGCTGCGCCTGCTCCCCAATGCGGTCTTTGACCGCCTTTTTGCCAACCGGCCACGCAAACCGCGCGCGTCTGGCTCATAGCCCGTCAATGCGAGGGCGGCAGGGCAGGCCACGCCACCTACAGCCATAGATGGACACGCTTCGTTCGCCAGGACGAGTGTGGTGTTGCACCAACAAAAAGGGCCCCGAAGGACCCCATTTTCTGTCGGCATCAGCTTAGTAGCTGCCGCGGCCACCGCCGTAACCGCCGCCGCCACCCGAGCGGTTACCGCCACCACCAGCACCGCCGCCGTAGCCGCCGCCCGAACGGCCGCCACCGTAGCCACCACCGTAACCCCCGCCACCTGAGCGGGGAGGACGGGGCTCCATGGGACGGGCTTCGTTGACCACGAGGCCACGGCCACCAACCTGTTGGCCATTCATGGCTGCAATGGCGGTTTGCGCTTGCGCATCATCGGCCATTTCGACAAAGCCGAAACCCTTGGAACGGCCGGTGTCACGTTCCATCATGACTTTGGCGCTGGTGACAGTACCGTGGGCTGCAAACGCTTGTTGCAGATCATCATCACGGAAGGAATATGGCAGATTGCCGACGTAAAGCTTGTTGCCCATCAAGGACTCCTGAAAATAACTCAAAACGCGATGGAGTCCATAACCGCAATCAACAAACCAAAGACTTAGCGCAGACGCGAGACTGACATTCACCGCAAACCACGTACTGTCTTTCAAAGACAATACGAGCCGCATGATACGTCAAGTTTATGTTTTCAAAGAATTATTTTTATCAATTTCCAAAATACGTTGGTTTGATCAAGAAAATAGACAACGATTCTGCTGTTTAACGCAACTACTGCCATGAGCCTGCTGTTTTCACCCCTTTCGCTGCCGTCGCCGCGTGGCGGCCTGACACTACCCAATCGCCTGGTGGTGGCCCCCATGTGCCAATACTCGGCGCAAGACGGCTGCGCCACCGACTGGCACCTGATGCATTGGGGCAACCTGCTCAACAGTGGTGCCGCGCTGTTCACCATCGAGGCCACCGCAGTGCTGCCCGCAGGCCGCATCACACCCGACTGTCTGGGGCTGTGGGACGATCGCACCGAAGCGGCGTTATCGAACTACCTGCAGCGTGCCCGCGCGCTGGCACCGCACACTGCCATTTGCATCCAGCTGGCGCATGCCGGGCGCAAGGCATCCAGCGCCGTGCCATGGCGGGGCGGGCAGCTGTTGACACACGCAGAGGGCGGCTGGCCAACCTTTGGCCCCTCTGCCCTGCCACATTTGCCTGGCGAAACGCCACCCTCAGCCCTCTCGGCGGACGGGCTGAACGGGATTCGTGAGGCCTTTGTGGCGGCTGCCCGGCGCGCCGCAAGAATGGGCATCGATGCCGTGGAGCTGCATTGCGCCCATGGTTATTTGTTGCACCAGTTTTTGTCGCCATTTGCCAACCAGCGCCGCGATGCCTTTGGCGGCAGCCTTGAAAACCGCATGCGCTTTCCGCTGGAAGTATTTGACGCCGTGCGCCAGGCCTTCGACGGCGTGCTGGGCCTGCGTCTATCGGCCACCGACTGGGTCGAAGGCGGCTGGGATCTGCCACAAAGCCTTGAGTTCAGCCATCGCCTGAAACAAGCCGGTTGCAACTTTATCCATGTGTCGTCTGGCGGCGTGTCGCCACTGCAAAAAATTGCTCTTGGCGCGGGTTACCAGGTGCCTTTTGCCAGTGCCATCCGCGCTGCCACCGGCATGGTCACCACCAGCGTCGGCCTGATCACTGAGGCGACGCAGGCCGAGGCCATTTTGCAGGCGGGCGACGCTGACCTGATTGCCCTGGCGCGCGCCTTTTTGTACCAGCCGCGCTGGGGCTGGCAAGCCGCAGCGGCGTTGGGCGGCACCGTGCAGGCCAGCCCGCAATACTGGCGCTGCCTGCCGCGCGAGGCGCAAACGGTCTTTGGCAAAGTGTCCGTGGGGCAGCGTTAAGGCCGCACAGGCGCGACTTGCGCCAGCCAGGTCTGCATTTGCAGCGCCAACTGGTCGCTGGCCACTGTCAGGGCGCGCACGGCGCCCGGCGCATCCGGTGACGGGGCAGGCTGGCGCACCACAAAACTGTGCTGTGCCAGCAAGGTCTCGCTGCCGAAAGCGCGCTGCGTCAGTGTGGCACGCAGGCGCAACAAACCGTGGCTGTCGGAGGGGGAATCGAACACCTGGCTGAATTCTTCCAGCACCAGACGCAGGTTCAGCAGCGGCGCTGTCGGGACTGGCGCTTGTACCGATACCGGCGCTGTGGCAGACGCTGCAGGGCGTGACGTTCTTTCCGGCAACAGCTCCCCCGGCACCAACACGGCACGCTGCATACTGAGTTGCTGGCACAGCCGCTGGCCGACCAGCTGCGCTGGCGCCATGCTCCAGCGCGCCAGCGCATAGGATTTGAGCAGTTGCGCATCGGCATAAGCGAGGCGATACAGCATGGCGTTGCCCTCCAGAGCCGGCGTGGCTTGCGGGTCAAATAAAACAACTGGGTACAAGCTGGCATGCGCCATGGAAGCAGCGCTTGGCACGGGAGCAGGCCCGAAGTCGTAGGTCCGGACCATTCCTTGCGGCTGCTGCGAGGCACAGCCCACCAGCAACAGCACCAGCGCAAGCCATAAGCCCCGAGTCATTTGCACAAGATACTTTTTCATGACGCTCCAATACCAATATCAGGGAACATGGATGGCTGCACCTTGTTCGCCATGGCAGGCAAAACCGTCATCGCGAGCGAAGCGTGGCGCTCAGTGCGGTCGGAATTCATGGCGCAGAGAACCCCGGCTCGCCGGGTCCGGGTGCCGGCGTCGGCGCCCCCAGCAGCACGGCTTGCGGCGTATCGTGCAGGGTTTGCGCCAGTTCACCGATCTGGCGCGTGCTGCGCGCCAGATCCTGGGCGGCCCCGTTCAAGCGAGGCAGCGTGACGCTTTGCAGGGTTTGATTGGTGGCCACCCACACCTCGACGGCCTGGCCGAACTGGTCCAGCGTGCCGCCCGGCGCATCCATGCGCTCGGTCACGCGCTGAAAGGCGCGTGCCGACTCGCGGGCCGCATCCGAGCTTTCACCAACCCGCAACGAGGTCGCCTTCAGCGTCGCCAGACTGTCGCGAGCCCCTTGCGCCACGGCTGGCAGCAAGCTGCGGGTTTGCGCGCTCAACTGCTGTATCTCGGAAGCAGCCTTGCCCAGATTGCCCACGGTGGTCATCATGGTTTGCTGATTCTGCTCAGACAGCAATTCACTGAGACGCTGGCTGGCCTGATCGAGCTGGCCCAGCACGCGCTCGCCACGGTCGGTCAACCGGCTCATCATCCCCGGCCTGAGCGGAATCCGGCTGTTGTCACTGAGCGCTGGCGGGATGGCCAGCGATGCCATACTGCCGCCAACCGCCACATCATCATCGAGCTGAATGAACGCCAGGCCGGTCACACCCTGGTAGCCCAGTGTGGCATAAGTGCGTGCGCTGATCGGCGCCAGATCATCAACCGCAATGCGCACCAGCACCTGGCCACGTGTTTGCGGATCCAGGCCGATACCGGTCACCTTGCCCACGGGCACCCCCTGGTAACGCACACTGGCCTGCGGCTGCAAGCCGCTCAGATTGACAACTCCGACCAACTCAAAACTGCGCAGTTGGCGTGTATCCCGCGTCAGCCAGACCGCCAATGAAACCAGCAAGGCGGTCATCAGCACAACAAACAGGCCAGCCGCCAGCGCATGTGATTTGTTTTCCATAAGGCTTAATTGAACCCGCCTGTCTCGACCATGTCACCGGTCAATGCGAGCGGATCATGGTGCCAAACGCCTGATCGGTCAAGATTTCGAGCAGCAGCACGTGCGGCACACGGCCGTCGATGATGTGCACTGAATTGACCCCGCTTTTCGCCGCATCCAGTGCGCCGGCAATCTTGGGCAGCATGCCGCCGCTCAGGGTGCCGTCGGCAAACAGGGCGTCGATCTGGCGCGCTGTCAGGTCTGTGAGCAAATCACCAGCCTTGTCGAGCACGCCGCTGATGTTGGTCAGCATCATCAGTTTTTCGGCCTTGAGCACCGTGGCCAGCTTGGCCGCCACCACGTCGGCGTTGATGTTGTAGCTCTCGTTGTCATCTCCAAAACCGATCGGGCTGATGACCGGAATGAAGGCATCGTCCTGCAACGCCTTGACCACGCCGGGGTCGATGCTGACGATGTCGCCCACCTGGCCCACGTCGTGCTCCTTGGTGGCATCGGCGCTGTCGCGCATCTTGAGTTTTTGGGCGCGGATCAGGCCGCCGTCGCGCCCGGTCAGACCCACCGCCTTGCCACCGGCGTGGTTGATCAGGCCCACGATGTCCTGCTGCACCTCGCCAGCCAGCACCCACTCCACGATCTCCATGGTCTCGGCGTCGGTGACGCGCATGCCCTGGATGAATTCGCCCTTTTTGCCCAGGCGCTTCAGTGCCGCTTCGATCTGCGGACCGCCACCGTGCACCACCACCGGGTTGATGCCCACCAGCTTGAGCAGCACCACATCTTCGGCAAAATCAGCTTGCAGGGCGGGGTCGGTCATGGCGTTGCCGCCGTACTTGATGACGATGGTCTTGCCGTGAAACTTGCGGATGTAAGGCAGCGCCTGTGCCAGGATTTCGGCTTTGTCGCGCGGCGGAATGTGTGAAACGTCGGTCATGGCGGGCTTGGTGTCCTGTGGGATTGACGAAGAGATTCGCTCAAATTGTGCCGCATGTTGCGGACGCTCCAGCCAGAAATCATGGATTGCCACGCTTGGCTCGCCATGCCAGCCACAGCACGAACCGTCATTGCGAGGTGCATGGCGACGTGGCTATGCAGGTTTTCACCATTCAGTGCTCCACCGGGGCGTAGCCATGCACACACCTGCTGAAAACAGCCCTGATGCCGACCATGTCATTGGCCTGGGCTGCCTGCTGCAGGGTGCTCAGATACTGCGCCAGGTCTTCCCACGCCAGAAAATCTTCATGCGCTTTCATGATGCGGGCGTGTGATGTGCGCTCAGGGTTGTTGCCAATCAACAGCTCTTCGTACAGTTTCTCGCCCGCACGCAAACCGCTGATGGCGATCTCGATGTCGCCGTCGGGGTGATCACGGTCGCGCACCGTCAGGCCGCTGAGTTGCACCATGCGCTGCGCCAGGTCGATGATTTTCACGGGCTCGCCCATGTCGAGCACAAACACATCACCGCCCTCGGCCATGGCGCCGGCCTGCAGCACCAGTTGCGCAGCCTCCGGAATGGTCATGAAATAGCGCGTGACCTCGGCGTGCGTCACGGTCAGCGGGCCACCCTCGGCCAATTGGCGGCGAAACAGCGGCACCACGCTGCCACTGGAGTCGAGCACATTGCCAAAGCGAACCATGGTGAAACAGGTGGCACTGCCAGGCGCCAGGGCTTGCAACACCAGCTCTGCCATGCGCTTGCTGGCACCCATCACGTTGGTCGGGCGCACAGCCTTGTCGGTGGAAATCAGCACAAACCGCCTGGCACCGCTGGCCGCGGCCGCCCGGGCGGTGTTGAGTGTGCCAAACACATTGTTCAAAATGCCCTCGCCGGGATTGTCTTCCACCATGGGCACATGCTTGTAGGCGGCTGCGTGGTAAACCGTGACCGGGCGGTAGGCCTGGCAAATGGCCCTCAGCCGCTGCGGGTTGGTCACACTGCCCAGCAGCGGTACCAGTTCAACCGCCAGGTTTTGGCGTTTGCACAGGATTTGCAATTCCTGGTGAATGGTGTACAGGCCAAATTCATTGTGGTCCAGCAGCAGCAACTGATGCGGCTGCTGCTGCACGATCTGGCGCGTGAGTTCGCTGCCAATGCTGCCCCCTGCCCCGGTGACCAGCACCACCTGCGCGGCCAGGTCGCGCGCCAGCAGTGCGGTGTCTGGCGGCACCGGGGCGCGGCCCAGCAGGTCTTCCACATCGAGTTCGCGAAAATCCTGCACCGTGACGCGGCCGCTGGCCAGGTCTGACAAGCCTGGCAAGGTCCGAATGTGAATGGGCAGGGGCCGCAAGCTCTCCAGAATGGCGTTGCGCCGATCACGCGTGGCACTGGGCAAGGCCAGCAAAATGTCGGTGATGCCCTGTCGCGCCACCACATTCGCGACCGCGGAAGGGGCAAACACCGGCACACCATTCACGCTGCGCCCCACCTTGGTGACATCATCGTCAACAAAACCCAGCAAGGCGAATTGCCGCGACAAGCGCAGCGCGGCGGCGGTTTGCACGCCGGCAGTGCCCGCGCCATAAATCAGCAAACGGCCTTCAACCTGGGCCGCGGTATGGCCCAGACCAGCCAACCAGAATCTGGCCAAAGCCCTGCTGCTGCCCACCAGAAACAAAAAGATCAGCGGCTGCAACACCCCCAGACTGCGCGGCACCATGGGCCATTGCATCCACAACAGAATGACGCTGAGCAATAAACCGTAAAGCAGAACCGCCAAACCGGTGGTTTGCAAGGCAGCCTGGCCGGTATATCGAAAGATGGCCCGGTAGAGGCCAAATTTGATGAATATGGGGACCGCAAGCAGCGGCGCCAGCAAGTAAACCCACCATTGCGCGCCGCTGGGCCAGTTGGGCGTGTCAAGCCTGAGCGTATAGGCCAGCCAGGTGGCAAACAGGGCCAGCACAATGTCCAGCGCGATCACCACGGCCTGCTTCGCCGCGCGCGGCCATTCCAAAACCCTGCTTTGCAAAATATCCCCTAAAGATCACTGGCCGCCTGCACAGACAGTTGAACCGAGATTGAATGTAAATGTCGCGATCAAACCGCGAAAGATTCCTTATTTTGCCCCTGCGCCACCAGAGTCGCCAGCCAGCGCGGCATCAAGCCGCGACCGCTCCAGGTTTCACCATTGGGGCCGCGGTATTTGACGGGTGCCGGGTTGGCTGACTTGCCGCCACCTGACTTGCGCGAGCGACTTTTGCCCCCCTCCAGATCGGCCACGGTGATGCCGAATGCGGCCATCTTGGCCTTGATTTCCTGCACGGTCTTGTTGAACTCCTGGGCCTTGATTTCCTCGGCCTGCTTTTGCAGGATGGCAATCTGGTTCTGAATATCGATCAAGTTGGTCATGGTATTTCCTGAATAAATAAAAAAGAAGAACCCTGCCGGTGCGTCAACGTCACTCTTTAATGAGAAACATTATCTCTTTTAAATACCTTCCAGGCCGTCATGACAATAATTTTTACATCAAAAAAAAGAGATTTCCGATGCAGATACTCAATATCCAGAGCCACTTTTTCGGGTATCGGCAATTCATCGCGGCCATTAATCTGTGCCCAACCGGTCAAACCGGGAACCAAATCATCGACCCCCGCCCTGGTGCGCAATTCAATCAAGTCGAGCTGATTGAACAAGGCGGGGCGCGGCCCGACAAAACTCATGTCACCTTTGAGAATACTCCAGAGCTGGGGTAATTCATCCAGACTGCTCTTGCGCAAGAATGATCCAATCGGCGTCAAATAAGTATCAGGACTGCTTAACAAATGTGTCGCCACTGCGGGGGTGTCAATCTGCATACTGCGAAATTTTGGCATTCTGAACAGCTTGTTATGACGACCAACACGGTCCGACCAATACAAGGCAGGCCCCTTGGAAGTCAGACGCACCGCCAAAGCGACCAACGCCATCGGCAGCAGCAAAACGACTGCGGCGCACACGCCTGCAATCAAATCGAATAATCTTTTCATTCAATCTGCTGATGTATTACACAAGCTGTTCAATATCCGTGAAAAAGAAAATCTGGCGCACCCATGATTTGGTCTTGTTCAGGTGCCAGGCTTGCAACCGAAGTTTCGCGAACACGTTTTGGAACGGCCCCATACTGGGTGTTTCCAGCAGGCAATCTTTCGGTTTCGCAGGTGACGTTGTTAGCCGAAATGAACTCTGAGTGCTCTGCCTGCCAGCGCCGCGACTGCACTTGTTGCATCACGCCGCGCAAATAGGTGTCGCAGATTCGCGGGACGTTGATGTGCAGTGATTTGGCAGCTTCAAGAACGTCCACGCTCAGGCCAAGGTTGACCGCCCGCTTTGCCGGACGATTGTGACTTGCGCAGCTGGTCAACTGGGGTTGAGCGGTAGACATGGGACTTTCATGCGCACAAAAAGATGCGCGTAATTTAACGCATCGCCCGCCGCAGGCCTTCATCCACCGACACCGGCGGCACCCAGCCCAGCAAGTTGCGCGCTTTCGAAATATCCACCTGCAAATTGCCGCACAAGCGCTGCACCTCGTCACCCTTGCCCAGCAACTTGCCCGCCGCCTGCAAGGCCCACACCGGCACCGGCAGCAAGCGTGCGGGCACACCCGCAGCCAGCGCCATGCCACGGACCAGCTCGGTGGTGGACAGATCATGCCCGTCGCTGACCAAAAAAATCTGGTTGGCCGCTTGCGGATGCGTGGTGCAAGTCATGATGAAATCGACCAGGTTGTCCAGTGCCACCAGGCTGCGCTGGTTGTGCACCGCGCCCAGCGGCAAGGGCCAGCCGCGCTGCACGGCGTGCATCAGAGCGGCAAAGTTGGCCTTGACGCCGCGGCCGTAGACCAGCGGCGGGCGAATGATGA
>JBBINL010000039.1:0-17415 GCA_037443905.1 Burkholderiales bacterium | reverse complement strand
TCTCGATGAACATCACCGCCGACGACCACTACGAGATGTGCGCCCGCGCCGACTTTGCGCTGGAAACCTTTGGTCCGGATGCCGACAAGCTGGCGTTTCTGGTGGACGGCTTCGTCGGCGGCCCCGGCATGATCACCACGGCCAGGCGCCAATACCCCAACCAGTACCTGCATTACCACCGCGCCGGCCACGGCATGGTCACATCGCCCAGCGCCAAGCGCGGCTATACCGCTTTTGTGCTGGCCAAGATGAGCCGTCTGCAAGGTGCGTCCGGCATCCACGTCGGCACCATGGGCTACGGCAAGATGGAAGGCGAAGGCGACGACCGCATCATTGCCTACATGATCGAGCGCGACGAGTGCCAGGGGCCGGTGTATTTCCAGAAATGGTATGGCCTGAAACCCACCACGCCGATCATCTCGGGCGGCATGAACGCGCTGCGCCTGCCGGGCTTCTTCAAGAATCTGGGGCACGGCAATGTGATCAACACCGCCGGTGGTGGCGCCTACGGACACATCGACAGCCCGGCCGCCGGTGCCAAGTCACTGCGCCAGGCCTACGAGTGCTGGAAGTCGGGCTCCGACCCGATCGAGTACGCCAGGGAGCACAAGGAATTTGCCCGCGCTTTTGAATCTTTCCCGAAAGATGCGGACTTGCTGTATCCGGGCTGGCGCGAGAAGCTGGGTGTGCACAAGTAAGCCAGCTTTGGGGGCCGGGGTCAGGGATCAACCTCACAGAACGACTTGTCATGCCGGACCTGATCCGGCATCCATGGATTGCGGGTCGCAGACCGCAGTGACAGGCCACTTTCATACCTCGGGGCACCTGTGAAGCCATGGCCATCAGCACAGAGCGATTGAGTGGGACTCGGGGCGGCAAAGTGCCCCGCGCCGCTTGCGTCCCCCGGCATCGGGCTTGCGGCCAATGCCCCATCTCTACCTCGCCATGCAGGGCACGCTGGCGGACCACCGTCACAATCAACCTGGTTTTCTGAATTGCCTCCGTAGATCAACGCCATGAACGACATCGCACAGCAATACCGCATCAGCCAGCAACCGTTCTATCAGCAACAGAGCAACGAGGTGGCGCTCTTTGAGGCTGCCTACACTGCCAAACTGCCCGTCATGGTCAAGGGCCCGACCGGCTGCGGCAAATCGCGCTTTGTCGAATACATGGCCTTCAAGCTCGGCAAGCCGCTGATCACCGTCGCCTGCAACGAAGACATGACCGCGTCTGACCTGGTCGGCCGCTACCTGCTGGAGGCCAACGGCACGCGCTGGCTCGACGGCCCAATGGCCACGGCGGCGCGCATCGGCGCCATTTGCTACCTTGACGAAATCGTCGAGGCACGGCAAGACACCACCGTGGTGATCCACCCGCTGACCGACCACCGCCGCCAGTTGCCGCTCGACAAGAAAGGCGAACTGATCCAGGCGCACCCTGACTTTCAGCTGGTCATCTCCTACAACCCCGGTTACCAAAGCCTGATGAAAGACCTCAAGCAAAGCACCAAGCAGCGCTTTGTGGGCTTCGACTTTGACTACCCGGCAGCAGATCTGGAGGCCAGCATCATCGCCACCGAAACCGGCGTCAACCTGGCCGACGCAGCGCGTCTGGTCAAAATTGGCACTGCCGCACGCGCGCTCAAGGGCCATGGCCTGGACGAAGGCATCTCGACGCGCTTGCTGGTGTATGCCGCCACGCTGATCTGCGGCGACGTTGATCCGGTCGATGCCTGCCGCATGGCGCTGGTGCGACCGATCACCGACGACGCCGACATCCGCAGCACGCTGGATCACGCGATTGAGGCGGTCTTCGGTTGAAGGGGATTGGGCTTGCCACGCCTCGCACGCCATGACAACCCGGTCCGACACTCACCTGGCAACGCTGCCCGGCAACGCGCAGTTGCAAATCTGGCGCAAGCAGCTCGACAGCGGCTTTGCCCAGGTGGACGACATCTTTGCCGACTGCCTGCTTGAGGCCCATGCCAGGCTCAGCGCCGATGGGTTCGATGACTACCTGGCGCAAGCGCGCTGGCTGGGCAAGATGGGCCGGGGTGCCGAACCGCAGATGATCTTCTTGCAGGAGTGGCCGCAGGTGGCACTGCGCGTCGGTGAGGACGCCCTGAGCCCGGTCATGGCAACGGTCAGACTGATCAACAAGTCGCCCAACGGCAAAGCCATTGCGCCATGTCTGCAATCACTGGCTGCCGTCGCAAGGCGCCTGCCCACACTGGCCCAGCTGCAGCATTATCTGGACCTGAGCCTGCTGCTGATGGAGCGCACCAGCAGCTCGATCCACGGCATTCACAAGAGCTACCCCAGCCCGAGTCTGGTGGCTTTTTTCGAGACGGCGCCGCGACTGCTGGACGTGCTCAGTCTGCAAGGTCTGGCCAACTGGCTGAACTACGGCATGCGCAACTACGCGCACCACCCCGAGCAGCAACGCGAATTTTTCAGCCTGCAAAGCGCCGACAGCCGCGCCGTGCTGCAGCGCGAGCGCCACGGCAGCTTGTTGACCGACCACAGCCGCGCGCTCGACCTGTATTTGCGCGCCTTCTGGCAGGATGCCGATGTGCTGGTGCCCTACTCCACCGTGTTCGATGTGCAGCGCCAACCCATGCCCTACTTTGATGCCGATGGCATCCGCTTGCCGGACGTGTACGACGCGCGTGCGGGCATCAGCGGCATCGACCGCTACCGCGCCGCGCTGGCCCACATGGCCGCGCACCGGCGCTGGAGCACACCGATCTTTGCCGACAACTACAGCCCGGCGCAGCGCCTGGCGATCGAGACGTTTGAAGACGCCCGCGTTGAGGCCCTGGCGATGCGCGCCTACCCGGGTTTGCGCCGCATCTTCATCGCGCTGCACCCGAGCCCGGTGGACGGCGCCTGCAACCCGGCCACCCATTCCTGCTTGCGCCATCGGCTCGCCGTGCTGTCGCGTGCGCTGTTCGAGCCGCCGGCACGCTTTCAGAATGGGCAGATCAGCGACTGGGTGCAACGCTTCCACGCCACCCTGGCGCAAGGCGAATCGAGCACGGCCGAGATTGCAGCACTGGGCTTGAGCTACCTGGGTAAAACCCGTCTGCAAAGCGACCAATTGCCAGACACCTGGTTTGAAGACACCGTGGTGGACTACCGTGACGACAATCGGCACCTGTGGCGTTTTCATGAGCTCGGCGAAGACGAGGAATCGTTTGCAGCGCGTGCGCAGGCCCCGCCGCCCGACGAGGTGCACACCCTGCCGCCGCGCCATTACCCCGAGTGGGATGACAGCAGCAAGACCTACCGGCCCGACTGGGTGAGCCTGTACGAACGGCTGCACCCTGGCGGGCGCGCTGCCGACATTGACGATTTGCTGACCAAGCACCGTGCGCTGTCCATGCGACTCAAGCGCCTGCTGGACCTGCTCAATCCCCAGGACAAGGTGCGTGTGCGCTACCAGGAAGACGGCAGCGAACTCGATCTGGACGTGGCGATCCGCTCGCTGATCGACCTCAGGAGCGGTTGCCAGCCTGAGCCACGCATCAACATGAGCCACACCACCAGCGGACGCAGCATTGCCATCACGCTGCTGCTGGACCTGTCGCAATCGCTGAACGAAAAGGCGCGCGGCTCAGAACAGACGGTGTTGCAAATCAGCCAGGAAGCCGTGTCGCTGCTGGCCTGGGCGGTGCATCAGCTCGGCGACCCGTTGGCCATTGCCGGTTTTCATTCCAACACGCGCCATGATGTGCGCTACCTGCACCTCAAGGGCTTTGGCGAGCCCTGGGGCGACGAGGTCAAGGCACGGCTGGCAGCGATGCAGGCCGGTTACAGCACCCGCATGGGTGCGGCCATGCGCCATGCAGCGCACACGCTGGGCGCGCAGCCTGCCGACAAGAAACTACTGCTGGTGCTGACCGACGGCCAGCCTTCCGACATCGACGTTCACGACGAGCGGCTGCTGATCGAAGACGCGCACCATGCTGTGCGCGAACTCGATCAACAGGGCATTTTTACGTATTGCATCAACCTTGATGCCACCGCTGACGCTTATGTGAGCGATATCTTCGGGCGACGCTACACGGTCATCGACAACATAGCACGTTTGCCCGAGCAGTTACCCCGGCTGTTCATGGCGCTGACACGCTGAGCCTGCCGGGCAAGACCTGCAGCGTCAGTCGGCGCCGGCCACTGCCTGCTCTGCCGTCACCGTACCCGGGCCGCGGCGCTCGAACCACGACCCCAGGTAAAAAACAGCCACCAATGACACCGCCATGATGCCCAGCATGACCGGGTCGGCAATGCCATACACATCGGCAAAGTTGTCGCCATCGATGATTTCACCCATGGCCATCATCGAGCGAATGGCATCGCCGTAAAAACCGGCAAAGGCGGTGGTGCCGATGAACAAGCCCAGCACAAAGACCAGCGCATCCAGACGCCCCGAAGCCATGCCCACCATCGAAGTGCCCGGGCAATACCCGCCAATGGCAAAGCCGACCCCGATCAAGGCGCCGCCCACCGCTGAAGCCATCACCAGCGCTGGCGGCACGAACAGGGTATCGGGCGCCATCAGCCCCACCATACGCAATGCCCATAGCCCGATGGCGGCGACCACGATGGCGGTGAACATGACTTTGAACACCGACCAGTCGGTCAGGCGGAACTGCGACGTCAGTTTGAGCGGGCTGCCAAAACCGGCGTTTTCCAGCACATAGCCGAACAGGATGCCACACACCAGGCCAGAAACCATGCCACTTTCATGAAGGGGAAACATGTCAGACTCCTTTGACAAAACGGCCGACCAGCAGTCCGGTCGCGAAAAATACGCCCAGGAATACAAAAGCCGAAATGCTCAGCACTGCGGCCCCCGACAGTCCCAGCCCACTGGTGCAGCCACCGGCCACCCTGGCGCCAAAACCCGCCAGAATGCCACCGAGCAACGCTTGCGCCAGGCGTCGGCCCGAACCCAGACTGCGCTCACCGTCCAGTTGCACGCGAAAACGCCCGGCCATGAAGGCCGCAACGACAGCACCGATGATCATTCCCAGCACCTCCCAGGTAATCCAGGAGCCAATCGGATTGCCCGCTGCCACCATCGGGCGCAGGTAAGGGTTGGCCAAAGTGGCATCGGTTGCCAGCACCAGTCCTGCACCGGCCACCACATGGGAAATCGCGCCGCTGGCGCCCAGGCCATGGCCTGAGAGCATGAAGCTGAGCATCAACACCAGGCCGAGCACGATACCCGCCGCCAGGGGTGACCAAAATGATTTGACGACACGTTTGCCATCGGTTTCACGCGTATTCATAGTTCGCTGCCTTTCAAGAAAATACTGCGACAAATTGCCACAGACACTGGCAAGACGCATAGCACGCCAAGCTCGAAATGATTCTAGAAATAAGCAATTACAAATATATTGACGACCGTCAAGGCAATCGGTGATTTCGTGCCGATCTCAGCATTGCGCATGACATTGAACCGGCCCAGGCCTGGTGAAAACCAGCTTCAGCCGCAAAGTGGACATGAACCGAGTTTCTCCATTAGAAATTTTCAAGGCGATGCGGCCAGGTTGACGGGCTCCCCCGCATTGGCCCAAAGCCCCTCAAAACAAGGTCATTGCTTGTGTGGCACAGCCAATCGAAACGTCTATTTTTCTGACCTGTCTGCACTGCTATCCCAAAACGCCACCACTGCCAACACCCTGTGATGCAACGTCGAGAGCGTGTGCTGCACGCGCTGGCGCATCACGCCATGACGAAACACACCCATCAGGTTGTAGGCCAGCATCGCCATCCCCAGGGCAGCCTCTTTGGCCCAGAAGTCCAGCCGGACAAAGCAGCCCAAACCAAAGTCCGCCTTGAGCTCCTTGATACGGTTCTCGCAATCTGCCCTGCCCCGGTACAAGCGCGCATTTTGGAGGATGGCTCGCCGGTGCACAGTTTCCAGACTCTGATGGCGCAGCTGCAAACCATTGTGCGCAATACCTGCCGTACGCCAGGTGCCGCACCCGATGCGCCTACTTTCCTGATCACCACGACCCCCGGTCAAACACAAAAACGTGCACTTGACTTGATCACTCAGATCAACCGTAGACAGAAAGCGCAACCTCATTTATGTCGGTTTCATTGGGGAAATGCGCTGTTTTGGGGGAGGAACTTCGGACTAAGTGGACACACATAAAAGTGGGCGCTGCCAGCAACTGGCAGCGCCCACTTATTGCAGTGCCTGCTGACTCAAGCAGGCTCCAGACGGCTTCAGAAGCGGTGGCTGTACATGAACTGCCAGTTGGTTTGACCGTGTGAAATTTCGATGCCCTGGGGTGTCGTTACCTTGACATCAGGCGCCATCGTCAACGACATGTTGAAATCACCCGCTTTGGAAACCTGGTAACCCAAACCCAGCATGTAATGGTTTTCCACTGTGGCCGGGAACAAGGGATTCACATAGGTATCGGGGATCGGGTTGTCGGCCAGGTTCATGCCGGCGCGCAGAGTGAGTGCATCGTTGGCTTTCCAGGCCACGCCCAGATTCAACACGGTTTGATTTTTCCAGTTTTGCGGCATGGCAAAACTCACCGAGCCACCCATGCCCACGCTGTCGTAGCGCATCCTGAAGCTCTCCATGGAATCGGCCCAACCGAGGTATTTCAGATCGGCAGCCAACAACAGCGCAGGGCTGGCTTGCCAGCTGGCACCCACGGCAAAAACCGAAGGCATCTGGAAGTCAAGCACCGTGATTTTGCCTTGATCGACAAACCCACCAGGCGCCGAAATGCTGGCGTCACCGTTGCCGGTTTCCATATCGCTCAGTGCCGTCTTGAACTGATAGGAAGCACCCAGCATGACTTCCTTGTTAACCATGTAAGTGGCCCCCAGAGCGGCACCAAAACCTGTGGACTTGGCCTCGCCGGAGAAATCGCTATTGTCCGAAAAATCAATGCGTGCCCAAGGTGCACCTGACAAAGGACCCAGCGCCATTGCCAGATTGCCACTGGCGTCGGTCACCATCCCGGCCAGCTGCGCGCCAGAAGCGGCCATGCGCATATCCAGCGACGACCACATGAATTTCAGCGTCGCGCCAACGGTCAAGGCAGGGTTGACCTGATAGGCCACAGGAAAGATCACGTTGCCAACACCCAACTCAGAACGCACCGGTGCTCCAGAACCCATGGCAAGAAAAGACGTTGCATCGTAATCGGTTCCCATCCCGCCCTGGGCAAAAATGCCAAGGCCGTAAGTGAGCGCGCCACTGCGACGGGCGTAGCCAAAGGCGGGCATCAGATAGGACGTACCGCCTGAATCGGAAGACATCCCGTAGGCAGGCATACTGCTGGTCACATCGGGCCCCAGGATGCCAAAGGCCACATCCACACGCGCCGTGCCGTCAGCGATCAGTCCCAGCGTGGCCGGGTTTTGCGCCATGCCGGCGTTGCCGTGGTCAATGGCTTGGGAGGCACCACCCATGCCGGTGGAGATGGGGCCATAGCCTTCCATCAGCATGCCGTTGGTGGCCTGCGCAGTGCCGGCTGCAAGCAGCGCACACAGGGGGGTCAGATAAATGAGTTTGTGGGTTGCTTTCATGGTTGTCTCCGGTTGGGTTGAAATAACTCTCAGATTCACTTGGGGGGTGATGGGTGATGGTCAAAATACGTTGGCCTGGCTTACCAAAAAGCCAGCAGGCGCGCTTTGACCACTTTGGATTCGATGCGTTTGAGCGGGGTGTTGCCTTTTTTGATGCAGTCGCCACTTTTCGCGTCAAATTGCCACTGATGTTTGGGGCAAATCAAGGTTTTGCCATGGATTGCCAACTCAGGGATATCCGTGCCCTGATGCGGGCAGTGACTGTCATAGACCTGGTAGTTTTTCTTGTCACGGTAGATGAACAGGCCACGTCCCTGGCACTCGGTGCGCGTGACCTCGCCGTCCGGGACTTCCTTTGCCGCCATCACATCCCGCCACTGCGCAGAGGGGGTCGTTTTCTGGGTGATGACTTCGGGAGCAAAGCCGGGGAGGTTCATGTCCAGGATGATATCGACCGCCCAGGTGATCTTGGCCAGGCCAAGCGCCGGAAAAGCCATCAGCAGGGCATCCAGGACTTCCATCGGCGTGCAACCCTCGCGCAGGGCGCGACCCAGGTACTGGCGAAAACCGCGGTCGGTTTGTGAATGGGCCTTGGTGATGACCGAAATCAGGTTGCGTGTCTTGGGGTCAAGGTGGGTGCCAGTCTGCTTGAGGAAAGCAAAATAATGGCTGATGGTCTCGGGTCTGGTTTTGATCAGATAGTTCAGTGCGTCGCTCATGTCAAATCTCCCTGGAACTTGAAAAAATTCAGAACAAGTACGGGCTGCTCGGACAAGCCCATCACTTTTTGTGCCACGCCGCCGATCATTGCGCGAGCCAGTCTTGCCTCGCCGCGACTACCCATCACGATCAGGTCGGACTGACTCTCGGCTTGTGCGGCCAGTATTTCCTTGAAAGGTGTGCCGACTCTGACTTCGCCGCGGGCCATCACGCCCTTGGATTGCGCCAGCTTGATTTTTTCGATGACAAAGATGTCAGCCTCTGCCCGCTGCGCCTCGCTGTGCACCACGCTGACCAGATGCAGCGGCAGACCACACTGGGCAGCCACCGCAATGGCCGTTGCAACGATCTTGCGACCCAGCGCAGTGGCCTCGGCCGCCACCAGCACACGCTGCTGCCACAGGCGCGCCTCCCGCGGCACGATCAACACATGACAGGGCGCATGGCTCACCACCTTGCTCACCATCTCGCCCACCATCAAATTGGCCAGAAAACTGCGCTTGCCTCGCCTGCGAATGATGATCACGTCGCTGTTGCGTGCCATGGCCTCATTCACAATTTCACGATAAGGCTCCTCACCGCGGCGAAGTAGCAGGTCAATGCCGACCCCCGCCGCCTCCGCCTGGGCACGCAGTTCGGCCATTTTGGCGGCGGCCTCGCGCTCGGCCTGCGCTGCAATCTGTGGCGCCACGGCTTCATATTCAGGGTTGCTTACCAACGGCAGCACCGTGACCAGTGGCAACTGGCAGCGCAATGCCAAGGCAAAACCCATGGCCTCGGCGCCCGTGTCGAACGGGGTGTGCTCGGTGGCCAGCAGCAGGCGGGTGAACAACTGGGCCATCGTCAATGTCCTCCGGTGAGCAGCCCTGAGGCTGCCAGCAACAACACCATCAAAATGACTGCACAGATGGCGGCATAAACGAAATCGTGGCGTTTGACATACAGCAGCAGCAAGCCGATGAGGGGCACGATCGAGCTCCCCGCGAGCAAGGCAATCCCGACCAGATTGGCCAAATCCCCTTGGTACGCCAGCGCCAGCCAGCCCCACCCCGTGGGGGTGGCACTACGCTCAAGATAGGTGTTCACCGGCATGCTCCAGAGACCAGGCAGCTGATCCAGCGGCACATGCGGGGGCAGGAGGCCGAAGATGTAAGCCGCAAAAGCAAGCAACAGGGCGAGCAGCCCCAGGCGTGTGCTCCAGTCGAGCAGCATGGCGTAGCGCGAGGCCTCGTCCTTTTGTTGCCGGGCATGCAGTTGCTGCGCCGCAGAGATGTTTTGGTCTGTCATGTCGGGTCAGCCTTCAGATCCAGATGCCCAGACCCTTGAGCAGGGCGCGCAAGCCGGCGAACAACAGCAGAGAAATCACCATTTTGCGAATCACTGAACCTTTGAGCACATGCAGCAGCCTGGCGCCAATGCGCGCGCCCAGCATCATGCCAACCACCGACGGCACGGCAATCATGGGCAACACCGCGCCGCGGTTCAGATAAACCCAGGCGGCCGAAGAATCCACCATCGACAGCACCAATCCCGAGGTGCCGGCAGAGACCTTGAGCGGCACACCCATCAGCAAATTGAGCGCGGGCACATTGGCCCAGCCGGCGCCAATGCCAAACATGCCGGCCATGACGCCAATCAGCAAAAACACCAGCAGACCCAGCGGCGTGCGGTGCACCTGCCATTCGATGGCACGACCAGAGGCGCCGTCGACAAAGACACCATGCATGCCCAGCGCGCTGGACAGGGGATCGGGCTTGTCCACCTGCGGAAACTCCGATTTTTTGGCCGCCAGCATCAGTGCAACTATACCCAGCACGATCAGACCCAGGGCGATCTGGATGACCGAGGCCGGCAGCGCCAGCCCCAGCAACGCCCCCGCGATCGAACTCATGCAGGCCAGCAGGGCCAGCGGCAGGGCCAGCCGCACACTGGCCAGACCGCCACGTAGCAGCATGGGCCCGGCAGCCAGCGCACTGGCCAAAGCCACCAGCAAACCGGCCCCGCGAACAAAATCGAGGTGAAACGGGAAGAAACCGCCAATGATGGGCACAAACAGCGTGCCACCGCCAATGCCAGCCGGCACGGCCACGATACCAATCAAAAAACAGGTGACAAAAAGCGCCAGCGGCCAGAACCACCAGGGCATGGCACTGGCGGGCACCACACTGTCGATGGCATGCGCAGGCAGTACCGTCATCCAGCACACCGTGGCCAGCAGAACCCTCTGAGGCCATCTTGCCAGCGCACCGATGAATAATTTGGGCATATAGGCAATCGGATTCAGGAAATCGTCTGGTAGTACAGATTTTGCGGGTGGTTGGCCTGGGCAAAGAAGAACCAGCGCTCTAGCAGCAAACCCAGGTACTGCAAGGCAAAGGCCATGAACAATAACGCGGTGGACGTGGCGCTCACGCCCAGAGCCAGGCACAACAGCGGCAGCGGGAACACCAGCAGTAGAAACACCCATTTGACCGAGCGCAGCAGTTGCGCGCTGCGGCCATGAAAGAACTCACGGGTGTTGAACGAGCCGCCCATGAAACCCTGTGCCTTTTGCACGATGCGTGGGTGCTTGATGCCAACGGCGCTTTGCAGGCTTGACTTCGGCTTGAGGCGTGCATTGCGCACCAGCGAGGCCGTGCGCGTGACCCAGGCCAACAGCGTAAGCACTGCGGCGGCCATGGCATAAGGGGTAACCAGCGCCGACATGCCCATGCCCGCCGCCAGCAGCGTGGCCAGCGTCAGGCCCGAGGCACAACCCAGCAGAAGGTAGTTGACCAGCGTCAGCGGGCTGGCCCATTCCTGCAAAAAGCGCACCGAGGCATAGACCATGGACATGGCCACAAACAGTGCCAGACACAGCAGCACCGTCACCGCGCCGATCAACCGGGTGTTACCTACACCAAACCAGTGCGCAGCAGCATACAAAAAAAGGCCCAGCATGAACACCGGCAGGGCAATCACCTCGCGCGACAACCAGGAGGTGCGCCACATGGTCGCCGTGCGCCAGGCACGCTCGGGGTGGCCCAGGTGAAAAAACGAGGCCAGCAGGCCCAGGCCGGTCAGTAGCAGGGCGACCCCGCTGGCTGATGACAGGAACTGCCGGCTATCCGGCGCCGGGAGCGCACCCAGACCACTGATCTCGGTACCGTAGAGGGCCAGGAACAGCCCCTGCGCCGCGCCGGCCAGCGTGGTTAGAAAAATCACAGAAAAAGCGGGTTGCATCGTTGTCAGGTCCGGGGTTCAGGTTGCAAAGTCTTCACGTCCGACGCCTCGGCCGGCGAGGTCGGGCTGTTTGCCGTCGAGCTTGAGCGGGTTGTCGACGCGCTCCAGGTCTTCAGGGTGAATGCGGATTTCGGTTTTGCGCCGCGGCAGGTAATGGTTGGCCGGGCGCGTGCCCCACTCGGGCATGAGCTGGTAACCGCCGCGCTCGGCGATGGCTTTGGAAACCACCGACTCGGGGTCGTGCACATCGCCAAACAGGCGGGCGTTGGCCGGGCAGGCCAGCACGCAGGCGGGCTTGCGCTCGGGCTCGGGCAGCCTGGTGTCAGTGACGCGGTCAACACACAGCGTGCACTTGGTCATGACCTTGCGCCCTTCGTCGAACTCGCGCGCACCATAAGGGCACGACCAGCTGCAGTATTTGCAGCCGATGCATTTGTCGTAGTCGACCAGCACGATGCCGTCTTCGGCGCGCTTGTAGCTGGCCCCGGTGGGGCACACCGGCACACAGGGCGGGTCTTCGCAGTGCAGGCAGCTCTTGGGAAAATGCACGGTCTGGGTGTTCGGATATTCGCCCACTTCAAAGGTTTGCACCCGGTTGAAGAAGGTACCGTTGGGATCCGCCGCGTAGGGGTTGAGGTCGGTCAGGGCACCCGCGGTGCCGGAGGTGTTCCACTGCTTGCAGCTGGTCACGCAGGCGTGGCAGCCGACACACACATTGAGGTCGATGACGAGGGCCAGTTGGGTCATTTGCTGTCTCCCTTGCCCGCAAAATAGGCCTGGATGCGGGGCAGCACCTGGCGCATGCCGGGTGCTGCGGGCACCGCCTTGAACTGTGGATATGTTTGTTCAGGCTCGCCCTCGGCCGCCTTGTAAATGCGCACCCGCACGTCGTACCAGGCGGCCTGACCGGTGACGGGGTCGGAATTGGACACTGTCGAGCCCGATCCCGCCAGCGGCAGCTCCTCGGAAATCAGGTGGTTGAGCAAAAAGCCGCGTTGCGATTCGTTGGCATCCGGAGTCAGGTTCCATGCGCCGGCCGACTTGCCGATGGCGTTCCAGGTCCAGACCGCGCCGGGCTCCACCGCCTCCGAGTAACGGCACATGCAACGCACCTTGCCCCATTGTGATTCGACCCACATCCAGCCACCGTCGGCAATGCCCTGGGCCTGGGCGGTTTTGGTGTTGACGAACAAATAGTTGTGCGTGTGGATCTGGCGCAGCCAGGCGTTTTGCGAGTCCCACGAGTGGTACATCGCCATGGGGCGCTGGGTGATGGCGTTGAGCGGGTACTTGCCCATGTCGGTGGCCTGCTCTTCGAGCGGCGCATGGTGAAACGGCAACGGGTCAAAGTAGGTTTCGACCCGTTTGCGCAAATGGTCTGGCGGCTGCTTGCCGGCGCGCTTGCCCTGCGCAGCGCGGCGAAAGCCCTGCAGGAATTCGGAATAAATATGGATCACGATGGGATCCTTGTCGCGCCGGATGCCCACTTTTTGCGCCCATTCCATGTAGCCCAGGTTCCAGTTGCGCATGTACTGGTGCTCGGGCGGCATGGGGTAATGGAAAACACAGTTGTTCTTCTCGTACATTTCCCATTGCCTGGGATTGGGCTCGCCGCGCATCGGCTTCTCGCCGCCCTTGCCGCGCCATCCCGCCAGAAAGCCGATGCCCGAACCGGGCGCGGTTTCGTAATTGACGATGAAGTCGGTGTAGCCCTTGAACCTGCGCGTGCCGTCAGGGTTGGTGAAGGCTGGCAGCTTGAGCCGGCTGGCCAGCTCGACCACGACTTCCTGGAACGGTTTGCACTGCCCCTTGGGCGCCACCACCGGAATACGGACTGAGTCGACCGGGCCGTCAAATTCGGAAATCGGGCGGTCCAGCATCGACATGGTGTCGTGGCGCTCCAGATAGGTGGTGTCGGGCAGGATCAGGTCGGCAAAGGCCGTCATCTCTGACTGGAAGGCGTCGCACACCACCAAAAACGGAATCTTGTATTCGCCAGCCTGGTCGCCATCCGCATGCCTGTCGTTGAGCATCCGGCGCACGTCGGAGGTGTGCATGGTGGAGTTCCACGCCATGTTGGCCATGAAAATCAGCAGGGTGTCGATGCGGTACGGGTCACCGCGCCAGGCGTTGGTGATCACGTTTTGCATCAGGCCGTGGGCTGACAGCGGGTGCTCCCAGGAAAAGCCCTTGTCGATGCGCACCGGCTGGCCCTGGTCATCGACAAACAGGTCGTCCGGGCTTTCGGGCCAGCCCAGCGGCGCGCCGTCCAGCGGCGTATTGGGTTTGACCGCCTGCGGTCCCTTGGGCGGGCGGGCATTGGGCGGCACGGCGCGCGGGTAAGGCGCCTTGTGCCTGAAACCGCCAGGTCGGTCGATGGTGCCCAACAAGGACATCAGAATGGACAGCGATCGAATGGTCTGGAAACCATTGGAGTGCGCCGCCAGCCCACGCATGGCATGAAAGGCCACCGGCCGGCCAGTGACGGATTGGTGACGCTTGCCCCAGCAGTCGGTCCAGGCAATGGGCAACTCGATTTTTTGGTCGCGCGCGGTGATGCCCATCTCGTGCGCCAGGCGCGTGATGGTGTCGGCCGGAATGCCGGTGATGCCCTGAGCCCATTCGGGCGTGTAGGGCTTGACACGTTCCTCGAGCAACTGGAAGGCCGGCACTGCGGCGGTGCCGTCGGGCAGCTTGAAATGCCCAAGCAGCGCCGGGTCGGCGCCTTCAGTGTGGTCGGACACGCTATGTTCGGTATGGCGGTCCCACCAGGTGAAGTTGGCCGGGCGCAGCGGGTTGACGATGTCGCCCTCGGGGCTGCGCACAAACATGCCGAAGTCATCGCTGGCCATGTTCTGGTTGACCAGCTGGCCTGCGTTGGTGTAGCGGGCCAGGAACTCGCGGTCATACAGACCTTGCTTGATGAGTTCATGGATCAGCGCCAGCAGCAGGGCACCATCGGTGCCGGGCCTGATGGGAATCCATTCGTCGGCGATGGCCGAATAGCCGGTGCGTACCGGGTTGATCGAAACGAATCGCCCACCGCCGCGCTTGAACCTGGACAACTCCTTCTTCATCGGGTTGGAATGGTGGTCTTCGGCGGTGCCGATCATCACGAACAGCTTGGCGCGCTCGAGATCGGGGCCGCCGAATTCCCAGAACGAGCCACCGATGGTGTAGATCATGCCGGCAGCCATGTTGACCGAGCAAAAGCCGCCATGGGCAGCGTAGTTGGGGGTGCCGAACTGGCGCGCAAACAGGCCGGTGAGCGCCTGCATCTGGTCACGGCCAGTAAACAGGGCAAACTTCTTGGGGTCGGTAGCGCGTAACTTGGTCAGCCGCTCCTCCAGCATGGCAAACGCCGCGTCCCATTCGATCTCTTCAAACTGGCCGTCGCCGCGCTCGCTGCCCGGCTTGCGCAACAGGGGCTTGGTGAGGCGTGCGGGCGAGTATTGCTTCATGATGCCCGAGGAGCCCTTGGCGCAGATCACGCCCTGGTTCAGCGGGTGTTCGGGGTTGCCCTCGATGTAGCGCACTTCGCCGTTGCGCAGGTGCACCCGGATGCCACAACGGCAGGCACACATGTAGCAGGTGGTGTTGCGCGTCTCAAGGGTGGCGCCGGTAAGCGGTGGGCTCAGTGGATCATGAATCGGTATGACAGACATGCAGCAGGTGCTCTTTTTTACGGATAGGGTCAACAAATGAGCACTCAGGACTGTGTTTACCCCGTGGGCATTCACATCAATCCAAAGTGGCCCTATTACAAACAAGGTCTCACGGCACGTCTATCACCGACAAGGGTGGTGGCAAGTAGCCCAAATGGGTAGCATACAAATAATTCTTGTGAAACCATGGTTTTCCGCAATTCTTAAGTCGTCAATAATGTTCTACGATGCTTCATAATCATTCGAGACATGACAGCAACTTCAACCCACCTACTTCACCCCGCTTCGGGTGATTCGGCAAGCCCTGCCAATCAGTTGTTGGCAGAGGCCGGCAAGACCGAAGCGGTTGAGCTGTTGCTGGCGCGTTATCTGAGCGCCATCATGACCTTGGCGGGCGCGCAGGCGGGCGCGATGCGGGTGGTGACAGATGACGGCAAATCCATGCGTCTGATGGCACAGCAGGGCCTGCCCGATGACGTGGCGCAGGCCGAGCGGCTGGTGGATCGCCATTGCGGCATCTGCGGCATGGCCTCAAGTGCCGATACGCTGGTCTGGATCGACGACCTGACGGCTTGCGCCAAGCAGGGTCAGAACCTGTATTTTGGCTCCCGCTGCAAGAGCATGCTGGCCATCTCTCTCACCCACAACCAGCAGATTCTTGGCGTCTACAACCTGTTCTTCGAGAACTCCGACAGGATCGATGCCTCGCTACAAACGCTGCTGCGCCTGACGGGTCAGTTGCTGGGACTGACCCTGCACAACGCACGCATCGAGCGTGAACGACTGCGACTCACGGTGATGAAAGAGCGCCAGGACATGGTCAATGAAGTCCATGATGCACTGGCACAAACCCTGGCCTACGCCCGCATGCGGCTGCCGCTGCTGAGCGATGCCATTCACGCGCACGATGAACCCCAGGCCCTGAAGTATTTTTCAGACCTGAAAACCGCAGTCACCGAAGTCCACGACAACCTGCGTGAGGTCATGACCTACTTCAGGACCCGGATGGACCCGCTCGGGCTCATCCACGCGCTGACAACGATTGCCGACAGCTTCTTCAGCCGCAATGCCATCGCACTTGAAATTCACAACGACGTGCCCCACCTGAATCTCAATGACGAGCAGGAGGTCCAGGTGTTCTACATCATTCAGGAGGCACTGGCCAACATTGCCAAACATTCGATGGCCCGTCATGCGCTGGTGCACATCAGCCAGACACCGCAGCATCTTGAATTTGTGGTCGAGGACGACGGACTGGGCATGGACGAGCCCAGTGTTTCAACCATCGTCACGTCAGCCAGGCCCCTGGTGCCATCGACCCATTTGGGGCTGGACATCATGCAAAGCCGCGCCCGGCGGCTAGGCGGCCAATTGGAAGTCGGCAGCAGGGACGGCGTGGGTACCAGGGTGCGGCTGCGCATACCTGTCGCTCAGGATACAGGAGGCCATGCGCCATGACTGAAAAAATGCGCGTCATGCTGGTGGATGACCATTCGCTGTGCCGCAGCGGCCTGAAAGAGCTCCTTGAGCACCGCGGCGGCATGACGGTGGTGACCACTACCGGCGACCCTAACCAGGTGGTGCCGCTGATCCATGAACACCATCCCCAGTTGCTGGTGCTGGATTTGCGGCTGGCGCAAACCGATGGCCTGAGCGTGCTGCGCATGATTCGCGCCGAGGGTTGCGAAGTTCCCGTGGTGATCCTCACCATGAGCGACAGCGAGGACGACATGTCGGCCGCGCTGCGTGCCGGCGTCAAGGGCTACCTGCTCAAGGACATGGACCCCGAGGAAGTGATCGACGCCATTGCCCGGGCAGCGCGCGGCGAGATGGTGGTTGCATCGGCCATGATGCTCAAGTTTGCGCAGATCTTGCAGACCGGCCCCAAAGGTTCGGCCATGGGCGACCTGGTGGCCACGCTGACAGAGCGCGAGCGCCAGGTGCTCGACCACGTGGCCAGCGGCCAGAGCAACAAGGTGATCGCCCGCGAGCTCGACATCAGCCACAACACGGTCAAGCTGCATGTGCGCCACATCATGGACAAGCTCAACCTGCGCTCACGGGTGGAGGCCGCCGTGTTTTCATTTGAGTACCGGAATTCGGCCGACGGCATCAAGGCGACTGGCGACGGCAGCCACAAACCCAAAACACCGTCGCACTGAGCGTTGCATCCGCACAAAGCTGGCACGGCACGTTTTGCCATGACGCCTGTTCATGTGCCGAGATGAACGGGGCGCCGT
>JBBINL010000038.1:0-17506 GCA_037443905.1 Burkholderiales bacterium | reverse complement strand
GGGCAGCGGGTTCGACGTCAAGGTGGTTGTATTTGTCTTGCATGGCGATCAGGGGATGCGGCGCTTGCGCCGCAGTGGCATAAAACAAGCGCCGATTTTAGGGTTTGCCAGCTGGCACCGGTTTTGGGCTAGTTCGAGTCAAATTGATGTGCAGCGATGGCGGGGAGAAGTTGTCTTCACTGTGCAGCCACATCACGTGACAGCATCGCCCTGCCAGATGCGCTGCACCAGCTTCATTTCAGGTTGAGCACGTCCGCCATCTCGAACAGGCCGGCTTTGCGCCCGCTCAGGAAACGCACCGCGCGCAAGCTGCCCTGGGCATAAGAAACCCGGCTGGATGATTTGTGGCTGATCTCGATGCGCTCGCCAATGCCGGCGAACAGCACCGTGTGGTCGCCCACGATGTCGCCACCGCGGATGGTGGCAAAGCCGATGCTCGACGGGTCGCGCTCACCGGTGATGCCCTGGCGCGCATACACCGCGCAGTCATTCAGGTTGCGGCCCAGCGCGCTGGCGATGACTTCGCCCATCTTGAGCGCGGTACCCGAGGGCGCGTCGACCTTGTGACGGTGATGCGCTTCGATGATCTCGATGTCGTAGCCGGTGTTGAGCGCCTTGGCGGCCAGTTCGAGCAGTTTCAGCGTGACATTGACGCCGACGCTCATGTTGGGCGCCATGACGATGGCGATGTCTTTGGCGATCTCGGCAATTTGCTGCTTCTGGTCGTCAGTGAAGCCGGTGGTGCCAATGACCGCATTGACACCGAGTTCGCGGCAGACCTGCAAATGGGCCATCGTGCCCTCGGGGCGCGTGAAGTCGATCAGGAACTGGGCGCGCTCCAGGCCAGTGCGCAGGTCGGCGCTGATGGCAATGCCGCTGCTCATGCCCAGGGCGGCCGCCGGGTCCATGCCAACCGCCGGGCTGGTGGCCACATCGAGTGCGCCGCTGAGCTGGCAATCGTCAGCGCGGCACACCGCCTCGATCAGCATGCGGCCCATGCGCCCGCTGGCACCGGCCACGCAAATGCGGTGAAGTGTGGATTCTGTCATCGTCTACTGTCAAAAATCAGTTGGCATTGCCTTCCAGTGGCGGGTAGCTCGCTGGCAAGGACGGCAATGCTTTGGAAGCGGCAGGCTGGGGAGCCGTCGCGCTGGCCTGCAGTTGCTCTGGCGACATTTCCAGCACAGGAACCTTGCCGACATGGCGACCGGAATCGAGCGAAGCCGCAAACTCGGCCTCGCTGGGCAGTTCATCGGCCTCCACACGGCTTAATACGTCGCCTTTGAAAAATACCGTGACATGGCGCGCCTGCTGCGTCACGCCCTGGCGATTGAAGGTAAACACGTAATCCCAGCGGTCGGCATGAAAAATACTGGTGAGCAGCGGCGTGCCCAGAAGATCGCGCACCTGCATCCGGCTCATGCCCTCCTTGAGGGCTGCGGCTTGCTCGCGCGACACAAAATTGCCCTGCACGATGTCGATTTTGTAGGGCTTGATCATGCTGATGGCGCTCCTGCTGCCTTGATCCAGGCTGCCGCACGCTGTCAGACCCAGCAGCAGGGCGCCGAACGAACTCAGGCAGACAGAACGAAGCAGGGACTTGGACATGGTCAAAGGCAGTAGCAAATTTTGACAATTGTAGGGGGTTGACCCCGGGTTCGGCCTGGGTTCAGCCTGACTCGCTCATCGCCTGCCGGTGCCGTTCGACAAAGTCCTTGTAGGTGTCGACCCCGCGCATTTGCAGAATGGTGTTGCGCACGGCAGCCTCGACCAGCACGGCAATGTTGCGCCCGGCCACCACCTGGATCACCACCTTGCGTATCGGCACATCCAGCACATCCTGGGTCAGCGGTTCATAGGGAATGCGCTCGTAGTCGCGCTCCAGGGTTTCGCGGCGCACCAGATGGACGATCAACTGCAGGCGTTTCTTGCGGCGCACCGCGGTTTCACCAAAGATGCCACGAATATCGAGCAGGCCGATGCCTCGCACCTCCAGCAAATTGAGCAGCAGCTCCGGGCAACGCCCCTCGATGGTGTCCTGGTTGATGCGGTACAAATCGGCAGCATCGTCGGCCACCAGGCCATTGCCGCGCGAAATCAGCTCCAGCCCCAGTTCACTTTTGCCCAGTCCGGACTCCCCGGTGATCAAGACGCCCAGACCCAGAATGTCCATGAAGACACCGTGCATGGTGCAGCGATCGGCAAAATGCTTGGACAGGTAGGCGCGTAGCACATCAATGACAAAGGCCGACGACCCCTCGGTGGCAAACATCGGAATCTGCGCGTGCTCGCACATGGAGGTGAGCGCTTCGGGCGCGACCTGCCCGTCCGCCAGCACCAGCACTGGCGGCTCCAGCGTCACAATGCGGCCGATGCGACGCGCGCAGTCGTCGGCTGACGCGTTGGCCAGGTAGGCAACCTCGCGTTCACCCAGGATCTGCACCCGGTAGGGATGGATGTAATTGAGGTAGCCCACCAGATCGGCGCCTGAGCGCGCGGCGCGCACCGCTACTTCGTCAAAGCGCCGCTCGGACGCCCCCAGGCCCGCGACCCACTCCCAGTGCAGGCTGGCGCGAAAAGCCTCGAAGAGCACATCGGCGCTGATCACATTGGGTTTCATGGCAGGCGCTCCGGTTCACACGACGGCTTGTTCAGGCCGGGGCAGGACTCAGGCCGACTGCCAGTTGACGATGCGCTGGTACAGTGCATTGGCATCCTTGAGCGTCATAAGCTCCTCGCGCAGCGATGCATCGCTGAGCATTTCGGCGATTTCCGACAATATTTCCAGGTGTTTCTGTGTGGCGGCCTCGGGCACCAGCAGGAAAATCATCAAGCCGACCGCCTGCTCGTCTGGCGAATCAAAACCGATGGGCGTCGCCAGCTGAAAAACGGCGGCCATCGGCGCCTTGAGCCCCTTGATGCGCCCGTGCGGAATGGCCACGCCATGGCCCAGCCCGGTCGAGCCCAGGCGCTCCCGCGAAAACAGGCTGTCGGTAACCAGCGCCCGACTCAGGCCATGCAAATTCTCGAACAACAAACCCACCTCTTCAAAAGCTCTTTTTTTGCTTGAAACGTCCACTTGGACCAGAACTTGTTCAGCCGAAAGGATGGAGGCGAGTCGATTCATGATGTACTTTGCAAGTGCGCGGTGAAAAATTGGCACAAAAAAACCGCACGCACTTGCGCGCGGCTCGGCAGATTCTAATTACATCAAGCGCTTGGGGGCACCGTGATGATGTGATTGCAGACGGTCCTTGTGGCGCACCACCTGGCGGTCGAGCTTGTCCACCAGTTCATCCACCGCCGCGTACAGGTCTGAATGGGCGCTTTCAGCAAACAGTTCAATGCCCTTGATGTAAATATTGCATTCCGCCTTTTGCCGAAGCTCCTTTTCTTTCAGGTTTTCCAGAGTCAACAGCACCTTGACATCCACCACCTGGTCAAAATGCCGTTTGATCCGATCAAGCTTGCTTGTCACATAACTTCGCAAAGCCGGTGTTACTTCCAAGTGGTGACCGCTGATCGTCAAGTTCATAAAAGCCTCCTAAAGCTCCTGGGGTGAAAGTTGCCAGACACGCTGGCAACCGGAAAACATTTTGATCGAAACCATGGCATTGACTATGCCCGGGCTTGACCTGTTTTGCAATTATTTTTTTCATGATGCATTGCAACATATCCGGGAACTGGCTCGTATTTCAGGGGCGCAGGAGCCGCCGCAATGCCATAATTCCAGCTGTTCCCAAGCGCTCGATGCCCCACCTCATTCGGGAGTGAGCCCATGCTCAACATCTTTACCCTTGCCAACGGCCGCCTGTTTCAGGAAGAGATCGAGTCGCTCGAGGAGTTGTCGCGCTTCCGGCCGATCTGGGTCGATCTGGAATCGCCGACACTGGAAGAAAAACGCTGGATCAAGCAGTATTTCGGCTTGTCGATCCCGGAAGATGCCATGGACGAGGACATTGAGGAATCGGCCCGCTTTTACAAGGAAGACAACGGCGAACTGCACATCCGCAGCGACTTTCTGGTGGCCGACGAGGAGGATCCGCACACCGTGCGCGTGGCTTTCATCCTGAATCTGGTCAATGCCGAGCTCAAGAGCAAGGGCGTGCTGTTCTCGATCCACGACGAAGACGTGCCAGTTTTCCGGCTTCTGCGCATGCGCGCCCGGCGCGCTCCCGGCCTGATCGAAGACGCCAAAGAGGTGCTGCTCAAGCTGTTCGACGCTGACGCCGAATATTCAGCCGACACGCTTGAAGAAATTTACGACGAGCTCGAAAAAGCCAGCGCCAAGGTGCTCTCGGGCGACGTCACCGATGTGCTGGCCGGCGAGGTGCTGGCAGCCATCGCGCGCCATGAAGACATGAACGGTCGCATCCGGCGCAACGCCATGGACACCCGGCGCGCGGTGAGTTTCATGATGCGCAGCAAAATGCTCAATGCCGAACAGTTTGATGATGCGCGCCAGATCCTGCGCGACATCGACTCGCTCGACTCGCACACCGCTTTCCTGTTCGACAAGATCAACTTTTTGATGGATGCCACGGTCGGCTTCATCAACATCAACCAGAACAAGATCATCAAGATTTTCTCGGTGGCCAGTGTCGCGCTGCTGCCGCCCACCATGATCGCCAGTCTGTATGGCATGAACTTCAGGTTCATGCCCGAACTCGATTGGGCCCTGGGTTACCCCTTTGCCCTCGTCCTGATGATGGCCAGCGCCCTGCTGCCGATGTGGTACTTCAGGAAGCGCGGCTGGCTGAAATGAAAGTCGACGGCAAGCCATACCGCACCATCTGGCTCAAAGAAGATGATGACCGGGTGGTTCGGGTCATCGATCAGCTCAAGCTGCCGCATGCCTTTGAAATTGCCGAGCTGAGCAGCGTCGCAGAAGTCTGCAACGCCATCCGCAACATGACGGTGCGCGGGGCCGGGCTGATTGGCGCCAGCGCCGGCTTCGGCATGTACCTGGCGGCCCTGCAGGCGCCTGATCATGACTTTGACCAGTTCATGCGACAGGCCGCGGCCGACCTCAAGGCCACGCGACCCACCGCCGCCAACCTGGCCTGGGCGGTCGGGCGCATGATGACGGCCATCGACACCGGGGCCGCACCGGCACACAGGCGCACACTGGCCAGGCAGGCCGCGATCAGGATCGCCGACGAAGATGCCGCGCATTGCCGTCGCCTGGGCGAACATGGTCTGGCGCTGATTGCCGCCATTGCCCGGCGCAAGCCCGGCCAGTGCATCAACATCCTGACCCATTGCAACGCGGGCTGGCTGGCCTTTGTCGACTTCGGCTCCGCCACCGCACCGATTTATGCGGCGCACGACGCCGGCATCCCGGTGCACGTCTGGGTGGACGAAACCCGTCCGCGCAACCAGGGCGCCAGCCTGACCGCCTGGGAACTCGGGCAGCACGGCGTGCCGCACACGCTGATCGCAGACAACGCGGGCGGCCATCTGATGCAGCATGGCCTGGTCGACATGGTGATCACCGGCGCCGACCGCGTCACCCGCAGCGGCGACGTGGCCAACAAGATCGGAACTTACCTCAAGGCGCTGGCGGCGCACGACAACGGCATCCCCATGGTGGTGGCCCTGCCCTCATCCACGTTCGACTTCTCACTGCGCGACGGCGTTGCCAGCATTCCCATCGAGGAACGCGGCGCCGAGGAAGTGCGCTGCATCAGTGGCAAAAACCGACTGGGCGAGATGGAATCGGTGCAGATTTGCCCCGACACCACGCCGGCGCGCAACTGGGGTTTCGATGTCACACCGGCGCGACTGATCACCCATCTGATTTGCGAGCGCGGCATTTGCGAAGCCAGCGAGGCGGCCATTGCGGCGCTGTTTGCGCAGCATGACCAGAGCGACTGCCCCGGAGATGACGGTGTCATCAAATACAGCAGCCAGCGCATTGCGGGCAGCCTTGAAGCCTCAGCGCAACTCGACCGGCTGAATCAGGCCCGCAGCGCCCTGTTTGACCTGGGACTGATCGGTATCTACCCCAACGGTACCGGCTATGGCAACCTCAGCCTGCGCGGCAGCGGCAATCAATTCGTGATCACCGGCAGTGCCACCGGGGGGCTGCGCCAGCTGCGTCCTGATCAATATTGCCTGGTGGAATCGTTTTCAGTCGACAACAACTGGGTGCGCTCGCGTGGTGCGCTGGACGCATCCTCGGAGTCCATGACCCATGGCGCGATTTACGCGGCCAGGCCGGATGTCCACTGCGTCATGCACGTCCACAGCCGTCGCCTGTTCGACGCGCTGCTGGCCCGCCATGCACCCCACACGGCACTCGACATTCCCTACGGCACACCGGCCATGGCGCGGGCCGTGGCCCGACTGGTCGCGGCGCAGCCCGGCCTGCCCGTGCTGTTTGTCATGGCAGGCCATGACGAAGGCATCGTCGCCTGCGGCGCCGACGTCGACTCGGTGCTGGCCCTGCTTGTTGAAACTTTCCACCAGAACCAGACATCATGACCAGAATCGGCATCATCGGCGGCAGCGGGCTGGATAACCCGGACATTCTTGACAATGCGCAAGACCACAGTTTCACCACCCGCTGGGGCGCGCCGTCGGCCCCGCTGAAACTGGGGCAGATTGGCGGTGTCGATGTGGTTCTGCTGGCGCGCCATGGACGCGAGCACACCATTGCCCCCAGCCACGTCAATTACCGGGCCAACATCCAGGCGCTCAAGGATGCCGGTTGCAGCCATGTGCTGGCCAGCACGGCGGTAGGCTCCTTGCGCACCGAAATCGGGCGCGGCCACCTGGTGATCGTCGACCAGTTCATCGATTTCACCAGACAACGCGCCATGAGTTTCCATGAATCGTTCGCCCCGCACCAACCGGTGCATACGCCGATGGCCGACCCTTTCGATGCCATGCTGCGCGCCGTGTTGATCGAGAACTGCCAGCGCCTGGGCTTTGACTTTCACCCCGGCGGCACAGTCATCACGATCGAGGGGCCGCGTTTTTCAACCCGCGCTGAATCCCGCATGTTCCGCGCCTGGGGCGCAGACATCATCAACATGTCGATTGCCACCGAGGCCGTGCTGGCCAACGAGGCCGGTTTGCCCTATGCCGCCGTGGCCATGAGCACCGACTATGACTGCTGGAAAACCGACGAGGAACCGGTCACCTGGGATGCCATTCTGGCGGTCTTTGGCAGCAACGCGCAAAAAGTGACCCGCCTGCTGTGCGAGGCCATTCCCCGGATTGCCCAGCGCTGCGGCTGAATCGAGCGAAAAACCTGCACCGCGCTTACCTGCCTCACGCTTATTTGTCGCGCAATTCGCGCCGCAAAATTTTGCCCACCGGCGTTTTTGGCAGCTCGTTGCGGAACTCGATCACTTTGGGCTGCTTGTAGCCCGTGAGGTTTTCCTTGCAGAAAGCGCGCACCTGCGCTTCGGTGACCGCCGGGTCTTTTCTGACGATGACCAGCTTGACCGACTCGCCCGTCTTGGCATCGGGCACGCCAACGCAGGCGCACTCCAGGATGCCCTCCATTTGCGCCACCACGTCTTCGATTTCGTTTGGATAGACATTGAAGCCACTGACCAGGATCATGTCTTTTTTGCGATCGACAATCTTGAAATAGCCGCGCTCGTCCATGACCCCGATGTCACCGGTCTTGAAATAGCCGTCTGCCGTCATGACCTTGGCGGTCTCGTCGGGACGCTGCCAGTAGCCCGCCATCACCTGCGGACCCTTGATGGCAATCTCGCCGGCCTGGCCCTGGGGCACTTCGTTGCCATCGTCATCGAGCAGCTTGATCCAGGTGCCCGGCACCGGCAGGCCAATGCTGCCCGAATACTTGGCGTCGACCACCGGATTGGCCGTGGCAATCGGCGAAGTTTCGCTGAGCCCATACCCTTCGGTGATGGGACAGCCAGTTTTTTCCAGCCAGAGCTTGGCCACGGCACTTTGCACCGCCGTGCCGCCGCCCGCCGACACCAGCAAGTGGCGCCAGTTCACCTTGCTGAAATCAGGATGGTTGGCCAGGCCGTTGAACAGGGTATTGACGGCCGGAAAAAAATGGACCTTGTGCTTGGCCAGCTCGGCCAGCACCGCCGGCAAATCACGTGGATTGGGAATCAGAATCAGCTTGCCGCCCGAGCGCAGCGACATCATCATGCCAACCGTGAAGGCAAAGATGTGGTACAGCGGCAAGGCACACACCGTGTTCATTTGCTCCCCAACGGGAATTTTTTGCAACGCCGGTTTGAACCAGTCATCGGTCTGCAACAGGTTGGCCACCAGATTGCGCTGCAGCAGCACAGCCCCCTTGGAAACCCCTGTGGTGCCGCCGGTGTACTGCAACACCGCCACGTCATCGGGCTTGATGGCCACTTGTTTCAAGCTGCCACTGCTGGCCTTGGCAATGGCGGCATTGAAGCGCACCGCACCTGGCAGGTTGAACGCGGGCACCATCTTCTTGACGTTGCGCACCACGTAGTTCACCAGCGTGCCCTTGAGCAAACCCAACTGGTCTCCCATGGCGCACAGCACAATGTGCTTGACCGGGGTGGCGGCCAGGCATTTCTCCAGCGTGGCGGCAAAGTTCTCAAGAATCACAATGGCCTTGGCCCCCGCGTCCTTGAGCTGGTGCTCCAGCTCGCGTGGCGTGTAGAGCGGGTTGACGTTCACCAGCGTGAGGCCAGCGCGCAGGATGCCGGCCACGGCAATGGGATACTGCATCACGTTGGGCATCATCACGGCCACCCGGTCGCCCTTGGCCAGGCCCAGGCTCTGCAGATAGATGCCGAAGGTCTGGCTCAGCTCATCGATCTGCCGGTATGTCAGTTCCTTGCCCATGAAACTAAAGGCAGGCCGGTCGGCAAACTTGCGAAAGCCCTCCTCCATCATGGCCACCACGGAGGTGTACTGGTTCACATCGATATCAGCCGGAACTCCTGGGGGATAGCTTTTGAGCCAGATGCGATCGGTCATGTTGACAACTCCTGATTTTGAATATAAATGAGGATTTTGACCCGATTGTCAGCTTCTGTAAGCTATGTTTTCCCTAATTGGACAGAAAAGACAGAAAAACCCAGAACAGACCCATGCTCTGAACACCTGGCCTGGCCAGCCCTTTGCGCTGAAAGCCAAAAAAGAACAGTCGACAAATGCGTCACTTGCTGCGTGACTTTCAAGCAAAAAGTCTGCTATTTTTAGGATAGCAGACTTTTTATATACTTGATGTGGTGCCCGGGGCCGGAATCGAACCGGCACGCCTTGCGGCGGGGGATTTTGAGTCCCCTGCGTCTACCAATTTCACCACCCGGGCTAGGCTTTGAGGCCCGAATTATGGCACAGTGCAGGTTATGAAATACCCAACCATCGAGGCTCTGATCGGCAAGACGCCGCTGGTGCGTTTGCAGCGCATCGGGGCCGCAGAAAACGCCACGCGCGGCAACGTGATCCTTGGCAAACTGGAGGGCAACAACCCGGCGGGTTCGGTCAAGGACCGCGCCGCCATGTCGATGATCCAGCGCGCCCAGGAGCGCGGCGAGATCAAGCCAGGCGACACCCTGATCGAGGCCACGTCGGGTAACACCGGCATTGCGCTGGCCATGGCGGCGGCCATCAAGGGCTACCGTATGGTGCTGATCATGCCCGAGGACTTGTCGGTCGAGCGCGCGCAGACCATGAAAGCGTTTGGCGCCGAACTGATCCTGACACCCAAGAGTGGCGGCATAGAGTACTCGCGCGACCTGGCTGACCAGATGGGCCGAGAGGGCAAGGGCCACGTGCTGGACCAGTTTTCCAACACCGACAACCCGCGCATTCACGTGGAAACCACCGGGCCGGAAATCTGGGCTGATACCAAGGGCAAGATCACCCACTTTGTCAGCGCCATGGGCACCACCGGCACCATCACCGGGGTGTCGCAATATCTCAAGAAGAAGAATCCGGCGATCAGAATCATCGGCGTGCAGCCCACCGAGGGTTCGCGCATTCCGGGCATCCGCAAATGGCCGCAAGCCTATTTGCCCAGGATTTATGACCCGACCCATGTCGATGAACTGCTCTATGTGAGCCAGGAAGATGCCGAGGAAATGTGCCGCCAGCTGGCGCGCGAAGAAGGCATTTTTGCCGGCATTTCAGCGGCCGGCGCCTGCTGGGTGGCCCGGGAAATTGCCAGGCGTGAAAAGCACGCCACCATCGTCTTTATCGTCTGCGACCGGGGTGACCGTTATCTGTCAACCGGCGTCTTTCCGGCCTGATGCCGCGCCACTGTCCAAACTCCAGGATCAAACCATGCATATCGACAAGGAAATCGACACCAGCGGACTCAACTGCCCGCTGCCCATCCTGAAAGCCAAGAAGGCACTGGCCGAACTGGAAAGCGGCCAAACACTCAAGGTGGTGGCCACCGATGCCGGCTCCTTGCGTGACTTTCAGGCCTTTGCCATGCAAACCGGTAACGAGCTGGTGGAGCAGCAGACGGTGGGCACACATTACATTCACGTCCTGCGCCGCCGCTGAAGCCCTCTGTCTTTCGCGGCAAGGCGTGGCCAGACCGATAAGGTCCGGGCTGACGTTTTTCCCCCTATTCATTTTGGTGACTTTCGAGGTAACTGGCAGTGCCTCATAAGGTGTATATAAAATACACCTAAAGGAGAATGCCATGACTTCGATCACCCTGACACCCGCGGCGGCCAGACAGATCCGATCGCAAATTGCCAAGCGCGGTAGCGGCATCGGGCTGCGCGTGGGTCTCAAACCGGTGGGCTGCTCCGGCTATGCCTACAGCTACGAGCTGGCCGATGAGGTGCGCGACGACGAGCTGCGCATCGACGCCCACGATGCCACCTTGTTGGTCGCCACGACAGATGTGCCGAGTCTTGACGGCGCCTGCCTCGACTTTGTCACCGAGGGGCTCAAGCAGACCTTTCAGTTCGACAACCCGAACGTGGGCAACACCTGCGGCTGCGGCGAGAGCTTCAGCCTCAAGAAAAGCACCGGCAAGGGAGTCGCGGCATGAGCGCCATTCTTGATCACCTGGTCAACCAGCCCTACAAGCATGGTTTTGTCACCGACATTGAAACGGACGTTGCGGCCAAAGGTCTGAGTGAAGACACCATCCGGCTGATTTCCGCGAAAAAAAACGAGCCAGACTGGCTGCTTGAATTTCGCCTGAAGGCGTTTCGCCATTGGCTGACGATGCGCGATCCGGGCTGGGCCAACATCGAGCATCCCAGGATCGATTTCCAGGCCATCAGCTACTACGCGGCACCCAAACCCAAGACCAAACTCAAGAGCATGGACGAGGTCGATCCGGAGTTGCTGCGAACGTTTGAAAAACTTGGCGTACCGATGCATGAGCGTGCCGCACTGGCGGGCGTGGCGGTGGATGTGGTCTTTGACAGCGTTTCGGTCACCACCACCTACAAGGCCAAGCTGGCCGAGCTTGGCATCATTTTCGGCTCGATCTCCGAGGCGGTGCAAACCCACCCCGAGCTGGTCAGGAAATACCTCGGCAGCGTGGTGCCCGCGGCAGACAACTTCTACGCTGCGCTCAATTCGGCGGTGTTCACCGACGGCTCGTTTTGCTTCATCCCCAAGGGCGTCAAGTGCCCGATGGACCTGTCCACCTACTTTCGCATCAACACGCAAGACACCGGGCAGTTTGAACGCACGCTGATCGTGGCCGAGGAAGGCGCCTCGGTGTCTTACCTGGAAGGCTGCACTGCACCGCAGTTCGACACCAACCAGCTGCACGCCGCCGTGGTCGAACTGGTGGCACTGGACAACGCCGACATCAAGTATTCCACGGTGCAAAACTGGTACGCGGGCGACGAACACGGCGTGGGGGGCATCTACAACTTTGTCACCAAGCGCGGCCTGTGCAAGGGCGTCAACTCGCGCATTTCATGGACCCAGGTGGAGACCGGCTCGGCCATCACCTGGAAGTACCCTTCGTGCATTTTGCAGGGCGACAACTCGGTCGGCGAGTTTTATTCGGTGGCGGTGACCAACCACCACCAGCAGGCCGACACCGGCACCAAGATGATCCACATCGGCAAGAACACCCGCAGCACCATTGTCAGCAAGGGCATCTCGGCCGGCCAGTCGAACAACAGCTACCGCGGGCTGGTCAAGGTCATGCCGGGTGCCACGGGCGCGCGCAATTATTCGCAGTGCGACTCGATGCTGGTCGGAGCCAGATGCAGTGCCAACACTTTTCCCTACATCCAGGTGCGCAACCCCAGCGCCCAGGTGGAGCACGAGGCCTCCACCTCCAAAATTGGCGAAGACCAGATGTTCTATTTCGCCCAGCGCGGCATCGGCGCCGAAGAAGCGGTGTCGATGATCATCAATGGTTTTTGCAAGGACGTGTTTCAGCAGCTGCCCATGGAGTTCGCGGTTGAAGCCACCAAATTACTCGGATTCAAACTGGAAGGAAGCGTAGGATGATCATCGAAAACAACCCAACCCTGCTGGAGGTGCGCGGCCTGTGCGCCAGCGTCAACGGGACAGAAATCCTCAGAAATCTCGATTTCACCGTCAAACGCGGGGAAGTCCATGCCATCATGGGTCTCAACGGCTCAGGCAAAAGCACGTTTGCCAAGGTGCTGGCCGGCCACACGGCCTACCAGGTGACCGCTGGCGAGGTCTTGTTCGACGGCCGCAACTTGCTGGAACTCGCGCCCGAGGAGCGCGCCCGTGCCGGCGTCTTTCTGGCGTTCCAGTATCCGATCGAGATTCCTGGCGTCGGCAACAGCCAGTTCTTGCGCCTTGCCTACAACACGGTTCGGGCCGAGCGTGGCCAGGATGAACTGGACCCGCTGGAGTTTGATGATCTGGTGCGCGAAAAGATGAAGTTGCTCGAGATGCGCCCCGAGTTTCTTGAGCGCAGCGTCAACGAAGGTTTTTCCGGCGGCGAGAAAAAGCGCAACGAGATCTTGCAGATGGCACTGCTCGAGCCCAGCCTGTCCATCCTGGATGAGACTGATTCGGGCCTTGACATCGACGCGCTGCGCGTGGTCTCGCAAGGGGTCAATCATCTTGCCAACAAGGACAACGCCATAGTGCTGGTCACGCATTACCAGCGCCTGCTGAACTACATCGTTCCCGACTACGTGCATGTGATGAGCGCCGGGCGCATCATCCGCACCGGCGGCAAGGAACTGGCGCTTGAACTCGAGGAACGAGGCTACGACTGGATCGAGGCCGAGGCCGTGGATACCGGAGCCGTGGCATGAGCAGCGGCACCACCCTGGCCAAGCAGCCAAGCGTTCTGCATCGACTGCTGGCGTCTTTGGCGCTGCCGGCCGGCAACACCGCGCAAGGCCAGCCGGCCTGGCTGAAAGCGCTGCGCGCCCAGGCCTTGGAGCGCGCCAACGCGCTCTCATTGCCGAGCACCCACGACGAGGCCTGGCGCTTTACCCCGCTGGCCAATTTTTCCCAGCAATCGTTTCAACCGCTGCACGCACCAACCCGACTGCAGCCGGGCGACATCGTGCCCCTGCAGATTGCCGAGGCAGGCACGCGGCTGGTGTTTGTCGATGGCGTGCATATGCCGCAGCTATCCAGCATCGCCCCCGAGGCAGGTCTTGCGGTGGGCACGCTGGCTGCCATGCTGGCCACACAGCCTGGCAGCATCGAGTCGCATCTGGGCCGGCACGTGGCCAGCCAGCATGACCTGTTTGCTGCGCTCAACACCGCTTTCTTGCAGGATGCGGCGGTGCTCGTCGTGGCGCGTGACAAGGTACTGACCGCGCCGGTGCATGTGCTGTTTGTTTCCACGCAGCCCGCAGTGGCCAGCCACCCGCGCCTGTTGCTGGTCGCGGGTGCCGCCAGCCAGCTGACGCTGATCGAGGACTACGTGACCTTGCATGACGGCAGCTACTTCACCAATGCGGTGACCGAAGTTGCCCTCGAAGCCAACGCCCTGGTCACCCATGTGCGTCTGCAGCGCGAAAGCCAGCAAGCCTTTCATATGGCCAGTTGTGCGGTGTCGCTGGCCGCGGCCAGCCGCTACCACTCTGCCAGCATCGCACTGGGCGCGCAGACCTCACGTCTGGCGCTCAAGGTGACCCAGACCGCTGAAGGCGCGGAGTGCACACTTGACGGACTGGCGCTGATTGGCGGCGAACAACTCGCCGACACCCACAGCTTCATCGACCACACCCAGGCGCACGGCAGTAGCCGCCAGTTGCACAAATGCATTGTCGGCGGCAACGCGCACGCCGTCTTCAATGGCAAGGTGATGGTGCGACCCGGCGCGCAACAGACCGATTCTGCGCAATCGAGCCGCAACCTGCTGCTTTCGAAAAAGGCGCAGGTCGACACCCAGCCCCAGCTTGAAATTTTTGCCGACGACGTCAAGTGCACGCACGGCGCCACTGTGGGCCAGCTCGACAGCGATGAGGTGTTCTATCTGCAAAGCCGGGGCTTGTCAGAGGCGGCGGCGCGCAATCTGCTGACCTATGCTTTTGGCGCCGAAATCATCAACCGCATTCCGGTTGCCTCTTTGCGACAGCAGCTGGAGCAGACGGTGCTTGAACAGACGTCGGGCCAGGCATGAGCATCACTTCCAGCCCCACCGCAGCCGCCCGCCTTGACGTGCAACGCATTCGCGCAGATTTTCCGATCCTCAAACTCAGCGTGGCGGGCAAGCCGCTGGTCTATCTGGACAACGCGGCATCGAGCCAGATGCCACAAGCGGTGATCGACCGCCTGGTGCGCTACCAGACCACGGAGCATGCCAACATTCACCGCGCAGTGCACTACCTGTCGGAAACCGCCACCGCGGCCTACGAGGCCGCGCGCGTCACACTGCAGCGTTTCATCAACGCACCCGAGGCGCGCGAAGTGATCTTCACCAGCGGCACCACCGAGAGCATCAACCTGGTGGCGCATGGCTGGGGCCGCCAGAACATCCACGCGGGTGACGAGATCATCCTGACCGTGCTCGAGCACCACTCGAACATCGTGCCGTGGCAAATGCTGGCGCAAGAGAAAGGCGCCACGATTCGCGTGGTGCCGATGAACGACGCCGGTGAGCTGCTGCTCGATGCCTACGAGGCGCTGTTCAGCGAGCGCACCCGACTGGTCAGCGTTGGCCATGTCTCCAACGCGCTGGGCAGCATCCACCCGGTGAAACAGATGATTGCCTTCGCGCACGCGCGCGGCGTGCCGGTGCTGGTCGATGGCGCGCAGGCCGCGCCACATCTGACGGTGGACGTGCAGGATCTGGATTGTGATTTTTATGCCTTCTCGGGACACAAGCTGTGCGGCCCGACCGGCATCGGCGTTCTGTATGGCCGCGCCGCGCTGCTGGAGGCGATGCAACCGTTCAAGGGCGGCGGCGACATGATCCATACCGTCACGTTCGAGCAGACCAGCTACGCGCCGATTCCAAACAAGTTCGAGGCTGGCACGCCGCCGATCGCCGCAGCCGTCGGCCTGGGCGCAGCGGTGGATTACATTTCAGGCATCGGATTGCCAGCCATTGCCGCGCACGAGCATGACTTGCTGCACCACGCCACCGAGCAGCTGGCAGCACTGCCTGGCGTGCGCGTGCTGGGCACGGCGCAGCACAAGGCCGCCGTGCTGTCGTTTGTCGTGCAGGGCATCCACCCGCACGACGTGGGCACCCTGCTCAACAGCGAGGGGGTGGCGGTGCGCACCGGCCACCACTGCGCGCAACCCTTGATGGCGCGCCTGGGCGTCGCGGCCACCTCGCGCGCCTCGTTTGCGTTTTACAACACGATGTCAGATGTGGACGCGCTGGTGACTGGCATTCGCACAGTACAAAAGGTGTTCGCATGAGCTTGGACTCCAAAGCCCTGTACCAGGAGGTGATCCTGGACCACAACCGCAAGCCGCGCAACTATGGCGAGCTCGATCACCCCAGCCACCATGCCGAAGGCGTGAATCCGCTCTGTGGCGACCACATCCACATTGCGCTGGACCTCAAGGACGATACGGTGGAGCGTATTGCGTTTCACGGCGAGTCGTGCGCCATTTGCAAAGCCTCGGCGTCGATGATGACGACAGCGGTCAAGGGCAAGCGCGCGGAAGAGGCCAAAACCCTGATCCACGAATTTGTCGACATGGCCACCGGCCGGGTGGCGGCGCAGGACAGCCCGCACCTTGGCCGGCTGGCGGTGTTCTCGGGCATCAGCGCGTTGCCGATGCGCGTCAAGTGCGCCATTTTGCCCTGGCACACGCTGCAGGCGGCGTTCAATGCCGAACCCAGCACCTCCACCGAGGCCGATGCCGACCCGATGCACACACCGATGGGTGATGCCTGAAGCCGCGGATACAACCAACAGGTCAACACCATGCCAAAAATTGCCGACATCGAAGACACGCCCAATCCGAATGCCAAGAAATTCGTGCTGTGCGAGCCGCTCACCTGGGGTCTCCCGCACTCGTATGAGAACGCTGAACAGGCCCGGGGCGATGCGCTGGCAAGCGCGCTGTTCGCCATCGCGCACGTGAGCAATGTGTTTTATGTGGACCGCTGGCTCACCGTGACACAGGATGGCCAGGCCGACTGGAACCAACTGGCGCGTGACATCGCGGTGCCCCTGCGCGCTGCGCCTGCAGCAGCCGACCAGTCAGCCGCTGCGGTTTTTGCAGCGCGCGCCACTGTGGCTGATCTGAGCGAGACAGACCGCCAGCGCCTCGATGACATCGAGCTGGTGCTGGACCAGCAGATCCGCCCCTACCTGCAAAGCGACGGCGGCGATCTGCACGTGCTGGGCCTGACCGGCAACCAGCTCATCGTGCATTACCAGGGCGCATGCGGCACCTGCCCAAGCTCCATTTCAGGCACGTTGCAGGGCATTCAGAATCAGCTGCGCACGCTCGAGCCCGATCTTGAGGTGATTGCCGCCTGATGCGGCCCGAGTTTTCCACCCACGCCACAATCGTGCCATGCGCCTGACCACCATGAGCGACTACGCAATGCGGCTGCTGATGTACGTCGGCCAGCATCCAGATCGCCTGTGCACGATTTCGGAGGTGGCGCGTGCCTATGACATTTCAGAGGCGCATCTGACCAAGATCACGCATCAGCTCGCGCTGGCGGGCTGGCTCGAAACCGTGCGCGGCAAGGGTGGTGGCATGCGTCTGGCTGCCCGCCCGGAAACCATCGGCCTGGGTGCCGTGGTGCGCAGCATGGAGCCCGATTTCACCCTGGTTGAATGCCTCACCAGCGACGCCGCTTGCCAGCTGACCAGCAGTTGTCACCTGACCGGCATCATCAACGGCGCCTTGCAGAGCTTCATGCACCACCTTGACCGCTACACGCTGGCCGACCTGCTGGCACCGGGCCATGAGGCCAATGCCACGGTGCATCCCCTGATCTTCCACAACCGGGCCAATCCGGCCACTGCGTAAGGCCTGACCCCAGGCGCCATCAGCACCGCCGCCAACCTTGCCGAAGTGAAGCCGCATCCGCCCTGGCCGGGCTTGTCAGGATTCAGCCTAGCCGCGCCAGCTGATCTTTCACCTTGGTCAGCGTGGCCTCAAAATCGGC
>JBBINL010000037.1:0-17558 GCA_037443905.1 Burkholderiales bacterium | reverse complement strand
CGCGGGTGCGCTCGGTCACGCTCACCAGCATGATGTTCATGATGCCGATGCCGCCCACCAGCAGGCTCACGGCCGCCACCGCACCGAGCAGCGTGGTCATGACCTTGGTGGTGCTGGAAAAGGCCTCGCCCAGCTGCTTGGTGTCGAGCACGTTGAAGTTGTCCTCATCACTTTCTGCCAGTTTGCGACGCTCGCGCAGCAGCTTGTTGATGGCCGCATTGACGCGCTCGGGGTCTGCGCCTTGCTGCATCGACACCAACAGGGTGTTGACGCGGGTGTTGCCGGTGATGCGCCGCTGCAGGGTGTTCAGCGGCATGAAGACCAGATCGTCCTGGTCGTTGCCGAAGGCGCCCTGGCCTTTGGCACCGAGCACGCCGATGACCTCGCAACTGATTTGCTTGACCCGAATCGAAGTGCCCACGGCGTTCTGGCTGCCAAACAGCTCGCGGCGCACGGTTTCGCCGATCAGGCACACACCCGAGCCTGCCACCTGTTCTTCCATGGTGAAGAGGCGGCCATCGGCCAGCTTCCAGTTGCCGGTGGTCATCCAGTCCTGCGTGCTGCCAATGACGCTGCTGCTCCAGTTGCGCCCGTCGAGCACCAGTGTGGCTCCGCTGCGCGCCTCGGGGGCCACCGCCAGCAGGCTGCTGACCTGGGTGGAAAGGGCCACGGCATCGGCCGCCTTGAAAGCGGGCGCGCCGCTGCTGCCGCCCATCATGCGCTGACCCGGGCGCACCTGCAGCAGGTTGGTGCCCAGGCCCGAAATCTGGTTCTGGATCGCCAGTGTGGCGCCATTGCCCACGGTGACCATGGTGATGACCGCGCTGACGCCGATGACGATGCCCAGAATGGTCAGAAAGGAACGCAGCAGATTGCGCCGGATCGAGCGCATGGCCAGCAGCAGGGTACTGAGCCACATCTCAGGCCGGCTCCGGTGTGCTGGCGTGTTGCAGCGCCCTGGGGTGCGGGTTGCGTGCGTCGCTGTCGACCACACCGTCGACAAAATGCACGATGCGCTTGGCGTACGCCGCCATGTCGGCCTCATGGGTGACCATCAGCACGGTGATGCCGTGGTCGATGTTGAGCTGCCAGAGCAGTTCCATGATCTCCATGCTGCGGTGGGTGTCGAGGTTGCCGGTGGGCTCGTCGGCCAGCAGCACGGCGGGTTCAGAGACGATGGCGCGCGCGATCGCCACGCGCTGCTGCTGACCGCCCGAGAGCTCCGCCGGGGTGTGGTGCTCCCAGCCGGCCAGGCCGACCGAGGCCAGCGCTTTTTTGGCGGCGTCGTGGCGTTTGCGGGCGGGCTCGCCGCGGTACAGCAGCGGCAGCTCGACGTTTTCCTGGGCGCTGGTGCGCGCCAGCAGGTTGAAGCCCTGAAACACAAAGCCCAGGTAACGCCTGCGCAGCAGCGCACGCTGGTCACGGCTCAGGCGTTCCACATGCACGCCGTTGAACAGGTATTCGCCGGTGGTGGGGGTGTCCAGGCAGCCCAGGGTGTTCATGGCGGTGGATTTGCCCGAGCCGCTGGGGCCCATGATGGCGACAAAATCGCCCGCCTCAATGCTCAGGTCAACGCCTTTGAGCGCCTGCAAGGCGGTGGCGCCGGCGCCGTACATTTTGGTGACGCCCTTGAGCTCGATCAGCGCTGGCTGGTTCATGGTTTGACTTGTGCCGGGCCCGTGCGCTGGTCGGTGATCACCGCCATGCCCTCAAGCAGGTCGCCGCCGGTAATCTCGGTCATGCGGCCGTCGCTGATGCCTGGCGTGACGCTGACGGCCACGGGTGCGCCATCGCGCAACACCCAGACCTGTCGGGCGCTGCCGCCGGTGGCTTTTTTGGTGGGTCGCGGGATGCGTGGCATCACGCTGGCCATGATGTCGCTGCCAGATTTGGTGCTCGCCGTCCTGTCTTGCGGTGTAAAGCGCAGCGCCGTGTTGGGGACCAACAGCACGTTTTTGCGCTCGACGGCGGTGATGGTGGCGGTGGCGGTCATGCCCGGGCGCAGGCTCAGGTCGTCGTTTTTGACATCAAGCTGGGTTTGGTAGGTGACCACGTTGTCGGTGATGGTGGAACCATAGGCGACACGCGTGATGGCTGCCGGAAAGCGTCTGGACGGAAAAGCGCTGACCGTGAAGCTGGCACTTTGACCCGGTTTGACGCGCCCCACATCGGCCTCGTCCACATTGACCAGCAGGCGCATCGTGCGCAAGTCCTCGGCCACGGTCAGGAGCGTGACCGCCTGCAACGATGCCGCCACGGCGTTGCCCGGATCCACCGAGCGCGTCAGCACGGTGCCGTCGATGGGCGAGCGGATCGACGCTTTGGACAGGTTGGTCTCGTCGGTGGCAAGTGCCGCCCGCGCCGAGTCGACGTTGGCCCGTGCGCTGATTTCGCCGGCGAGCGCGCGTTCATGCGCGGCGCGGGCGCTGTCCAGCTCCGCTTTGGAAGGGACCTTGCCGCCCGACAGGACGGCCACTTCTTCCAGTCGCGCCAGGCTCGCCTGGCTTTCCCTGACAGTGGCTGTGGCTTGCGCCAGTTGGGCCTGGGCACTGGCCAGTGCGGCGCGCGAGCGCAGAATCTGGTCGCTGAGCTTGGCGATATCGAGTTCCACCAGCACCTGGTCTTTTTTGACCCGGTCATTCACATCCACCAGCACGCGCCGCACGGTGCCCGAGAGTTCGCTGCCAATGTTGACCGAGCGCGTGGGCTGCAGCGTGCCGTTGGCCGTGACCGTGAGCGTCAGATCGCCCTTGCCGGCGCGCTCCGTGACGTAGCTGGGTGCGGCATTGCGTTGCTGGCTTTGCTGCCAGAAATAGTAGCCGCCAGCCGTTGCCAGCATGACGGTCAGCACGGCCCACAGCATGCGCCGACTCCACCAGGGGGGCTTTGCGGAGGTTGGCAAAAGCGCCTGCAGGCCACCGGCTTCGGGGTTGTCAGCGCGTGAGGATTGTTTTGGAGAGTTGGTCATTGGGTACTTTCTGCATGTTCCTTACCAACCGCCGCCCATGGCTTTGATCAGGCGTACATGGCCGCTGCTGAGGTCGGCTTGCAGGCTGGCCACATTGACCTGGACGGCCAGCAGGGTGCGCTGGGTTTGCAGCACGGTCTGGTAATCGGTCAGGCCGCTGTTGTAATTGTGTTGTGCCAATCGGGCCGCGTTGTCGGCCGAAATCGCTGCCTGCTGCAGCAAGGCCAGGCGTTCGCGATCGAATTGCAGGGCGATCAGCGCATCTTCCACTTCCTTGAGGGCCGTCAACAAGGTGTTCTGATAGGCCGCACGTGACTGTTCCAGACCGGCTTCCTGCACGCGCACCTGGGCTTTGGAGGCACCGCCATCGAGCAGCGGCATGGCGACAGCGCCGAGGATCTGCGAGGCCAGCGCCGATCCGTTGCTGAAACCCGCCAGGGTGAGCGCCGTCATGCCAAGGGAGCCACCGATCTTGAACCTGGGCAGGCGGGCTTTCTTGGCCTCGCTCACGGATGCCAGTGCGGCGCTGATGCGCTCCTCGGCCGCACGCACATCGGCGCGCTGGCGCAAACTGTCTGCCGGGATCACGTTGGCCACCTGCGCGTCGATGTGCGGAATGGGACCGGCTGGCTGCAACATCGTCTCAAGTTCCTTGGGGGTTTGACCGCTGAGCACGGCCAGGCTGTGCCGGACCCTGGCCAGGCTGCTGTTGAGCGCGGGAAGTTGCGCCGCTGACTGCGCCTCGGTGGTTTTGGCCTGTTCAACTTCAAGCGATGTCACCAGGCCCGCCTGGGCACGCCACTGGGTGATTTGCAGGGTTTCTCTCTGGCTGGCCAGATTGCGCTCGGCAATGGCCAGTTGAGCCTGCAGGTTGCGCAGCTCAATGTAGGCCAGCACCACCTCGGCGGTCATGCTCAATTGGGTGTCGCGCAAATTGGCGATGGACGCCTTCAGCTCGGCTTCGCTGTTGGCCACCGCACTCTGGTTGGCGCCAAATATGTCCAGCTCCCAGCTGGCGTCGAGCCCGCCGCGAAAGACGAGGCTGGTCGGTCCGTCTTCGGCCGAGCTGCGCTGCACCGAGCCAGAGACGGAAAGGTTGGGCCGGTTGGCCGCCAGATTGACATCACGAATGGCCCGTGCCTGCTGCAAGGCGGCCTGCGCTGACAGGATGTTGGGGTTGGTCTGCATGGCCCGGGTGATCAGCTCGGCCAGCATCGGGTCATGAAAGTCGCGCCACCAGTTGGCCTGCTCGTATGGCTGGGCTTGGCTGTCATCTGGCGTGTCGAAGGGAAACAGACTGGTGGCACAACCGCCCAGCAACAGCCCCAGTGCGACGCTCATGAGGCCCAGCAAACACCTGAGCCAGAACCTCGACACGGGTATGGGCAAGGATTGTGGAGCGCGCGCAAACATCAGAAGTCGGGCTTGCGTCCGAGCTTGGGTTTGAAAAAGCGGACAGGTCAGAATCACTGGGCTGGAAAAAAAGGGGGATGCAACGGTTTCAGCGCTATTGTGCAGCCTGAAACCCGATGGCCTGTTACTGAGCGGTAAAGATACCGGAAGTTCCCGTGGGACAATGCGCCCCCTATGCATCCAAAAGCCCTGCTCGACGTCTGTACCGAACTGGTTCGTCTGAATCTCAAATTCGACCACCCGGCCGATGCCACTGTGTCGCGATTTTTTCGTGATCACCGCGGCTTGGGGCCGCGCGAGCGCGCCACCCTGGCCGAAACGGTCTACACCGTGCTGCGCAAAAAACTGCTTTTTGATCACTTTGCACCTTCTGGCAGCGGCCCCAGGGAGCGGCGTCTGGCGATTTTGGGTTTTCATGGTCCCGGTGACTTCCTGCGCAGTGCCCTGACCGAACAGGAAATCCGCTGGCTCGACCAGTGCGAAGCCATCCGGCCCGAAGACCTGATGGAGCGTCATCGCCACAACCTGCCCGAATGGCTGGTACAGCCGCTCAAGGACCAGCTGGGTGACGAATTCTGGCCGCTGGTGGAGAGCTTCAACCAGGGCGCCGGGCTCGATTTGCGCGTCAACACCTTCAAGGCCAGGCGCGCCGACGTGCAACAGGAACTGGCAGCCCTGGGCATCAAGGCCGTTGCGACGCCTTATTCGCCCTGGGGCTTGCGCATTGCCGGCAAACCCGCGCTCAACCAGCTGGACGCCTTCAAAAGCGGCGATTTCGAGGTGCAGGACGAGGGCTCGCAACTGCTGGCCCTGTTGCTGGATGCCAAACGCGGCGAGATGGTGGTCGATTTTTGCGCCGGGGCCGGCGGCAAGACGCTGGCCATTGGCGCGACCATGCGCAGCACCGGGCGCCTTTACGCCTTCGACACCTCGGCGGGTCGGCTCGATGCGTTCAAGTCAAGGCTGGCGCGCAGCGGCCTGAGCAATGTGTATCCGGCGGCGATTGCGCACGAGCGCGACGAGCGCGTCAAGCGTCTGGCGGGCAAGATCGACCGGGTGCTGGTCGATGCGCCCTGCACCGGCATCGGCACGCTGCGGCGCAATCCGGACCTCAAATGGCGGCAAAACCAGCAGTCGGTGGATGAAATGAGCATCAAGCAGACGGCTATATTGCAGAGTGCCGCGCGGCTGGTGAAAGCCGGCGGGCGCCTGGTGTATGCCACCTGCAGTGTGCTGCCGCAAGAAAACGAAGCCATTGCGCAGGCTTTTTCGGCTGCCAACCCTGATTTTTTGCCGCTTGATGCGGGCGCAGTGCTGACCGGACTCAAGGTCGAGCATGCGGCCACTTTGTGCCACGGCGGTGATCATGGCCAGCGATTTTTAAGGCTGTGGCCGCATCGGCATCACACCGATGGGTTTTTTGCCGCGGCCTGGCAGCGTCAGTAACATTACTTTTCAAGGGACAAATTCATGGCTTCATGGTTGGAGTGGGCGGCGCACGGGTTCTGGAACCTGAGCGCATGGGAACTGGTGGTGTTCACCCTGGGCATGACGCATGTCACCATGCTCAGCGTGACGATCTTTTTGCATCGCCACCAGGCGCACCGGGCGCTGGATCTGCACCCGATGGCCGCGCATTTTTTCCGCTTCTGGCTGTGGCTCACCACTGGCCAGGTAACCAGGCAATGGGCTGCCATCCACCGCAAGCACCACGCCAGATGCGAGCAGCCCGACGACCCGCACAGTCCGCATGTTTACGGCATCAAGACTGTTTTGCTGCAGGGTTACGAGCTGTACCGCAAAGAGGCGCAAAACAAGGATACCCTGGCGCGCTTTGGACACGGCACGCCCAACGACTGGATCGAGCGCCATCTGTATGCCCGGTTTTCATATGCCGGTGTGTCACTGATGCTGCTGCTTGACCTGGCGCTGTTTGGTGCCGCCGGCCTGGCCGTGTGGGCGGTGCAAATGGCCTGGACGCCGGTGATGGCGGCGGGCATTGTCAATGGCGCGGCGCATTATTGGGGTTATCGCAATTTTGAGGCGCCCGATGCCAGCACCAACATTTCGCCCTGGGGCATCCTGATCGCAGGCGAAGAACTGCACAACAACCATCACACCTACCCCACCTCGGCCAAATTGTCGGTCAAGTCTTATGAGTTCGACATTGGCTGGATGTACATCAGCCTGCTGCAACGCGTCGGTCTGGCCCGCGTCAAAAAAACGCCGCCCCGGCTGGCGCTGGGGGCCGCGCGTCCCGTGGCCGATGAGCAAACCCTCGAAGCCTTGATTCAGAATCGTTACGAGCTGATGGCAGGCTATGCGCGCAGCATGCGCCAGGCTTTCAATGGCGAATTGGCCGCCCTCAGACTCAGGTGTTCGGACGCCGCCATGCTCAAGGCAGCCCGGAACTGGCTGCACCGTGACAGCGACAGGGTGCCAGCCAGCGTGACGGCCCACCTGCGCCAGGTGCGCGCCGCCTCACCGGTGCTGGATCAAATGGTGCTGATGCGTGAAGAACTGCGCCAACTGTGGCTCAACCGCTTGCACACGCGCGAGCAACTGGCCGCTGACTTGCAGGCCTGGTGCCAGCGCGCCGAGGCCAGTGGCATCGCTGCGTTGCAGGAGTTTTCCCTGCGCTTGCGCGCTGCGCGTGCCTGATTCAGCACCTGACTCAGCACCTTACCGGCGGCAACGATGTCGCGTTATGATCACGCCGCTGCATTGCAGCCGCACAGCGATGCACCACCAGCCAGTAGCTCATCAGGATAGAGCACGAACCTTCTAAGTTCGGGGTAGGGGGTTCGAGTCCCTCCTGGCTGGCCAATATAGGCAGGCTGCGCTGCCTGGCGCTTACATCTGCTGGGCAGTCTCCCGATATTCCTGCTCAGGCCTCCACCACCGCCACGGCAGTCTGGCTCACACCGCAATCCACATAAGCAATTTGCCCGGTCATGCCCGAGGCCAGGTCGCTGAGGAGGAAAGCGGCCACGTTGCCCACTTCGTCGATGGTCACATTGCGCTTCATCGGCGAGGCGGCCGCCGAAATGCCCAGCAGCTTGCCAAAATCCTTGATGCCGCTGGCGGCCAGTGTCTTGATGGCGCCGGCACTGATGCCGTTCACGCGAATGCCCCTGGCGCCAACCGCATCGGCCAGGTAGCGCACCGAGGACTCCAGCGAGGCCTTGGCCAGGCCCATGGTGTTGTAGCTGGGTACCACGCGCACACCGCCCAGGTAGGTGAGCGTCAACAGCGCCGCGCTATTGCTCAGGTAAGGCAGGGCCGCTTTGGCCATGGCCGGAAAGCTGTAGGCGCTGATGTCGTGGGCAATGCGGAAATTTTCGCGCGTCAGGCCGTCGAGAAAGTTGCCGGCTATGGCCTCGCGCGGGGCAAACCCGATGCTGTGGACAAAGCCGTCAAAGCTGGGCCAGTGTGCAGAGAGGTTTTTGAAGAGATTGTCGATTTGGGCGTCGTCTGCCACGTCACAATCGAAAATCAGCGTCGAGTTGAAGTTGGCGGCCAACTCGGTGATGCGGTCCTTGAAGCGCTCGCCGACGTAGCTGAAGGCCAGCTCGGCTCCCTGCGCGTGGCAGGCCTTGGCAATGCCGTAGGCAATCGAACGGTTCGACAACACACCGGTGATCAGAAATTTTTTGCCTGTCAGGAAACCCATGGTAGCCTCTTCACTGTGCTTTGTTGGTGGATAAATATTGCTTTCCGGCAGGCCCTGGTGCTGGCATTTCAATCCAGCAGATCAATTCCTTCAGCCGGCAAGAAGTGGAACTATTGATGCAGAATTGTCGCATGCGTCGCCTGTTTTTTTTGATTTGCCTGAGCTGGGTGTCTCCTTTGTGGGCGGCGCATGGTTACGCGCTGTGGGGCGACCTCAAATACCCGGCCCATTTTGCCCACTTCGATTATGTCAATCCGGACGCCCCCAAGGGCGGCGAACTGCGCCTGGTGAGCAATCTGCGGGTTTCGACTTTTGACAAATACAACCCGTTCACCATCAAGGGTTCGGCGCCAGCCTATCTGTCTGACCTGATGTTCGACACCTTGCTCACCGGATCGCTGGACGAGACCGCCTCGGGCTACGGTTTGCTGGCGCAGGATGTGACGGTGGCCTCGGACGGGCTAAGCGCCACCTTCACGCTGCGGCCGCAGGCACGCTTTCACAATGGCGACCCGGTGCTGGCGCAAGATGTCAAATACAGCTTTGACGTGCTGATGGGACCGTTCACCTCGCCGTCTTACAAGACCGTGCTTTTCGATGTGGCGGGGCTCGATGTGATCGATGAACGCACCGTGCGCTATCGTTTCAAAAAGCCCAACCGCGAGTTGCCGCTCACGGTGGGCGGTTTGCCGGTTTTCAGCCGGGCCTGGGGCGCCGAGGGTGGCAAAACCAAGCCCTTTGACCAGATCGTGACCGACATTCCGATCGGCAGCGGCCCTTACAAAATCGGCCCGGTGCGCTTTGGCAAGGACATCACCTATGTGCGCGACCCCAACTACTGGGCCAAAGACCTCAACGTGCGCCGAGGCACGGCCAATTTCGACCGTATCACGGTGAAGATCTACAAAGACGGCACCGCCAGGCTGGAGGCCCTGAAAGCCGGCGAGTTCGACCTGATGCGGTTTTTCTCGGCGGGTGACTGGGCCCGGCGGGTCAATGGCAAGCGCTTCGATTCGGGTGAGCTGGTCAAGCGCGAATACCAGCATCGCCTGCCCACCGGTTTTCAGAGCTATGTGATCAATACCCGGCGCGCCTTGTTCAGGGATGTGCGTGTGCGCCAGGCGCTGGGGCTGGCGCTGGACTATGAGTGGATGAATCGTCAATTGTTTTACAACGCCTACCAGCGTGTCAACGGTTTGTTTGGCAACACCGATTGCCAGGCGACGGGCCTGCCATCACCCGATGAGCTGGCGCTGCTTGCGCCCTGGCGCAGCGAGGTGCCGACCGAGGTCTTCGGCCCGATGACGCAGCCGCCGCGCACTGATCCGCCGTCGAGCCTGCGCGCCAATTTGCGCCAGGCCCAGGCCCTGCTCAACGCCGCAGGCTGGCGGGTGCAGGATGGCAAGTTGCGCAACGCCCAGGGCCAGGCGTTCGAGATCGAGTACCTCGACAGCAACGAGGGCAGCGCGCGGGTGGTCACCCCCTGGGCGCGCAATCTCGAGAAACTGGGCATCACCCTGAATTTCCGGCCGGTGGACTTCGCCCTGTACCAGCAGCGGCTGCAAAAGTTCGAGTTCGACATCACCTCGCTGGCCTATGGCGGCACGCACAACCCGGGCCAGGAATACGCTGACCTGTTTGGTTCCAAGGCTGCCGACCAGGAAGACTCTGGCAACATGGCGGGAGTCAGGAATCCGGCGGTGGATGCCCTGATCAGCGCCATGACCCGTGCCACCAGCAAGGCCGAGCTGTTGCCGGCCTGCCGCGCGCTGGAGCGGGTGATTGCGCACAGCCATGTGCTGATTCCGCAATGGTCGGCTCCCACGCACCGCATCGTCTACAACAGTTGGCGACTCGACCAGCCTGCTGCCATGCCACCTTATTCGCAGGGCGAGGGCTGGGCCATCGACACCTGGTGGGCCAAACCCGGATTGCCATAAGCCATGCTGAGCTACATCCTCAAACGCCTGTTGCTGATGATCCCGACGCTGTTGGGCGTGCTGCTGCTCACCTTTGTGGTGATCCAGTTCGTGCCGGGTGGTCCTGTCGAGCAGTACCTGGCAGAGGCCAAGACCGGCACCGGCAAAGGCGCTGCGGCTGAGAGTGGTGGTCTGAGCTATCGCGGCGCCCAGGGTGTCGACCCCAAGCGCATCGAGCAGATCAAGGCACTGTATGGCTTTGACAAACCCGCGCCTGAGCGCTTTGTGCAGATGCTGGGCCAGTTTGCACGCTTTGATCTGGGCCGCAGCTTCTTCCAGAACAAAAGTGTGGCAGAACTGATCCGGGAAAAATTGCCGGTGTCGATCAGCCTGGGGCTGTGGACCTTTTTCATCAGCTACCTGATTGCCGTGCCGCTGGGTGTTGCCAAAGCGGTGCGTGCCGGCTCGCGTTTTGACTTTGTCACCACGCTGCTGGTGTTACTGGGCTACGCCATTCCGGGGTTTGTGCTGGGTGTGGCGCTGCTGGTGATTTTTGGCGGCCAGTTGCAGTGGTTTCCGCTGCGCGGCCTGACCAGCAGCAACTGGGACGAACTGGGCTGGGGGGCGCGCATCGTAGACTATCTGTGGCACATTGCCATGCCGGTCACGGCCATGGTGCTGGGCAGTTTTGCGGTCACCACCATGCTGACCAAAAACGCCTTCCTGGAAGAAATCCGCAAGCAGTACGTGATCACCGCGCGCGCCAAGGGGCTCGACGAGCGCCAGGTGCTGTGGGGCCATGTGTTCCGCAACGCCCTCATTCCCATCATCACCGGCTTCCCGGCGGCATTCATTGGCGCTTTTTTTACCGGCTCGCTGCTGATCGAGACGCTGTTTTCGCTCGATGGGCTGGGCCTGCTGAGCTACGAGAGCGTTATCCGGCGCGACTACCCGGTGGTGCTGGGCACGCTCTATTTCTTTACCCTGATCGGCCTGGTGACCAAGCTGATTTCTGATTTGTCCTATGTCTGGGTGGACCCGCGTGTTCGATTCGACTAAGACCCCATTGACCAGCCTGAGTCCGTCCCGGCGTGCCTGGCTGAGGTTCAAACGCAACCGGCTGGGCTACTGGAGTCTGGTCATATTTTGCCTGCTGACAGGCCTGAGCATGATGGCCGAGCTGATCAGCAACGACCGGCCGCTGCTGGTGCGCTACCAGGGCGAAAGCTATTTTCCGATGTTCAGGGACTACTCCGAGAAAACCTTTGGCGGCGATTTCGACACCGCCACCGATTACCTCGATCCGTTCATTCGCGAGCGCCTGAGTCAGAACGGCAACTGGGCGCTGTTTGCACCCAACCCCTATGGTGCCAAAACGCTCAACTATTTTGCCAAGGCCCCCAACCCGTCGCCACCGACCAGCGACAACTGGCTGGGCACCGACGACCGCGGCCGCGACCTGCTGGCGCAGCTGATCTATGGTTTTCGGGTCAGCGTGCTGTTTGGGCTGGCGCTCACTTTCACCGGCACGCTGCTGGGCATACTCACCGGCGCCATCCAGGGTTTTTTTGCCGGCAAGACCGACCTGGCTTTCCAGCGTTTCATTGAAATCTGGGGTTCCATGCCCGAGCTGTATCTGCTGATCATTTTCAGCGCGGTGTTTGCGCCAAGTCTGGCGCTGCTGCTGGTGCTGCTGAGCCTGTTTGGCTGGATGGGCTTGTCGGACTACGTGCGCGCCGAATTTTTGCGCAACCGGCAGCTCGATTATGTGCGCGCCGCGCGCGCCATGGGCGTGAGCAACTGGCACATCATCACGCGCCATTTGCTGCCCAACAGCATGACCCCGGTGGTGACGTTCTTGCCGTTTCGCATGAGTGGCGCCATTCTGGCGCTGACCTCGCTGGACTTTTTGGGTCTGGGTGTGCCGCCAGGCACGCCATCGCTGGGCGAGTTGTTGTCGCAGGGCAAGAGCAATATTGACGCCTGGTGGATTTCGCTGGCCACATTTGCCGTGCTGGTGCTCACCCTGCTGCTGTTGACTTTCATGGGTGACGCGCTGCGCGATGCGCTCGATCCGCGCAAGGCGGACACGCCGTGAACGCGACGCCGTTGCTCGATGTGCAGGGCCTGTCGGTCTCGTTTGCCGGCAGTGAGGTGGTGCACGGGATTGATTTTTCCATCGCCGCCGGCGAGCGGGTGGCGCTGGTGGGCGAGTCCGGTTCCGGCAAAACCGTCACAGCCCTGAGTCTGTTGCGCCTGGTGGCCAATGCCAGAACGTGTGGTCAAGCCGTGTTTGATGGCGTTGATCTGCTGGCCATGACCGAGCCCGAACTGCGCGCCCTGCGCGGCCGTGACATTGCCATGATTTTTCAGGAACCGATGACCGCGCTCAACCCCCTGATGACCGTGGGTGCCCAGATTGCCGAGGTGCTGACGCTGAAATTGGGACTGACCAAAGCACAGTCCCTGCAAAAAGCCATTGAGTTGCTCGCTGAAACCGGAATTCCCGAGCCCGAGCGCCGCGTCAATGCGTTTGCCCACCAGCTCAGTGGCGGCCAGCGCCAGCGCGCCATGATCGCCATGGCGCTGGCCTGCCAGCCCAAACTGCTGCTGGCTGATGAGCCCACCACGGCGCTCGATGTGAGCCTGCGTGGCCAGATGCTGGACCTGTTGAGCCGTTTGCAGCAAAGCCACGGCATGGCGGTGCTGTTGATCACCCACGACCTGAATCTGGTGCGGCGTTTTGCCGACCGCGTCATCGTCATGGAAAGTGGCTGGATTGTCGAGCAGGGCGCCACTGCCGAAGTGTTTGCCAAGCCACAGCACGCCTACACCCAGCGCTTGATCGCCAGCAGGCCGGCACGCGCCGTGATCGAGCCGCAGGCCGGTGCCATGCTGCCAGCCGTGCTGGCGGCGCACGACCTTCGCGTGGTTTACCCGACACCGCTGCCGGGCGTGCGTGGCTGGTTCAGGCGCGGGGAATTCGTGGCAGTTCAGGGAGCAGATTTCGAGCTGTTGCAAGGGCAAACACTGGGCATCATGGGCGAATCGGGCTCCGGCAAATCGACGCTGGCGCTGGCCGCACTTGGGTTGTTGCCATTCCATGGGGCGTTGCACTTTGGTGGCCAGAGCTGGGGCAGCAATGGCGAGCGCAACAAGGCGCTGCGGCGCAGGGTGCAGGCGGTGTTTCAGGACCCGTTTTCGTCGCTCTCGCCGCGCATGACGGTGGAAGAAATCGTTGGCGAAGGCCTGGGCGTGCATGAACCCGGACTCACCAAAGCTGAGTGTCAGCAGCGTGTCATGGCGGCCTTGCGTGATGTCGGCCTGGGTGCGCCGCAAGAGGCTATCATGCGGCAAACCCTGCAGCGCTACCCGCATGAATTCTCGGGCGGTCAGCGCCAGCGGCTGGCCATCGCCCGGGCCCTGATCATCAAGCCAGGCGTGCTGGTGCTTGACGAGCCGACCAGTGCGCTGGACGTGACGGTGCAAAAACAGGTGCTTGATCTGCTGCAAAGTTTGCAGCGTGAACACGGCTTGAGCTATCTGCTGATCACCCACGACGTGGATGTGATCCGCGCCATGGCGCATCAGGTGCTGGTGATGAAAGACGGCGTCGTGGTGGAGTCGGGGCCGGTGCAACGGGTGTTGGCACAGCCGCAGCACGAGTACACCCGGATTTTGGTCAGTGCTGACGTGTAAATCCTTGAAAATCAAGGGCTTTCATCTGGATTTTCGGATATAATCCAAACTTCACGACCAAACGGGCGAGTCACTTCCGCCCGTTTTTTTTGGTCGAATGGTTTTGACTAAATTGGGTAAATTGGAGTGTTGGTGGCGCTAAAAGACATTGTTGAACAAATCGTGACAGGCCTGGGCTATGACCTGGTGGAGATCCAACGCTCCGCCGGTGGCTTGCTGCGCGTGACCATCGATCTGCCCTGGCCGCCAGCACCGGATGCGCTGGCCAGGCAGCTTGACCCAGCCGGGCTGTTCATCACTGTTGAAGATTGCGAAAAAGTCACGCGCCAGCTGCAATATGCGCTGGAGGTGGAAGAGGTGGATTACAAGCGGCTCGAGGTGTCGTCGCCGGGAATTGACCGGCCCTTGCGGCACGATCAGGACATGGCGCGTTTTGTCGGCCAGGTGATTGATGTCACGCTGAAAGTGCCATTGGGCAGTGCCGCGGCGGGGCAGGTCAGCCCGTCGCGCAAGAAGTTCCGGGGCGTGCTGGAGCGGGTTGGGTCGGCGGCCGATGCGCCGGCGCAAGCCGAGCCGGCGTGGCAGATCGTCTGGCGCGATGAACCGGTCACCAAGCCGGGTCAGAGGGTCAGCAAAAAAAGACCGCCTGCGCCGACGCAGGCACTGGGTTTTGTGTTGAGCGAGCTCAAGGAGGCGCGCCTCGCGCCGATCGTGAGTTTCAAGGGCCGCGCGCAAGCGCCCGGCCATGGGCAAAACGCATCAGATTTGAATTGAAACAGGAGAGTCATGGCATGAATCGCGAAATGTTGATGTTGGTTGACGCCATCTCACGCGAGAAAAACGTGGAGCGTGATGTTGTTTTTGGCGCCGTGGAAGCGGCTTTGGCCCAGGCCACCAAAAAACTTTACCCGGGTGAAGTGGACATCCGCGTCGCGCTCGACCGGGACAGCGGCAATTACGAAACCTTCCGGCGCTGGCATGTGGTGCCCGACGAGGCGGGTTTGCAGTTGCCGGATCAGGAAATCCTGTTGTTTGAAGCCAGGGAACAGATTCCCGACATCGAGGTCGATGAGTACATTGAGGAAACCGTCGAGTCCGTGCCGATCGGACGCATTGGTGCCATGGCGGCCAAGCAGGTCATCCTGCAAAAAATTCGCGATGCCGAGCGTGAAATGCTGCTCAACGACTTCATGTCGCGCGGCGACAAGATTTTTGTCGGCACCGTCAAGCGCATGGACAAGGGCGACCTGATAGTGGAATCGGGCCGTGTCGAAGGCCGCTTGCGGCGCAATGAAATGATCCCCAAGGAAAATTTCCGCACCGGCGACCGCGTGCGCGCCATGATCATGGAGGTCGACCTGTCGCTGCGTGGCGCGCCCATCGTGCTGTCGCGCTCGGCGCCCGAGTTCATGAAGGAGCTGTTTCGCAACGAGGTGCCTGAGATCGAGCAGGGCCTGCTCGAGATCAAGTCCTGCGCCCGTGACCCCGGTTCGCGCGCCAAGATCGCCGTGTTGTCGCACGACAAGCGCATCGACCCGATCGGCACCTGCGTCGGCGTGCGCGGCACGCGTGTCAACGCTGTCACCACCGAACTGGCGGGTGAGCGTGTCGACATTGTGCTGTGGAGCGAAGACCCGGCCCAGTTCGTGATTGGCGCGCTGGCGCCGGCCAACGTCAGCAGCATCGTGGTGGACGAGGAGCGTCACGCCATGGATGTGGTGGTGGACGAGGAAAATCTGGCCATCGCCATTGGCCGTGGCGGCCAGAATGTGCGTCTGGCCGCCGAACTCACCGGCTGGAAAATCAATATTCTCGATGCTGCGGAATCCGCCGAAAAACAGGCCAGTGAAGTCAGTCAGAGCCGTCGCTTGTTCATGGAGAAGCTCGATGTCGACGAGGAAATCGCCGACCTGCTGATTGCCGAGGGCTTCACCAGCCTGGAGCAGGTGGCTTATGTGCCGCTGGAGGAAATGCTCGAAATCGAGAGTTTCGACGAAGACACCGTGAGTGAATTGCGCACCCGTGCCAAAGACGCCCTGTTGACGATGGAAATCGCCATTGAGGAAAATGCGGGCAGTGTGGCTTTGGAGCTGAGCGATCTCGAAGGCCTGAACGCCGAATTGATCAGCAAGCTGGCCGACAACGGCGTCAAGGAGCTCGATGACCTGGCCGATCTGGCGGTGGATGAACTCACCGAGATCACCGGACTGGCAGAAGATGAAGCAAAGAGCCTGATCATGAAAGCCCGTGCACATTGGTTCACCAATGACGCTGCTTCCACTCAAAGCGAATGATCATGAATTCAAAGTAAAGCCAAGACGTCCATGCCTGCGGGCATCAGCGTCTGAACCAAAGGTTAGTCAAAAAATGTCCAGTATGACCGTTGCCGAGTTTGCCAATGAACTCAAGAAATCAACCGACACCTTGCTTGCGCAACTGAAGTCGGCAGGTGTCGCCAAAGCGGCTGCATCTGACAAGCTCACAGAATCCGACAAGCAGCGTCTGTTGAGCTATTTGCAGCTCAGCCACGGCACCAGCACGGGCGAGCGCAAGAAGATCACGCTGGTCAAAAAATCGACCACTGAAATCAAGCAGGCCGATGCCACCGGCAAAGCGCGCACGATCCAGGTGGAAGTGCGCAAAAAACGTACCTTTGTGCGTCGCGACGAAAGCACTGAAACCGCCCCGGTGGCGCCTGCAGAAAACGTTGAGCCCCAGGCGCAACAACCGGCACCGCTGCAGATCGACCATGCCGAACTGGCGCGCCGTGAAGAAGAAGCCCGTCGCCAGGCCGAGTTGATCCGCCGCCAGGAGGAAGAGCTGGCTGAGCGACGCCGCCAACGTGAAGCCAGTGAAGCAGATGCCCGTGAATCCGCTGACCTTGCCGCCGCACAAGCGGCACAAGCAGCAGCAGAGCGTGCAATGGCGCAACAACAAACCGCAACAGCAGCGACAGAGGCAAAGGCTGCCCCCGTGGTTGATGACAGCGCACTGCAAGCGGCCAGACAAGCAGCGGCCGCGCAGTCTGAAGCCGACATCGCGGCGCAAGAGCAATTGAAAGCACAAGCCCGGCAAAAGGCGGCGCTTGAAGCAAGCAAACTGCTGGCTGTGGAGCAGGCGCGCGCGGCCGAGTTGAACGAGCGTCGTCAAAAGGCAGAAGCAGAGGCGGCTGCCATCCGGATGATGATGTCTCAGCCAGGTAAAAAACTGCCGCCCAAAAAGGCTGAAGAAGCCAAACCGGCAGCCAAATCCGCTGACGCTGCCAAGGCCGGTATCAAGGGCACGCTGCACAAACCTGCCGGTAGTACGACGGGCAAACCCGCCACCACCCCTGCGAGCGCCGCCGGTGCCTCTGCCGGCTCGGGCAAGGAAGTCAAATCGGCCAAGCTGTCGAGCAGCTGGGCGGGCGATCCGGCCAAGAAAAAGGGCATTCCGACCCGTGGTGACATCGGTGCCGGTGCTGGTCGGGGTGGCAATTGGCGCGGTGGACCGCGCGGGCGCCGTGGCAGCAATGAGCGCGAGCGCGACGACCACCCCATCCAGAGTGCTCCGGTCGAAGTGCGCGTGATCGAAGTGCATGTGCCGGAAACCATCACGGTGGCCGAACTGGCCCACAAGATGTCGGTCAAAGCCTCCGAGGTGATCAAACACCTGATGAAGATGGGCCAGATGGTCACCATCAACCAGCCGCTGGATCAGGACACGGCCATGATCGTGGTCGAGGAAATGGGCCACAAGGCGATTGTGGCGGCGCTGGATGACCCTGAAGCCTTTACCGATGACGAGGTCTCGCAACAGCAGGCCGAATCACTGCCACGCGCGCCTGTGGTCACGGTCATGGGTCACGTCGACCACGGCAAGACCTCGCTGCTCGATTACATCCGTC
>JBBINL010000036.1:0-17611 GCA_037443905.1 Burkholderiales bacterium | reverse complement strand
GCGATCCGTGAAGGCGGGCGCACCGTCGGCGCCGGGGTGGTGGCCAAGATCATTGTCTGACCGATTGGATCAAAACGGACGAATGAACAAAGGGGCATAGCTCAATTGGCAGAGCGTCGGTCTCCAAAACCGAAGGTTGTAGGTTCGATTCCTACTGCCCCTGCCACCTGATACGGGTTGTCAGGTGTTCAAAAAGCCCGCTACTCACCTGGCGGGCTTGCGTATCTTGGAATCGCAAAATTTTGGTGACAGTTTTAACGGGCAATATCAACATCACATGGCCACCCCTGAAGTTCAAACCGTGAACACCACAGCCGACAAAGCCAAGCTGGCGCTGGCGGTTGCCCTGGTGATTGCATCACTGGTTATTTATTACGCGCTGGGCAAGCAAGGTCCGTTGTTCCAATGGTTGGGCCTGCTGGTCTGCCTTGGTCTGGCCGTGGTGGTTTTTCTGATCTCCGAATCGGGTCGTTCACTGACGGCTTTTGGCCAGGAGTCTGTGCGTGAAATCCGCAAAGTGGTCTGGCCCGCCCGCAAGGAAGCGATCCAGATGACGCTTTACGTGTTTGGTTTTGTCTTCATCATGGCACTTTTTCTGTGGTTGACCGACAAGACGCTGGAATGGCTTTTATATGACCTTATCCTGGGGTGGAAATCATGATGACCGATGTTGCAGAGGAGGCCCCCATGGATGATGCCGGCCCCGCCGCTGTGGCGCCAGCCGCTGCGCCTGCCGCCCCTATCGCTGCCCCGGCCAACCCGGATCTGCGCTGGTATGTGGTTCATGCCTATTCGGGCATGGAAAAAACGGTTGAACGCAACATACAGGAGCGCATCAACCGTTCTGGCATGCAGCACAAGTTCGGCCGCATTCTGGTGCCGATGGAAGAAGTGGTCGAAATCAAGAACGGCCAGAAAAAAACCACCGAACGCAAGTTCTTTCCGGGATATGTGCTGGTTGAAATGGTCATGGACGATGACACCTGGCATCTGATCAAGCACACCAACAAGGTGACCGGTTTTGTCGGCGGCGGTAAAACCCGTCCCTCGCCTATTTCCGAGGCCGAAGTCCAGAAAATCGTGAGCCAGATGCAGGAAGGCACCGAAAAGCCGCGCCACAAGGTTGAATTTGTGGTCGGTGAGTATGTGCGCGTCAAGGAAGGCCCTTTTGCCGATTTCAATGGCTCGGTGGAAGAAGTCAATTACGAGAAAAGCAAGGTCCGTGTGGCGGTCACCATTTTTGGTCGTGCCACGCCGGTCGAGCTGGAGTTTTCGCAGGTGGAAAAGGCTTGATAAGCCTGAGAATTTGTGGGTCAGACCACTTGCGCAGCAACGTGCTCTGACCCCAACTGATTAAGAGAATGAATTCGTGTTTTCCGACTCGACACGAATATCAGGAAGTGAGTCGTTAACCACGGGGAGCTGCGGTTTGCATGGTGCAAGCCAAGGCGTTTCAACCCGTCAGGAGTAAATCATGGCGAAAAAAATCGTCGGTTTTGTCAAGCTGCAAGTGCCAGCGGGTAAAGCCAATCCATCCCCCCCGATCGGCCCGGCCTTGGGTCAGCGCGGTCTCAACATCATGGAGTTTTGCAAGGCGTTCAACGCGCAAACCCAAGGCATCGAGCCGGGTCTGCCGCTGCCTGTGGTGATCACCGCTTTTGCCGACAAGAGCTTTACCTTTGTGATCAAGTCGCCGCCGTCGTCGGTGCTGATCAAAAAAGCTGCCAAGATTGACAAGGGTTCTCCCGTTGCCAACAAGACCAAGGTCGGCAAGGTAACGCGTGCCCAGCTCGAAGAGATCGCCAAAACCAAGATGAAGGACTTGACCGCCGCCGATATGGACGCGGCCGTTCGAACCATTGCCGGTTCTGCGCGCTCGATGGGCGTGACTGTGGAGGGCGTATAAATGGCTCAACTGACCAAGAAACAAAAGGCCTTGCAAGGCAAGGTTGACAGCAGCAAGCTCTACGCCATTGGCGACGCGCTGGCGCTGGTGAAAGAATGTGCAACGGCCAAGTTTGACGAGTCGATCGACGTGGCTGTTCTGCTCGGCATCGATGCCAAGAAATCTGACCAGGTGGTGCGTGGTGCGGTCGTGCTGCCCAACGGCACCGGCAAGACCAAGCGTGTGGCGGTGTTCGCCCAGGGCGCCAAGGCTGAAGAAGCCAAGGCCGCTGGTGCTGACATCGTCGGCATGGACGACCTGGCCGCCATGGTCAAGGCAGGCGATATGCCTTTTGACGTGGTCATTGCCGCGCCTGACGCCATGCGCGTGGTGGGTACTTTGGGCCAGATTCTCGGCCCGCGCGGCTTGATGCCCAACCCCAAGGTCGGCACGGTGACTCCGGACGTGGCGGGTGCGGTGCGCAACGCCAAGGCGGGGCAAGTGCAGTTCCGCGTTGACAAGGCTGGTATCGTGCATTCCACGATTGGCCGCAAGTCATTTGATACCGACAAATTGCAGGCTAACCTGGCGGCTCTGGTTGATGCCTTGACCAAGGCCAAGCCGGCCACCAGCAAGGGTCAGTATTTGCGCAAGGCCGCCGTTTCCAGCACCATGGGTGTGGGTGTGCGTGTTGACCTGCAATCGATTAACGCGTAAGTGAAAGAATTGGGTGCACTGAAAAGTGCGCCTGACGTGGTGGGCTGCGCTGGCTTACGGGCTGTCGCAGGTCATCCAAGACCGTTGGTGTGCCAAGCCCCCGGGCCAAAGCACTTAATCATTGACAACCAACGCAGATGGCGATCCCGCTGGCAAAGAATTGAAAAGTTCCTGAACAGTTGGTCGCTGCAATGTGGTGTGCCCTGATGTGACGTTGTCAACAGCACAAACGGGTACTTTTTTAAGGAGTTGACCTTGAGTCTAAATCGCAGTGAGAAAGAAGCCGTCATCAGTGAAGTGACCGGCCTCGCCGCTAAAGCTCAAACGCTCGTGATGGCGGAATACCGTGGCATCACGGTCGCCGACATGACCAAATTGCGCTCCACCGCGCGCAGCAACGGCGTCAGCCTGAGTGTGTTGAAAAACACCCTGGCCCGTCGTGCTGTTGCCGGCAGCAGCTTCGAGGTGGTGTCCGACCAGATGACCGGTCCGCTGATCTATGGCTTTTCCGAAGATGCTGTGGCTGCCGCAAAAGTGGTGGCTGAATTCGCAAAAACCAACGACAAGTTGGTGATTCGCGGTGGCGCATACGGCGGCAAGGCTCTGGACGTGAACGGCGTGAAGCAACTGGCAAGCATTCCCTCCAAGGAAGTGTTGCTGGCGCAGTTGCTGGGCTTGATGCAGTCGCCCATTTCACGCATTGCGCGTGTCGTGGCGGCATTGGCAGAGCAAAAAGGCGGTGGCGCAGAAGCTCCCGCAGAGGCCGTTGCAGCGTAACGCCTGCAATGCACAGAAATCAATCAATTGTTAGGAAATCAAAATGGCATTCGATAAAGACGCATTTTTGACCGCGCTCGACAGCATGACGGTCATGGAACTCAACGACCTGGTGAAAGCCATCGAAGAGAAGTTTGGTGTGAGCGCTGCAGCCATGGCTGCACCGGCTGCTGGCGGTGGCGCTGCTGCTCCGGCTGCGGAAGAAAAGACCGAATTCAACGTGGTTCTGGTTGAAGCCGGTGCCAACAAGGTGGCGGTCATCAAGGCTGTGCGCGAAATCACCGGTCTGGGCCTCAAGGAAGCCAAGGACATGGTTGATGGCGCGCCGAAGAACGTCAAGGAAGGCGTTTCCAAGGCTGATGCCGACGCCGCCCTGAAGAAACTGGTGGACGCTGGTGCCAAGGCTGAACTCAAGTAATTGAGCCGGTCTTTCGGGCTGGAGCGCTGTCACAGGCCTCCAGCCTTTGGTGTTTTTGAAGAACACACCGCAAAGCCGCCGCACAGCGGTTTTGCAGTGTCTTCTCACCCCGACAGAAGAAGATGCCTTGGTTCGGACCGCACGCAAGGTGCGGTCGTCCGCCATTGATTGGTAGCGGCCAATCGCCAAGAAAACAGTCGCCCAGGGGCCGTCAGGCTCGCTTGTTGCCCGGAGATTTCATGGCTTATTCATACACTGAACGCAAACGTATTCGCAAAAGTTTTGGCAGTCGCGAAAGCGTGCTCGAAATTCCTTATCTGCTGCAAATGCAAAAAGATGCCTACACCGCCTTTTTGCAAGCCGATGTGCCACAAAAGAAGCGCACCGACGAGGGCCTGCAGGCCGCTTTCAACGCGGCGTTCCCGATCGTCTCGCACAATGGTTTTGTCGAGATGAAGTACCTCGACTACAGCCTGGCCAAACCGGCGTTTGACGTGCGCGAATGCCAGACCCGTGGTCTGACGTTTTCGTCTGCCGTGCGCGCCCGGGTGCAACTGATCATTTACGATCGCGAAACCTCCACGTCCCAGAACAAGGTGGTCAAGGAAGTCAAGGAGCAAGAGGTCTACATGGGTGAAGTGCCCCTGATGACCGACAAGGGCTCGTTTGTCATCAATGGCACCGAACGAGTGATCGTGTCGCAGTTGCACCGTTCGCCCGGTGTGTTTTTCGAGCATGACAAGGGCAAGACGCACAATTCGGGCAAATTGCTGTTTTCGGCGCGCATCATTCCTTACCGCGGCTCCTGGCTCGACTTCGAATTCGATCCCAAGGACATCCTGTATTTCCGTGTGGATCGCCGCCGCAAGATGCCGGTCACGATTTTGCTCAAGGCCATCGGCCTGAACAACGAGTCGATCCTGGCCAACTTTTTTGTCAATGACAACTTCCGCCTGATGGACAGTGGTGCCCAGATGGAATTCGTGGCCGAGCGCTTGCGCGGCGAGGTGGCACGCTTCGACATCACCGACAACAGCGGCAAGGTGATCGTGGCCAAGGAAAAGCGCATCACCGTGCGCCATACCCGAGAACTCGAGCAGGCTCACACCACGCACATTTCGGTGCCTGAAGATTTTCTGGTGGGCCGCATCGTGGCGCGCAATGTGGTCGAGGCCGAAACCGGCGAAATCCTGGCCAAGGCCAACGAGGAGCTGACGGAAGTGCTCCTGAAGAAACTGCGAGCGTCGGGTGTGCAGGAACTGGCCTGCATCTACACCAATGAGCTCGACCAGGGCCCCTACATTTCGCAAACCCTGCGTACCGATGAAACGGCCGACGAGTTCGCCGCCCGCGTGGCCATCTACCGCATGATGCGCCCCGGCGAGCCGCCGACCGAAGACGCGGTGCAAGCGCTTTTCCAGCGCCTGTTCTACAACCCTGACACCTACGATCTGTCGCGTGTCGGGCGCATGAAGTTCAACGCCAAGATGGGCCGCCCGGAATCGACCGGCCCGATGGTGCTGACCAACGAAGACATCCTGGCGGTGGTCAAGGTGCTGGTCGACCTGCGCAACGGCCATGGTCAGGTCGATGACATCGACCATTTGGGCAACCGCCGCGTGCGCTGCGTTGGTGAATTGGCCGAGAACCAGTACCGCGTGGGCCTGGCGCGCATCGAGAAGGCCGTCAAGGAGCGTCTCGGCCAGGCCGAGCAGGAACCGTTGATGCCGCATGACCTGATCAACAGCAAGCCGATTTCGGCTGCACTGAAGGAATTTTTCGGTGCCTCGCAGCTGAGTCAGTTCATGGACCAGACCAACCCCTTGTCCGAGATCACCCACAAGCGCCGGGTTTCTGCCCTTGGCCCAGGCGGGTTGACGCGTGAGCGCGCCGGCTTTGAAGTGCGTGACGTGCACGTCACCCATTACGGTCGTGTCTGCCCGATTGAAACCCCCGAAGGCCCGAACATCGGACTGATCAACTCGCTGGCCCTGTACGCCCGACTCAACGATTACGGCTTCATTGAAACGCCGTACCGTCGCGTGGTTGACGGACGGGTCACCATGGAAATAGATTACCTCTCGGCCATCGAGGAAGGCAAGTTTGTGATTGCCCAGGCCAATGCCGTGCTCGACAAGGATGGCCACCTGACCGGCGAGCTGATCTCGGCGCGTGAAGCCGGCGAAACCGTCATGGTCACCGCCGACCGGGTGCAGTACATGGACGTGTCGCCGGCGCAGATCGTGTCGGTGGCGGCATCCCTGGTGCCGTTCCTGGAGCACGACGACGCCAACCGCGCCCTGATGGGCGCCAACATGAGCCGTCAGGCCGTACCCGTGCTGCGCCCGGAAAAACCCATGGTCGGCACCGGCATCGAGCGTGTCGCGGCGGTCGACTCGGGCACCGTGGTGGTGGCCACCCGTGGCGGTGTGGTCGACTACGTTGATGCCACCCGCGTGGTGATCCGCGTCAATGACGCCGAAGCTCAGGCTGGTGAGGTGGGTGTCGACATCTACAACCTGATCAAATACCAGCGCTCCAACCAGAACACCAACATTCACCAGCGCCCGATCGTCAAGAAAGGCGACCACCTGGCCAAGGGTGACGTGATTGCGGACGGCGCTTCCACCGATCTGGGTGAGCTGGCGCTGGGGCGCAACATGCTGATTGGCTTCATGACCTGGAACGGCTACAACTTCGAAGATTCGATTCTGATCAGCGAACGCGTGGTGGCAGACGATTGCTACACCTCGATCCACATCGAGGAACTGGTGGTGATGGCGCGCGACACCAAGCTCGGTGCCGAGGAAATCACACGCGACATTCCCAACCTGAGCGAGCAGCAACTCAACCGTCTTGACGAATCCGGCATCATCTACGTGGGGGCCGAAGTGCAACCCGGTGACACGCTGGTCGGCAAGGTCACGCCCAAGGGCGAAACCACGCTGACGCCTGAAGAAAAACTGCTGCGCGCCATCTTTGGCGAGAAGGCCAGCGACGTCAAGGACACCTCGCTGCGCGTCGAGCAGGGCTCGCAAGGCACGGTCATCGACGTGCAGGTGTTCACCCGCGAGGGCATCACGCGCGATCGCCGCGCCCAGCAGATCATCGACGACGAGCTCAAGCGCTTCCGCCTAGACCTGAACGACCAGATGCGCATCGTCGAAGCCGATGCGTTTGACCGTATCGGCAAATTGCTGCTCGGCAAAGTGGCCAACGGCGGCCCGCACAAGCTGGCCAAGGGCAGCAAGATCGACCGCGCCTACCTGGAATCGGTCGAGAAGTTCCACTGGTTCGATATCCGCCCGGCGGACGACGACGTGTCGGCGCAGCTCGAAAGCATCAAGAACTCGCTGGAGCAAACCCGCCACCGCTTCGACCTGGCCTTCGAGGAAAAGCGCAAGAAGCTCACGCAGGGCGACGAGTTGCCCGCCGGCGTGCTGAAAATGGTCAAGGTCTATGTGGCCGTCAAACGCCATCTGCAACCCGGTGACAAGATGGCCGGGCGCCACGGCAACAAGGGTGTGGTGTCCAAGATCGTGCCGGTGGAGGACATGCCGCATATGGCCGATGGCACGCCGTGCGACATCGTGCTCAACCCGCTGGGCGTGCCGTCACGGATGAACGTGGGTCAGGTACTCGAGGTTCACCTGGGCTGGGCCAGCAAGGGCATTGGCCAGCGCATTGGCGACATGCTGCAGCACGAAAGCCGTGTGGCCGAGTTGCGCGAGTTTCTCAACGAAATCTACAACGCCACCGGCCGCAAGGAAGACCTGGCACAGCTCGACGACGCGCAGCTGCTTGACATGGCGCAGAACCTGACCAGCGGCATGCCGTTTGCCACGCCGGTATTCGACGGCGCCACCGAGGATGAAATCCGCGCCATGCTCAAGCTGGCCTACCCCGATGACATCGCGGCCGCCAAGGGCCTGACCCCGACCCGAACGCAAGCCTATCTGTACGATGGCCGCACCGGCGAACGCTTCGAGCGCCCGGTCACGGTGGGCTATATGCATTACCTCAAGCTGCATCACCTGGTCGATGACAAGATGCACGCCCGCTCCACCGGCCCCTACAGCCTCGTGACCCAGCAGCCGCTGGGCGGCAAGGCGCAGTTTGGTGGCCAGCGCTTTGGTGAAATGGAAGTGTGGGCACTCGAAGCCTACGGCGCCGCCTACACCTTGCAGGAAATGCTCACCGTCAAGTCAGACGACGTGCAGGGTCGCACCAAGGTGTACGAGAACATCGTCAAGGGTGAACACTCGATTGAAGCCGGCATGCCGGAGTCGTTCAACGTGCTGGTGAAGGAAATTCGCTCGCTCGGTCTGGACATCGAGCTCGAACGTGGTTAATTGTGAGAATTTAAGGAATTTGTGTCATGAAATCATTACTCGACCTGTTCAAGCAGTTCACGCCCGATGAGCATTTCGATGCCATCAAAATCGGCATGGCCTCGCCCGAGAAGATCCGCTCCTGGTCTTTTGGCGAAGTCAAGAAACCGGAAACCATCAACTACCGCACCTTCAAGCCCGAGCGCGACGGTCTTTTTTGCGCCAAGATTTTTGGCCCGATCAAGGACTACGAATGCCTGTGCGGCAAGTACAAGCGGCTCAAGCACCGCGGTGTCATCTGCGAAAAATGCGGCGTCGAGGTCACGCAGACCAAGGTGCGCCGCGAGCGCATGGGCCACATCGACCTGGCCGCGCCCTGTGCCCACATCTGGTTCCTGAAATCGTTGCCCAGCCGTCTCGGCCTGGTGCTGGACATGACCTTGCGCGACATCGAAAGGGTGCTCTACTTCGAAGCCTATGTGGTCACCGACCCCGGCATGACTCCCTTGAAAAAATACAGCATCATGTCGGAAGACGACTTCGATGCCAAGTTCAAGGAATACGGCGACGAATTCCAGGCCAAGATGGGCGCCGAAGGTGTCAAGGAGCTGTTGCAAAACCTCGACATCGACGCCGCCATTGAAAAGCTGCGCAACGACCCGACCGGCTCCGAGCTCAAGATCAAGAAAAATACCAAGCGTCTCAAGCTGCTTGAAGCCTTCAAGAAATCCGGCATCAAGCCCGAGTGGATGGTGCTCGATGTGCTGCCGGTGCTGCCGCCCGACCTGCGCCCGCTCGTTCCCCTGGATGGCGGCCGTTTTGCCACCTCCGACCTGAACGACCTGTACCGCCGCGTCATCAACCGCAACAGCCGTCTGCGCCGCCTGCTCGAACTCAAGGCACCTGAGATCATTGCCCGCAACGAAAAGCGCATGCTGCAGGAAGCGGTCGACTCGCTGCTGGACAACGGTCGCCGTGGCAAGGCCATGACCGGCGCCAACAAGCGCGCGCTCAAATCCCTGGCCGACATGATCAAGGGCAAGGGCGGTCGTTTCCGCCAGAACCTGCTGGGCAAGCGCGTTGACTATTCAGGCCGTTCCGTGATTGTGGTGGGCCCAACGCTCAAGCTGCATCAGTGCGGTCTGCCTAAGCTGATGGCGCTCGAACTCTTCAAGCCCTTCATCTTCGCGCGCCTGGAAGCCATGGGCATTGCCACCACCATCAAGGCGGCCAAGAAAGAAGTCGAATCCGGCACGCCGGTGGTCTGGGACATCCTGGAAGAAGTGATCAAGGAACACCCGGTCATGCTCAACCGGGCACCGACCTTGCACCGCCTGGGCATCCAGGCCTTTGAGCCGATCCTGATCGAAGGCAAGGCCATCCAGCTGCACCCGCTGGTCTGCGCCGCGTTCAACGCCGACTTTGACGGTGACCAGATGGCCGTTCACGTGCCGCTGTCGGTCGAGGCGCAGATGGAAGCTCGCACCCTGATGCTGGCCTCCAACAACGTGCTGTTTCCGTCCAACGGCGAGCCGTCCATCGTGCCGTCGCAGGACGTGGTGCTGGGCCTGTACTACACCACCCGTGACCGCATCAACGCCAAGGGCGAAGGTCTGGTGTTTGCCGACACGGGTGAGGTGCAGCGCGCCTTCGACGCGGGCGAGGTCGAAATGAGCACGCGCATCAGCGTGCGCCTGACCGAATACACCCGGGACAAAGCCACTGGCGAACTTGTGCCCAGCACCAGCCTGGTGGACACCTCGGTGGGCCGTGCGCTGTTATCGGAAATCCTGCCCAAGGGACTGCCGTTTGCGTACATCAACAAGGCCTTGAAGAAAAAGGAAATTTCGCGCCTGATCAACGCCTCGTTCCGCAAATGCGGCCTGAAGGAAACCGTGGTGTTCGCCGACAAGCTGCTGCAATACGGTTTCCGCCTGGCCACTCGCGCCGGTATTTCGATCTCGATCGAGGACATGCTGGTGCCTACCGAAAAACCGGGCATCATCGAGCGCGCCGAAGCCGAGGTGAAGGAAATCGCCACTCAGTACACCTCGGGTCTGGTGACCGCAGGTGAGCGTTACAACAAGGTGGTGGACATCTGGGGCAAGGCCGGCGACGAAGTCTCCAAGGTGATGATGGGCCAGCTCTCCAAAGAGACTGTCATCGACCGTCACGGCAACAAGGTGCCGCAGGAATCGTTCAACTCGATCTACATGATGGCCGACTCGGGCGCGCGCGGTTCTGCCGCCCAGATCCGCCAGGTGGCCGGCATGCGCGGTTTGATGGCCAAGCCCGACGGCTCGATCATCGAGACGCCCATTACCGCCAACTTCCGCGAAGGCCTGAACGTGCTGGAATACTTCATTTCCACCCACGGCGCGCGCAAGGGCCTGGCCGACACCGCGCTCAAGACTGCCAACTCGGGCTACCTGACGCGTCGTCTGGTCGACGTGACGCAAGATCTGGTGGTGACCGAGCAGGACTGCGGCACCCACAACGGCTACCTGATGCGCGCCATTGTCGAAGGCGGCGAGACCATCGAATCGCTGCGCGAGCGCATTCTGGGCCGCACCGCCGCCGATGACATCCTGCACCCCGAGAGCCAGGCGTTGATGGCCACGGCAGGCACCATGCTCGACGAAGACCTGATCGACGAACTGGAAGCTGCCGGTGTGGACGAGGTCAAGGTGCGCACCGCGCTCACCTGCGAAACCCGTTTTGGCATCTGTGCCAAGTGCTACGGACGCGACCTTGGTCGAGGCGGTCTGGTCAATGGCGGTGAGGCCGTCGGCGTGATAGCCGCCCAGTCGATCGGCGAGCCCGGCACCCAGCTGACCATGCGCACCTTCCACATCGGTGGTGCGGCATCGCGCGCGGCCATTGCCTCCAGCGTCGAAGCCAAGTCCAATGGCAACATCGGCTTCAACAGCACCATGCGCTATGTGACCAACGACAAGGGCGAACTGGTGGTGATTTCCCGATCCGGCGAAATCGTCATTCATGACGAGCACGGCCGCGAGCGTGAACGCCATAAGGTGCCTTACGGTGCCGTGCTGACGGTCAAGCCCGACCAGGCGATCAAGGCCGGCACGATTCTGGCGAACTGGGATCCGCTGACGCGCCCCATCATCACCGAATACGCCGGTCTGGCCCGATTCGAGAACGTCGAGGAAGGCCTGACGGTGGCCAAGCAGGTCGATGAGGTGACCGGCCTGTCGACGCTGGTGGTGATTGACCCCAAGCGCCGTGGTTCGGCCAAGGTGGTGCGCCCGCAGGTCAAGCTGATCGATGCCAGCGGCAACGAGGTCAAGATCCCCGGCACCGACCATGCGGTGACGATCGGCTTTCCCGTTGGCGCGCTGGTGCAGGTGCGCGATGGGCAGGACGTGGGCTCAGGCGAGGTGCTGGCGAGGATTCCGGTCGAAGGCCAGAAAACCCGCGACATTACCGGCGGTCTGCCACGCGTGGCCGAGTTGTTCGAGGCCCGCTCGCCCAAGGACAAGGGCGTGCTCGCTGAAATGACCGGCACCATTTCGTTCGGCAAGGAAACCAAGGGCAAGATTCGTCTGCAGATCACCGACCTGGAAGGCAAGGTCTGGGAAGAGCTGGTGCCCAAGGAAAAGAACATGCTGGTGCACGAAGGCCAGATCGTCAACAAGGGCGAGGTGGTGGTGGACGGCCCGGCCGACCCGCAGGACATCTTGCGCTTGCTGGGCGCCGAGGAATTGGCGCGCTACATCGTCGACGAAGTGCAGGACGTGTATCGGCTGCAGGGCGTCAAGATCAACGACAAGCACATCGAAGTGATCGTGCGCCAGATGTTGCGCCGCGTGGTGGTGGAAGCCGCCGGCGACTCCAACTACATCGTGGGTGAACAGGTGGAACGCTCGGAAATGCTCAACACCAACGACGCCCTGCGCGCCGAAGGCAAGCAGCCAGCCACCTTCACCAACCTGCTGCTGGGCATTACCAAGGCATCGCTGTCCACCGACAGCTTCATCAGCGCGGCTTCCTTCCAGGAAACCACCCGCGTGCTGACCGAAGCTGCCATCATGGGCAAGCGCGACAACTTGCGCGGCCTCAAGGAAAACGTGATTGTGGGCCGCCTGATTCCGGCTGGCACCGGCCTGGCCTATCACGAGGCACGCAAGGTGCGCGAAAACATGGACGAGTCCGAGCGCCGCGCCATTGCCGAAACCGAAGCCGCAGAACTGGCGCTGGCCAGTGAGCAGGACCAGGATCAGGACGAAGGGGTTGATGTCAGATAATTGACCATCAACGAACGAACGCCTCACGCCCTGTTGCCGGGGCCTGAGGCGTTTTTTTATACTGAACCATGAACACGCATACCCGGATTCCCTTGTGGCGGCAATTGCAGGCCAGTGCCAGGGTGTTGCAGGCGATCCTTGGTGGCGCTTCCGGCACGGCGGCGATCAGTGCGGTCGATGCCTCGTTGCGACCGGGGGTGCAGGCGCTGGGCTTTGCGGTGCTGCGTTCGCTCGGGCGGGCCCAGGCGCTGCGCCGGCTGCTGGCACCGCGCCTGCCAGCGCCTGCGGTGGATGCCTTGCTGTGCAGCGCGCTGGCGCTGTTGTCGCAGCAGACCGATGCCGCCTATGACACCTTCACGCTGGTCAACCAGACCGTGGAGGCGGCCAAGAAATCACCCAGGTTGAAAGCGCAGGCCGGCTTCATCAATGCCTGTCTGCGGCGTTATTTGCGCGAGCAGGCTGACCTGCTGGCGCAAACGGCGCAGGATCCGGTGGCGCGCTGGAATCACCCCGCCTGGTGGCTGGCGCAGATGCAGGCCGAATGGCCAGACCACTGGCAGGCCATTCTGCAGGCCAACAATGACCCGGCGCCGATGGTTTTGCGCGTCAACACGCGGCGCATCAGCGTGGCCGACTACTTGGGCAAGCTCGCAGCCGCGGGTCTTGCGGCGCAGCCCTTGGGCATGGCGGGCGTGGTGCTGCGGCATGCCAGCGCGGTGCAGCAGATTCCGGGTTTTGCCGCCGGCCTGGTGTCGGTGCAGGACAGCGCCGCGCAGTGGGCCGCGCCGCTGCTGTTGAATGGCCTGCGCGGCCAGGCACCGTTGCAGGTGCTCGATGCCTGCGCCGCGCCGGGTGGCAAAACGGCGCATTTGCTCGAATTTGCCGACGTGGCGGTCACCGCACTCGACATTGACGCCCAGCGCTGCCAGCGCATCCACGACAACCTGCGCAGACTCGGTCTCTCGGCCCGGGTCGTCACCGCGGATGCGGCCGATGTGCCAGCCTGGTGGCAGGGCCAACCCTTTGATGCCATTTTGCTCGACGCACCATGCTCGGGCTCGGGCGTGGTGCGTCGCCACCCCGACATCCGCTGGCTGCGCCGGCCCGATGACGTGGCGCAACTGGCACGGCAGCAGGCGCGCTTGCTCGCCGCGTTGTGGCCACTGCTGAAACCCGGGGGGCGCTTGCTGTATGGCACCTGCTCGGTGTTTCATGCCGAGGGGCAGGATCAGATCAGGGCGTTTCTTGACAGCAACAGCAACGCCACCTTATTGCCCTCACCCGGGCATTTGTTACCCGGTCAACTCGCGCAATGGGCGGGTGTCGTTGACAATCCGGACCGTGAACACGATGGTTTCTATTACGCGCTGCTTGAAAAGTCTGCTGTCTAGCCTTTTGCTGGGCTGGCTGGCCTCTGCCGTACTGGGCTTGAGCGTGACACTGGCGCAGACACCACCGCCTGCCGAGCCAAAGCCAGAGCTGCGACTGGAGCGCTCGGATGACGCGCTTTGGCTTTCCACCCAGCTTCAGTTCGACTTGTCGCCGGCGGTGATCGATGCCTTGCAAAAGGGCATTCCGATTTATTTTGTGGCCGAAGCCGAAGTGTTGCGCGAACGCTGGTACTGGACCAACAAGAAAGTGGCCACCGCCAGGCGCCAGTTTCGCCTGGCTTACCAGCCCCTGACGCGCCAGTGGCGACTCAACATTGCCGCGGGCGAGTTCATCGAACCCTCGCTCGGCCTGTCGCTGAACCAGAATTTTGAGTCCTTGAGCGACGCGCTCAACGCCGTGCGCCGTATTTCGAGATGGAAAATCGCCAATGCCGCCGACCTGGCGGGCGATGCCAGCCACATTGTCGATTTCCGTTTCAGGTTGGATCCGGCCCAGCTGCCGCGACCCTTGCAGATTGGCACCCTGGGGCAATCTGACTGGTCCGTCGAGCTGGGCACAGAGCAGACGCTTGAGGCCGAGCGGGTCAAATGAGCCTGGCACCTAGCGCCAACGTGCCGACCGGCAAGCACTCCAGAACCGTGCGCTGGCTGCTGGGTCTGGGCCTGGTGGTGATGGTGAGCATTGGCCTGATCCTGCTTTACCTTTTGACGCAGGCCACCACCAACCGCGACCTGTACGAGCAAAACTACGCCCGCCTGTTTGTCGTCAATGTGGTGGTGGCGGTGCTGCTGCTGCTGGTCATCAGCTGGATCGCTGTGCGCCTGATCCGGCGCCTGGTACAGCGGAAATTTGGCAGCCGCTTGCTGGTCAAGCTGGCCGCCATTTTTGCCCTGGCCGGCTTTGCCCCGGGGATGCTGATTTATGTGGTGTCGTACCAGTTTGTCACGCGCTCGATCGAGAGCTGGTTCGATGTCAAGGTGGAGGGTGCCCTGGACGCGGGCCTGAACCTTGGGCGCACCACGGTGGAGACCTTGTCGCTTGATCTGGCCGACAAGGTGCGCGCCGGTGCAGCCAGTCTGTCAGACACGCCCGATCTCAGTGCCGCCCTGCCTCTGGAGCGCGCGCGTGATGCCATGGGCGCCGACGATCTGATTTTGTGGGGTTCCTCTGGCCGGTTGATTGCGGCGGCCGGTCAGTCGCGCTACCAGCTCAATCCGGATCTGCCAGCCGCCCAGCAATTTCGGGCGGCACGCGAGCAGCGCGTCCTCACCTGGATCGAGGGGCTCGACGATGGCGTGGCCGGCAGGGTGAGCCAGGCGCGCATCAAGGCCCTGGCGCTTGTCACCAGCAACCAACTGGGGTCATTCAACGAGCCGCGCTATGTGTTGGCCGTCAAGGCGCTGCCCGACACCCTGGTGGCCAACGCCCTGGCCGTGACCCAGGCCAACCGCGAATACCAGGAGCGTGCGCTGGCCCGCGATGGCCTGCGCCGCATGTACATCGGTACACTCACGCTGAGTTTGTTCATGGCGGTTTTTGGCGCCGTGCTGCTGGCCGTGGTCATTGGCAACCAGCTGGCCCGTCCCTTGTTGTTGCTGGCCGATGGCGTGCGCGAAGTGGCTGCCGGCGATCTGAGGCCCAAGGCATTTCTGAGCGGCGCCGATGAGCTCGACGGACTGACCCGTTCTTTTTCGCAAATGACGCAACAGCTCTCCGAGGCACGCCAGGAGGTTCAGACCAGCATGGCGCAGGTGAGCGCGGCGCACGCCAATCTGCAGACCATTCTGGACAACCTGACCGCCGGTGTCATGGTGCTCGATGCCAACGGCCTGATTTGTGATTCCAATCCAGGTGCCACCCGCATTCTGCGGGTGCCCCTGGCGGCGCACCACGGCCATGCCCTGACCGAGGTGGAAGGGCTGCAGACGTTTGGCCAGCAGGTGCAGGAGCAATTCGACAATTTTTTCAGCGTGCACAGCGAGCGCACGCTGGACCATTGGCAGCAATCTTTTGAATTGGGCGGGATCGGGCGCGACCTCAACGGCAGCCCGTCCAATGACGTGGTAACCCTGGTCACACGCGGCGCGGCCTTGCCGGGCGGGCAGCGCTTGCTGGTGTTTGACGATATTTCAGAGATTGTGTCGGCTCAACGCGCGCAAGCCTGGGGTGAGGTGGCACGGCGCCTGGCGCATGAAATCAAAAACCCGCTGACGCCGATTCAGCTCTCGGCCGAGCGACTCGAAATGAAACTTGGCGGCAAGCTCGCTGCCACCGAGCAGGCCATGCTGACCAAAGCAGTCAAAACAATTGTCGATCAGGTCGATGCCATGAAACGCCTGGTGAATGAATTTCGTGATTACGCGCGCTTGCCGGCGGCTGAACTCAAGCCGGTCAACCTCAACGAACTGGTCAACGATGTGCTGCACCTGTACGCCACCGAACTGGAGCAGGTGCCCGTCAAGACCCGGCTTGATCCCGACTGCCCCGCCATCATGGGCGATGCCCAGCAATTGCGCCAGGTGCTGCACAACCTGCTGCAGAACGCGCAGGATGCCACCTTGAGCGCCGGCCATGTGGATGCCGCGCATGCGGTGCTGATCAAAACCCAGTGGCAGGCCAGCACGCGCCGTGTCCGGCTGGCAGTGCTGGACTGCGGGACCGGTTTCCCGGACAACATTCTGAAACGGGCGTTCGAGCCGTATGTGACCACCAAGGACAAAGGCACCGGATTGGGTCTGGCAGTGGTCAAGAAAATAGCCGATGAGCACGCCAGTCGCGTGACCATCTCGAACCGGCTGGAAAACGATACCGTCATCGGGGCGCAAGTGTCGTTATCATTCGCTGTTGAGCAAGCGCCAAATCCACAGACCATTTGAAGCGGCATTGCCGACACCATTTTCAAGGGAACACCACATACATGGCTAACATTTTGGTAGTGGATGACGAACTCGGCATTCGCGATTTGCTGTGTGAGATCCTCAACGATGAAGGCCATACCGTGGAGTTGGCCGAAAACGCTGCCCAGGCCCGTGCCGCGCGCTCGCGCGAAGCGCCCGATCTGGTTCTGCTCGACATCTGGATGCCCGACACCGACGGCGTCACCCTGCTCAAGGAATGGTCTGCCGCGGGAGCACTGACCATGCCCGTGATCATGATGAGCGGCCATGCCACCATCGACACAGCCGTCGAGGCCACCCGCATCGGCGCCCTGGCTTTCCTTGAGAAACCGATCACCCTGCAAAAGCTGCTCAAGGCCGTTGAACAGGGGCTGACGCGCGGCGCGCTGCGCAAATTGACGCAGTCCATGCCGTCAATGGGCACGAACAAAGGCGCGGTGGCGCTGGCCGACATGCCCGTTAGCGCCGCTGAACAGGTGCCGGAACCCGGTTTGTTGCCGACCCAAAGCTTCATGCTCGACAAGCCGCTGCGCGAAGGCCGCGATGAATACGAAAAAGCCTATTTTGAGTTTCACCTCGCCAAGGAAAACGGCTCCATGACCCGTGTCGCCGAAAAGACCGGACTGGAGCGCACCCACCTGTACCGCAAGCTCAAGCAGCTGGGGGTTGACCTGACGCGCAAGCGCGGTTGAAAAAACGGATCAGTGCTCGAGAATTGGCCCGTTGCGCTGCTAGAATAGCCCACCTAGGCCCGGTAGCTCAGTCGGTAGAGCAGAGGACTGAAAATCCTTGTGTCGGTGGTTCGATTCCGCCCCAGGCCACCACTATTCAACGCCCAACTGATCTCAGTTGGGCGTTTTCGTTTCTGGATCCCGCAGAACACGCGGGGTTCGCGCGCATTCTGCGTGTGCCAGGGGGTGGTCAGA
>JBBINL010000035.1:0-18189 GCA_037443905.1 Burkholderiales bacterium | reverse complement strand
TCCATATTCTCGGCCTGCGCCACCAGATCGTCGGGCAAATCCACCATGTTGTGCGTCACGCGCAGCTGGTCAGCCAGCAGGTTGCGCGCCACTTTGAACAGCCAGGCACGCGCGTTGTGCACATCACAAAAGCGCTGGCCCTGGCGCAGCGCTTTCAGAAACAGGTCTTGCAACAGGTCGTCGGCCAATGCGTCGTTGCCCACATGGTGGCGCAGCCATCCGCGCAGTTCGGCGGCATGGGCGGTCCAGGCGGAGGTGAGGCACTTCATGGCTTGAATTTAGCACGCTTGGGGCGGATAAGATTGCAACATGAGCGATTCCCTCAGCCTCACTGGCAATGATCTGACAAGCTTTGCCATGACCTTGATCACCTCGCGGCAAAACATCTTGCCCAAGCGCCTGGCCATGCCCGGCCCCAGCGAGCAGCAGGTGAACGACATGTTTCGCGCCGCCGCTGCCGCCCCCGATCATGGTGAGCTCGTTCCGTGGCGATTTGTGCTGGTGCCGCAAGAAAAACGTGCGGTGCTGGCAGAGGCCTTTGCCCAGGCCCTGGTTGAACGCGATGCCAGCGCCACGCCGCAGCAGATCGAGCAGGCAAGGGAAAAAGCCTTTCGCGCGCCGTTTCTTGCGTTGGTCATCGCCCGGTTGGGCCCGTCCGAGCCTGACATTGACCCGTTGGAACGCATGGTGTCGGTGGGTGCCGCCATTCAAAATTTTTTGCTGTGCGCGCACAGCATGGGTTTTGGCAGCAGCCTGACCAGCGGCCAGGCCATGAAGTCGGCCACCCTGAGTCAGTTGCTGGCCTTGACCGAGGGTGAGCGGGCAGTTTGCTGCATCAACGTGGGCACTGTCATCAAACGCAAACCCGCCCGTTTGCGCCCGGACATGGCAACTTTTGTCAGCAGCTTGTGAACAGCGATTGACAACTCGACAAACAATTACTTGATGCAAACGCCCACCCTGCCAGACACCACCCAGCCCGTTATGCACAGCCTGCCCCCAGACGATGCGCTGCGCGCGGTGCTGCATAACGAAGTGCACGCGCGAGGGTCCGCGCGCATTCGCTTGCCGGCGCTGATCGTGTATGTGGCCGTGCTCAACGACGGTGTCAGCCGCGAGGTCGAATGCGACCACCTGAACCGCCTGCCGGGTCAGTCCGGTCTCACGCCCGATCACTTGCAGGACAATTTCTTGCACCTGCGCCTGGCTGGGGTGACGATCAAGTGGGAGCGCCACTCGGAATTTACCCGCTACTCCATCGTGCAGCCACTGCCCGGGTACGCGCTGCTGGGTGCGACCGAGCCCGATATGTTGCCAAGCCTGGCGCTACCTCCGCAGTGGCTGGCGCAGATACCCGGGCGCACCGTGGCCGCCGTGCAGTTGGCCATGGTCAATGCCTCACTCGAGGATGCCGCCGACCTGATGGCAAAAGGACTGACCTGGTTTGGCGGGCGCACCGTAGTGGCATCCCTCATGGGGAGCAATGACTTGAACCTGACCGGGCAGAGTGCAGAATCCGCCAGGCGCCATGGTTACGATCACCCCATGGGCCATTCCTGGGCGTTGACACAGTTCCGGCTGCAACCCGATGGCTTCGAGCGCATGCTGGTGATTGCACCCGAAGGCACCAGCCAGACCCGTGCCGGCCGCATAGCCGCGCGCCTGCTGGAGCTGGAAACCTACCGCCTGATGGCGCTGCGCGGCCTGCCGGTGGCCAAGGCGCTGGGGCCGATGCTGGCGCAGGCTGAAAGCGATCTGGTGCGCATCACCAGCCAGCTGGAAAACAAATCGGCCTCAGACCAGACTCTGCTCGACACGCTGGTGTCGCTGGCTGCAAGTGTGGAGCGCGCCACTGCGGAAAACAGCTACCGCTTTGCCGCCACCCAGGCCTATTACGCGCTGGTCAACCAGCGCATCAGGGAACTGCGCGAAAAAGCCATTCCGGGCACCCAGACCATTGGCGAATTCATGCAGCGCAGGCTGTCGCCGGCGATGGCCACGGTGGCCGCCACCGGGCAGCGGCTGACCTCCTTGTCGGAACGGGTGGCGCGCGCCAGCGACCTGCTGCGCACCCGGGTCGACATTGCCACCGAGGAACAAAACCAGCAACTTCTGGCCAAGCTCACCCGCGGCCAGGAACTGCAACTGCGCTTGCAAAGCACCGTCGAAGGCCTGTCGATTGCCGCCATTTCCTATTACGTGATAAGCCTGCTGCTGTATGGTGGCAAGGCGCTCAAGGCCGCCGGGTTGCCGATCAACCCCGAAATGGCTGCTGGCGCCCTGGTGCCATTGGTGTTGTGGGCTGTGTGGCGCACCACGCGACGCATTCATGCCAAACTGCAAGCGGGTCATTAAAAGCTTGTTCTCAAATAACATGCTGATTCATGAACAAACCCTAAGCGCCAAATGATTGATAAAAATCAGCGTCCCGGCCTTGGCCTTGGGGCGTAATGTGACTTTTCAAACACTGCTCTGACTGATTCACCCGAGACATCCATGAAAGCCTTTCAAGACTACTACCCTGAAAATCTGGCGCACTGTTATGGCTGCGGCGCCAAAAACGACCACGGCCACCGCATCAAGACGTTCTGGGATGGCGACGAGACCCTGACCCGTTTCACCCCCGAACCATTTCACACCGCAGTGCCCGGTTTCACCTATGGCGGTTTGCTGGCATCGCTGATCGACTGCCACAGCACTGGCACGGCGGCGGCAGCCATGTACAGGCAGCAAGGCCGCGCCATGGACACGCTGCCGGCGTTCCGATTTGTCACCGGATCACTGCATGTGGATTATCTGAAGCCGACCCCGATCACGGAAACTCTGGAGATTCGTGGCCGCATCAAGGAAATCAAGGGCCGCAAGGTGGTGGTTGAATCCACCGTCTATGCCGCTGGCGTGGCCACTGCGCGCGGCGAGGTGGTGGCCATCCAGATGCCGGAGAACTTTGGTGTCGCCGCCCCCTGAGTGCAGCAGATTTGTGTCTGCATGACAACTTTGGAGTGACAGCATGGCAAACGTGCAAGCAATGGAAACAGTTGAGCGCCGTGCACAGGATCCGCGCTTTATCAGCCAGCTGACGCGCAACACCTTTGCCATGATTCTGGCGGGTGGACGCGGCAGCCGACTGCATGAGCTGACCGACTTTCGCGCCAAACCGGCAGTGCCGTTTGGCGGCAAATTCCGCATCATTGATTTCACCCTCTCCAATTGTGTCAACTCGGGCGTGCGCCGGGTGGGTGTGGCCACCCAGTACAAGGCGCAAAGTCTGATCCGGCATTTGCAGCTGGGCTGGAGCTTTCTGGATGGGCGGCTCAATGAATTCATCGAGATCATGCCGGCGCAGCAGCAGTCTGATGAAGAGCACTGGTACCAGGGTACGGCCGACGCGGTGTTTCAGAACCTGCGTGAGATTCGCCATGCCAGGCCCGACTATGTGCTGATCCTTTCGGGCGACCACATCTACCGCATGGACTACGGCCGTGTGCTGGCTGCCCATGTGGCACGCCATGCTGACCTGACGGTGACCTGTGTCGAGGTGCCGCTGGCTGATGCGAGCAGCTTTGGCGTGATGTCGGTCAATGAAGAAGGCCGGATTGTCGACTTCACCGAAAAACCGGTCCGGCCGCAAGCCATGCCGGGCGACCCGGGAAAGGCGCTGGCCAGCATGGGCATCTATGTGTTCAATGCCGACTTCTTGTACGAGCTGCTGCTGCGCGACGCGGACGACCCGAAGTCGAGCCACGATTTTGGCAAGGACATCATCCCGCACTGCGTCAGGCGCTATCGCAGCTATGCCCAGAACTTTGCCGACAGTTGCGTCAGCGAGCCAGGCAAGCCGCCTTACTGGCGTGACGTGGGCACGCTCGACGCCTACTGGGCTGCCAATCTGGACCTGGTGCAGGTCACGCCCGACCTCAATCTGTATGCCGAAAACTGGCCGATCTGGACCTGGCAGGCGCAAGTGCCTCCTGCCAAGTTTGTTTTTGACGACGACACCCGGCGCGGCAAAGCGGTGGATTCCATGGTCTCGGGCGGTTGCATCATCAGTGGCGCCATTGTGCGCAGGTCGATGCTGTTCAGCGGTGTTCACGTCCACAGTTATGCCACCATCGAAGACACGATCGTGTTACCCAATGTGCAGGTGGGGCGGCACTGCGTGCTGAAGAAATGCATTGTGGACAAAAACTGCATCCTGCCCGAAGGCACCGTGATCGGGGTAGATCATGCGCAGGACAAAAAGCGCTTTCGCGTCACCGAGTCGGGCATCACACTGGTAACCAAGGAGATGCTTGGCCAGAAGGCAAGCAGCATCCGCTGACACCGTGTGACCTGGATCACAGACCTTGTCATGACTTCGCTGGCCTAATTTCGCCTTTTCATTTCACAGGGTATCGACATGACATCGAGAATATTGAAATCAGGGCGTCTGGGCTGTGTGCTCGTGGGTTCGGCGCTGTGGCTGAGTTTGCCGGCATTGGCGCAAGACGATGCCTGGCTTGATGAAGCGCGCAAAGTTGCAGGGGCCGTGCCGCCGAAGCTGCTGGAGGTGTTGACGACCCAGATCGCCAAAGACGGCCCGGCCTCTGCCGTGGCGGTATGCAATGAGAAAGCCCCCCAAATGGCCAAGGCAGCTTCCGAGCAATCTGGCTGGGCGATTCGCCGCGTGAGCCTGCGCAACCGCAACCCCAATGCGGTGCCAGATGGCTGGGAACTGGCTGCATTGAATGATTTTGACCAGCGCGCCGCAGCTGGCGAAAAGCCCGCCACATTGGAGAAATTTGGCGTGGTGGAGACAGCCACCGGCAAGGAATACCGCTACATGAAGGCGCTGCCAACGCAGCAGGTTTGCCTGGCATGCCATGGCGCTGCGCAAGAGCTGGCCCCTGATGTCGCAGCCAATATTCATGCGCTTTACCCGGATGACAAGGCGACAGGCTATGCAGTCGGACAGATCCGTGGCGCCATCACCATCCGCAAACCGCTCTGATTTTTGATTTACAGGAATTGATCCATGAAAACTGCCCACGATCTCGTTGCAGCCGCCAAAGCCCGTGTTGAGGAAATTGCGGTGGCAGACGCTGAACAGGCCATTCGTGATGCCGATGTGCTGGTGGATGTGCGTGAAACTGAAGAGTTTGCCGCCGGTCATCTGGCCGGCGCTGTGCATATTTCGCGCGGCATGCTCGAATTCAAATTCAGCGCCAATCCGGCGCTGCAGTCGAGAGATCTGAACATCCTGCTCTATTGCAAAACCAGCGGCCGCGCTGCCCTGGCTGCCGCAGCCCTGCACGACATGGGTTACCTGAATGTGAGGTCCATTGCCGGCGGCTACGATGGCTGGGTGGCAGCGGGCAAGCCGGTGGCCAAACCCGAAACACCGTCGTTTGAATAGCACCTATTCCAGCGCGCGACCTTCGCCTCTGAAGCAAGCTGTTTGCCAGATTCGGTGGATGGTTGATTTTTAAAAGGAGCAGCATGAGCACGTTTGATTCGATTGGCCTGATGAAAAGCATCAACGAAAACCTGGGGCCGTTTCGCAAGTCGCAAAGCGAAACCATGCTCGGGTTCGGTCAGATGGCCAAGGCCGCCATGGCCGAAGGTGTGGTGAGCGCCAAACACAAGGAGTTGATTGCACTGGCCATTGGCATCACGCAGCACTGCGCGGGGTGCATCGCCTTTCACGTCAAGGCGCTGCACCGGCTGGGTTGCACCCGCGCCGAACTCGAAGAAGCGCTGGGCGTGTGTGTCTACATGGGCGGTGGCCCCGGACTGATGCTGGTGGCCGAGGCGCTGGCGGCCTGGGACGCCATGGCACCAGCAGGCTCAGCCTGACCCTGATCCTGGCCAGCCTCAGTTCAGCCGCATGCCGGCGATCAGCTGTGTCAGATTGTGGTTCATCATCTTCAGGTAAGTGGGGGCCGGGCCGCTCGCCGCAGACAAGGCGTCCGAGTACAGCTTGGCCCCCACGCTCACCCCGGCGTCTTTGCTGAGCTGATCGATCAGCCTGGAGTTGCTCATGTTTTCCACGAACACCGCCTTGATGTTTTCGCGCCTGATCTGGCGAATCAGCTGCGCCACGTGTTTGGCACTGGGCTCGCTGTCGGTGCTGATGCCCTCGGGGGCCAGCATGGTGATGCCGTAGCGCGCTGCCAGGTAGCCAAACGCATCGTGCGAGGTGATCACCTTGCGTTTGTCTGGGGCAATCGCATCCAGCTGCGCTTTGGCTTGTGCATCGAAATCCTTCAGTAGTTGGGCGTACGACTGTGCGTTGGCCTGGTATGTGGCCGCGCCAGCAGGATCGGCCTTGGCCAGACCGGCGGCAATGTTGCTCACGTACTGCACCACGTTCAGGGGGTTTTGCCAGGCGTGCGGGTCAAGCGCGTCACTGGCGTGACCCGCTTCAGCAGCCATTTTGCGCGGTTTCACGCCCTGGGAGGCCACCACCGTTTCGCCCTGGTAACCGACCGATTGAGCCAGTTTCTGGGCCCAGGGCTCGAAGTTCAGGCCGTTGACCACGAGCACGCGCGCGTTCAGCACTGACTTGGCATCCGCCGGACGGGGGCTGAATTCGTGCGCGTCGGCATCCGGCCCGGCCAGCGTGGTGACCCTGACACGTGCACCACCCACCACCTGCACCAGGTCGCCCAGAATGCTGAACGAGGCCACCACAGGGATGGGTTCTGCTGCCTGCGCTGGTTTTGTCAGATAAGCGCTGGCAAGTGCCGCGGACAGGGCAACAAATCTGAATATCGTGCGCATCATGGAACGACCTTGCATCAGCCAACCCGGTGCGGGCGCTGGAGAATCTGCGGCAGCCAGCCGCCGGGTGAAACCAGCAGGGAGACAAGGTACAACCCACCGGCACAGCCAATGATGGTCGGGCCGCTAGGCGTGTCAAGGTGGTACGACAGCAGCAGCCCGGTCACCCCGGCAAAGGCGGCTTGCGCGCTGGCGTTGAGCAGTTGTGCGGCCAGGCTGTCGTGCCACAGCCGTGCCGACACGGCGGGCAGCATCATCAAGCCCACCGCCATCAGCGTGCCCAGGGTTTGAAACGCGGCCACCAGGTTGACCACCACCAACATCAAAAACACCTGCTGCCAGACCCAGCCTCGTTGCCATTTGCGCTTGGCCGCCGCCAGAAAAACCGGGTCGAAGGTTTCCAGCACCAGGCCCCGGTACAGCGCGGCCAGCAGGATGACGCTGACGCTAGCCACTCCCGCCACCAGCAGCAAGCCGGGTGCGTCGACACCCAGCGCGCTACCGAACAGGATGTGCAGCAAATCGAGCTGGCTGCCTTGGCGCGAGATCAGCGTCACGCCCAGCGCCAGCGCAACCAGGTACATGGCGGCGAGGCTGGCATCTTCCTTGAGCGTGGTCGCCCGGCTGATCACACCCGCAACCGCCGCCACCAGCAGACCCGCCGTCACACCGCCCAGCGCCATCGCCGGCAGCGACAAACCCGCCAGCATGAAGCCTGCGGCCACACCGGGCAACACCGCGTGACTGAGCGCATCGCCCAGCAAACTCATGCGCCGCAGCGTCAGGAACACGCCCAGCGGCGCGGCGCTGATCGACAGCGCCAGCGTGGCCACCAGCGCTCTTCGCATGAAGGCAAATTCGGCAAACGGGCCAATGCCGATGTCCCACAAGGTTTGCAGGTTCGTGCTCATGGGTGTGACCCCGCCACGGCCACGTTGGTGTGGCAAATCGCAGCGTCATCGTCCCAGGCTTCGGCCAGCGCGCGAGCGCGCAGCAAATTGATCTCGGTCAGCACCTGCGCTGTCGGTCCCCAGGCCACCAGCTCGCGTGCCAGCAGCACGGTCTGCTCAAAATGCGCACGCACTTGCGCGTCGTCATGCAGCACGGCAACCACGGTGCGGCCTTGCGCATGCCACTGCTGGATCAGCTCCAGCAGGGCAGCTGTGGTGCGTGAGTCCATGGCGTTGAAGGGTTCGTCGAGCAAAATCAGCTCGGCGTCCTGCACCAGCAAGCGCGCAAACAGGACGCGCTGGAACTGGCCGCTTGAGAGCGACCCGACGACGCGCGCCTCGAAACCCTCCAGCCCCACGGCATGAATGGCGGCATCGGCACTTGCCAGCATGTCGGCACTGACGCCACCCCAGGCACCCACCGCATTCCAGCAACCCAGCAGCACGCAGTCGCGCACCGGCATCGGAAAGCCGCGATCGATCTCGATGAGTTGCGGCAGGTAAGCGATGCGCGCACGCGGCGTGCTGACCTGAACTTGCCCTGTTTCAGGCTTGAGCAAGCCCATGATGCATTTCAGCAGCGTGCTTTTGCCCGAGCCGTTGGGCCCGATCACGGCACTCAGCGAGCCGTTGACAAACTGGCCACTGATGTGGTGCAGGGCCGGGTGTTGGCGATAGCTGACCGTCAGGTTGTCAATGTTTACCAAGCAAGCACTCCCGCAATGGCCCACCACACGGCCAGCCAAAGCGCCAGAACCACGGGCAACACCAGAGCGACGCGCAACCAGGCGGGCCAGGCCAGCACACTGCGGGCTGGCCTGGGCTTGACAGCGTGGTGGGCACTGTTTTGTCTGATGATGTCAGGCGCCGTGCCTTGATGGTGGAGATCTGTGGGCTCAGGAGGCGTCATGTCAGGTGACTGAAACTGGGGCAGCTGCAGCGATAATGCAATTGAATTGCGTTATAGTTTATCGCAACTTGATTGCATTAAATCCAAACTATCCAAGTGAGCATGATGGCATGGCGAGGTGAGTTGCGAGGCAGTTTGATTGACCGGGCGGGCAAAATGACCGCAAATCACGCAAGCAGACATCATGCTGGTACCAGGTGCTGCCTGAAGGATGATCTGGGTTCAAGTCCTGATGTTGAAAATTCAGAATTCTTCAGACCCGATTGACGCCTTGTTGTCAGCTCACCGCCTGCGCCGTACCGGCGCAGCTAGGCGCGTGCTGGGCTGGCTGCTGGCTCATCCCGACACGAGCTACACCCATGCCCAGTTGCTGAGCGCCCTCCAGTCCGACGGCAACCCTGGCGGGCAGGGCGAGGCAGCTTCCACGCTGGATCGCGTCACGCTCTACCGCCTGATCGATCGCCTGACGCAAGTTGGTTTGCTGCTGTGCCGAGTCGATGTGAAGCGGGTGCGACGCTACCAGGCCATGCCGGCCAGCGTGCACGCTTTGCCTCATTTTGAGTGCCAGAGTTGTCATCGTGATCAACCCCTGCAAGGTGCGCTGCAAGGCAATGTGCTCGATCTGGAACTGGCCGCGCAAAACGCCTTGCAGGCTCTCAAGGCCCTCGGTTATCAGGGATTGAGCCTGGACCTGGCGGTGCGCGGCGTCTGTGCCGATTGCGCAGGAAGTGTCACAAGCCCTCGCACGCTGGCTTCATGAGCTGTTTTTGGGTACCGCCCTTGCTGATATCGCGCGAAAAAAATTTTCTGCGCCTTGATTTGAGTCAGACCGACATGTCGCACAATAATGCATCGTTCAAGCAGGCAAGTCATTGCAGTTTTGATTGGCATTTTTAAGGAACATCACCCATGAAAGCACTTCAGGATTTATTTTCAACCGACTATGGTTTGATGAGCGTGGTGGTCATTGGTGCCATCATCGTGGTGTCGATCGGGGCCTATGTGGTGCTGAAATCCAAAATGGCGGAGAGCGCCAGAAATGCCCCAAAGTAACACGGGGTAGTGAATAACCCGGTTGTCACGGCACTGTTGCCGGTCGTTTTATTGATTTGCGCTGGATTTGTCACGGGGCGCGCAGGCTGGGTCCGGGCTGAGGCCATCAAGGACCTGTCCAACCTGGTGTTCATGCTGCTCGCGCCGGCGCTGCTGTTTCGCACCATGAGCACAGTGCATGTGGAGCAGCTCAACTTCAAGCCGGTAGCCATGTACTTTGCGGCGGTGCTGCTGCTGTTTGTAGTGATGCTGCTTTGGCAGGGCTGGAGCCGGCGCGCTGCGGTGCTGGCACTGTCTGTCATTTTCGGCAACACCGTCATGATCGGCATTCCACTGATCGGTCTGGCTTATGGCCAGGCCGGCCTGGTCACACTGATCACCCTCATTTCTGTGCATGCGCTCATCTTGTTGACGCTGGCCACCATCGTGCTGGAGATGGTGGCTGCCCGCGACGAGCGCGTGGCCGGGCAGGGCGGTCACAGGAACATGGCGCTGACTGTGATGGCGGCAGTGAAAAACGGCATCATCCATCCGGTGCCGCTACCCATCATCGTGGGCCTGCTGTTTGCGCAAACGGGTCTGGTGCTGCCCGAAGTGGTGGACAAGCCGCTGCACTTGCTTGGCAGTGCCTTTGGCCCGGTGGCACTGGTGCTGGTGGGTGTCACGCTGACGCAGGTGCAGGTCGGGCCCTATCTGAAGAACGCGCTTGGTCTGAGCCTGTTGAAAAACCTGGCTCTGCCGGGCCTTGTGGCCGCGTTGGGCCTGAGTCTGGGCATGTCGGGCCTGCCCTTGACGGTACTGATCGTCACCGCCTCGCTGCCCACAGGCGCCAATGTCTTTCTATTTGCCCAGCGCTATGAGGTTGCGCAAGACCTTGTGACTGCCACCACGGCGGTGTCGGCGGTGTTGGGTCTGGTCACCATCACGCTGGTGATGTCGCTGGTGGGACTGCTGGGCTGATTTTCAGGGTGCAAGGCGCTCCCGAATCCATGACGCAGCACCACCCGGAACTTCTGCCAGCCGATAGCGCAAGCGATCGTGCAACCGGCTCTTGCGGCCCTGCCAGAACTGCCAGCTGTCGGGTGTGAGGCGGTAACCGCCCCAGTGCGGGGGCCGTGGCGGATGCAATAAATACTGCGCACCATAACGCGCCGCGTTGGACACCAGCACGCCGCGGCCGCTGATCACTTGGCTTTGCGGGCTGGCCCAGGCGCCGATGCGGCTGTCGAGCGGGCGGCTGTGATAGTAGGCATCGCTTTCAGCTTCGCTGACCTTTTCGACCACACCTTCGATGCGCACCACACGCTCCAGTTCGACCCAGTGGAACTGCAGCGCAGCATATGGATTGCCGGCCAGTTCCAGACCTTTGCGGCTCTCATAATTGGTGTACCAGACGATACCGCGCTCGTCATAGCCCTTGATCAGCACCACTCGCGTGCTGGGGCGCAGGTTGCTGCCCACGGTGGCCAGTGTCATGGCATTGGGCTCGGGCACTTCGGCCGCGATGGCTTCCCTGAGCCATTGCTCGAATTGTTTCAGGGGGTCGGCGTGCGAGGCGTCTTCGTTGAGTTCGGCACGTTCGTAACTTTTGCGGAGGTCGGCAATAGAGGTCATGCCGGAAGTATAGGGAAGACATGCAGCTGAACCCGTCACAAGGGCTTCATCCAAATTGGTAACCGCTTTGTAATCCGGCGTCATCTCATGACAGCAAATCCCGGTTAACATTGGTAATGTAATTTAGTTACCAAATTTGATTGAAACCATGAAACTTCACGCTACCGTTGCCAAAGTCACCGAACGCATCAGCCAGCGCAGTGTGACCACCCGCAGCGCCTACCTGGCGCGCCTGGAGGCTACGCTGCAACGCCCGCCTGGTGCCCAGCGACTCGGCTGCGCCAATGTGGCGCATGCATTTGCGGCGCTGCACGGTCAGGACAAGCTGCGTGTGGTGGCAGAAAAAGCACCCACCATCGGCATCGTCACGGCCTTCAATGACATGCTGTCGGCACATGCGCCGTTCCAACGCTACCCGGATTTGATCAAGTCCGAGGCGCGCCGGCTCGGCGCCACCGCGCAGGTGGCCGGCGGTGTGCCGGCCATGTGCGACGGCGTGACGCAGGGAACGGCCAGCATGGAACTGAGCCTGTTTTCGCGTGACGTGATCGCCATGGCGACGGCCGTGGCCTTGAGCCACGACGTGTTTGCCGGTGCGCTGATGCTGGGCGTGTGCGACAAGATCGTTCCCGGCATGCTGATCGGTGCGATCCATTTTGGCCATTTGCCCACGGTGTTCGTGCCTGCAGGCCCCATGACTTCAGGCTTGTCCAATGGTGAGAAATCCAGGGTGCGTGAGCTGGCGGCGCAAGGCTTAGTGGGGCGCACCGAATTGCTGGCAGCCGAATCCGCCGCCTATCATGGCCCTGGCACCTGCACTTTTTACGGCACCGCCAACAGCAACCAGATGCTGCTCGAAGCCATGGGCCTGCATGTGCCGGGCAGTGCCTTCATCCACCCCGGTGAGGTCGTGCGCGACGAGCTCACCCGTGAGGCTGTGCGCACCTTGCTCGGCAGCGCAGATTTCAAATGCCCGCCGATTGGCCGCGTGGTGGACGAGCACTGCATCGTCAACGCCATGGTCGCCCTGCTGGCAACAGGCGGCTCCACCAACCACCTGATTCACTGGGTAGCGGTGGCGCGTGCGGCGGGTATCGTGATCAATTGGGATGATTTCTCGGCGCTGTCTGATGTGGTGCCTTTGCTGAGCAGGGTCTATCCGAACGGTAGTGCCGACGTCAATCAGTTTCAGGCTGCTGGTGGACCTGGTTTTGTGATCCGTGAATTGCTCGACGGTGGCTTCATGCACGCCGATGTGCTGACCAATCGGGCAGGGGGACTGCGCGAGTACACCGGCATCCCGCACGCCATGGATGATGGACGGCTGCAATGGGTGACGGTTGGTGCCAGCCGGGATGAATCGGTGGTGCGTGCGGCCAGCAACCCGTTCAGCTTCAGCGGCGGCCTGAAGCTGTTGACGGGCAACCTGGGGCGCAGCGTCATCAAAATTTCTGCCGTGCCCGACGACCGCCATGTGATCGAGGCGCCGTGTCGTGTCTTTGATTCGCAGGAAGCATTGCATCAGGCCTTTGCTGCCGGTGAACTCGATCACGACCTGATTTGCGTGGTGCGCTGGCAGGGTCCGCAAGCCTGTGGCATGCCCGAGTTGCACAAGCTCACGCCGCCGCTGGCGGTGTTGCAGGGCAAGGGTTACCGGGTGGCGCTGGTGACCGATGGTCGCATGAGCGGTGCCTCGGGCAAGGTGCCCGCTGCCATTCACGTGTCGCCTGAAGCGGCCGCCGGCGGCCCGCTGGCGCGTGTGCGCGATGGCGATGTGATCCGGCTCGATGCCCATGCTGGCCTGCTGCAAGTGCTGTTGCCAGAGGCCGAGTGGGCCTCGCGCGAGGTCCTGAATATGCCAGAAGCATTGCGCGGCGCCAACGGCGTCGGCATGGGCCGTGAGCTGTTTGCCAACATGCGCAAAAATGCCCTGAGCGCCGAAGAAGGCGCATGCAGCTGGCTGTAAGCGCTACCTCTGATTGAAAGACACCATGACAACTCCAAGCTCTTTGACCGCCTTGCAGGTCATGCAGGATGCGCCGGTGATTCCGGTGATCGTGCTGAACGATGTGGCGCACGCCGTGCCACTGGCGCGCGCGCTGATGGCCGGTGGCATCCGCATGCTCGAAGTCACGCTGCGCACCCCCCAGGCGCTGGCCTGCATTGAAACCATTGCGCGCGATGTGCCAGAGGCCGTGGTTGGCGCCGGCACCGTGCGCTGCAGTGCCGACGCCCGTGCGGCGGCCAACGCCGGCGCGCGCTTTGCGGTCAGCCCGGGTTACACCTCGGCCGTGGGGCAGGCCTGCCGCGATGCTGGCCTGGCGCTGTTGCCCGGCGTGGCCACCGGTGGCGAGATCATGGCAGCCTGTGAGGATGGCTTTACCGAGTTGAAGTTTTTTCCGGCCGTCCAGGCCGGTGGCCTGGCCATGCTCAAAGCCTGGGCAGGGCCATTTTTCGATGTCAGGTTTTGCCCCACCGGTGGCATCACGCTACAAAACGCACCCGATTTCCTGGCTTTGGCCAACGTCGTTTGCGTGGGCGGCTCCTGGCTGGTGCCAGCGCACAGCGCCGAAGAGGGCGACTGGGGCCGTGTGACGCGTCTGGCGGCTGAAACCCGGCATTTGAAAAATCTGAAGAATTAGCCAGATTGTGATGATGCCCAGGCGATCAAGCCGCTTGGGGTCGCTCGATCAGCTCGATCTTGTAACCATCGGGGTCGGTCACAAACGCAATCACGGTGCTGCCGCCCTTGACCGGACCGGCCTCACGCGTGACGTTGCCTTCGGCTGCCTTGATTTTGGCGCAGGCAGCGGCCGCGTTGGGTACCGCCAGCGCAATGTGGCCGTAGGCGCTGCCCAGCTCGTAATGATCCACGCCCCAGTTGTAGGTGAGTTCAATTTCGGCCTGTCCCGGGTTGCCGCCCTCGTAACCCAGAAACGCCAGTGTGTATTTGTACTCCGGGTTGTCTGACGTGCGCAACAGCGTCATGCCCAGCACCTGGGTATAAAAGTCGATGGCGCGCTGCAGGTTGCCAACGCGCAGCATGGTGTGCAGGATTCGCATCGATCGGGTTCCTTGAAGCTGGAGATGCCTGATGTGTCAGACCATAATCATGCAATCATTTTGCACGGAGACCTGATGACCCACTTCAACAAAGTCATATTATTTACCGACACTGATGGCCTGGCCCGTTTCAAGTCAGAAACCGTACCGCTCGACCAGGGTAGCCCGCAGTCGGCACTGTCCGCCTTGATGCCATCGGGCGGTTACCAGTTGCGCACCAGCCCGGTGGGTTTTCGCAGCAACTACCACTGCACCACCGATCCGCAGTGGGTGTTCATTCTGGTCGGGCAGATGGAGATTGGCTTGCACGATGGCAGCTCGCGCATCTTCGGGCCGGGTGAGCATTTCTATTCGGCCGACCTGTTGCCAGCAGGACAGGTGTTTGACGACCAGCGCCATGGCCACTGGAGCTGCCAGGTGGGCCCCGAGCCGCTGGTCACGCTGTTCTTGCGCGGCTGAGATACGGTAAAAATCCAGTGCAGTGTGGCACTGCTATCCGGCGCTTTATACATGCCATCAAGCGTGCAAAACACTAGCGGCCAGATTGACCGCGGCTGCCGCTGGCGTTGCGCGGACGGTTGCCTGATCGGCCAGAGCCCCCGCCCGGTCGGCCAGAGCCACTGCCCAAATTGCGGTTGCCACTACCAAAACCGCCGCGGCGTGGGCCGCGGTCGACCAGCATGTCGACGCTGGTGCGCATCGGGTCGGGCTGGCTACCAGTGCCTGAGCGAGACGGCCCTGCGCCAACTTCCACCGGTCCGCCATAGCCGCCCCCGTTGCCACCACCGTAACCGCGTGCCTGGCGTTGACCCGGGCCGCGCGCGGCTTGCTCGGCGGCAGACAGGTGACTGCGCGGTTCGGCTTCGCGAGCGCCCCGATTGCCACCTTGGCCACCCGGTGCCGGGCCTCTGGCTGCGCCGCCATGGCTGCTGCGCGCAGCGCCAGTCCCCTTTCTTTCACGCACACGTGTCAACATTTCCGTGCGCGCTGCCTTGGCCGCAGCCTGCATCACTTCACGGCTCGGCGGCTTGCCGGCGCCACCCCAGATGGTTTGGCGACCCATGGCTATGGGCTCGGCCCGCTCGCCAGGCTCGGGCATGAACTCGGCGATGATTTCGACAGGAATGTCCTGCCTGGTGTAGCGCTCGATGGCTTGCATGAAGCCCTCTTCGTCCAGGCTCACCAGGTTGACGGCTGTGCCGTCGGCTCCGGCGCGGCCGGTGCGGCCGATGCGGTGCACGTAGTCTTCGCACACATTCGGAATATCGTAGTTGACCACGTGTGGCAGGTCGTCAATGTCGATGCCACGCGCGGCGATGTCGGTGGCCACCAGGGCGCGCATCTCGCCACTCTTGAAGCCGGCCAGCGCCTGGGTGCGCGCGGTCTGGCTTTTGTTGCCGTGCAGCGCCATGGCGGTGATGCCGTTCTTTTCCAGGTATTCGGCCACGTTGTTGGCGCCGAACTTGGTGCGGGTGAAGACCAGCACCTGGCTCCAGTTTTTGGCCTGGATGATGTGCGCCAGCAGCGCCTTCTTTTTGCCGCGACCCACCGGGTGAATCAGCTGGGTGATGCGTTGCACGGTGGTGTTGCGTGGCGTGACCTGCACGCTCTGCGGGTTTTTCAGTAGGGTGTCGGCGAGTTCTCGGATTTCATCGCTGAAGGTGGCTGAAAACAACAGGCTTTGCTTGTCTTTTGGCACGGCAGCCAGCACCTTTTTCACGTCATGGATAAACCCCATGTCGAGCATGCGGTCGGCTTCGTCAAGCACCAGGATTTGCACCTGGCTCAGGTCCACCATGCCTTGCTGCATCAGGTCGAGCAATCGCCCCGGGGTAGCCACCAGAATGTCAACGCCTTTTTTAACGCGGCTGATCTGCGGGTTCATGCCAACGCCGCCAAAGATGGCGACGGAGCTCAATTCGACATATTTGCCATAGGTTTGCACCGACTCCTCGACCTGGGCGGCCAGCTCGCGGGTGGGTGTGAGTACCAGGGCGCGGCAGGCAATGCCGCCAAACTTGTTGCGCGGAGCCTCGCAGGCCATCAGCTTGTTGAGCATCGGCAGCACAAACGCTGCAGTCTTGCCGGTGCCGGTTTGGGCCCCACCGAGCAGGTCGTGACCCGCGAGCACCACCGGAATGGCTTGCGCCTGAATCGGTGTGGGCGTTTCGTAGCCTTGCTCAAGCACGGCTTTGATGATGGCCGGAGCCAGGTTGAGTTCTTCAAATTTCATGTCACAGTGCACCCTATCCAGGGCGCCAAGGCATCGGCCTGTTCTGACGCTCTTCGCGACAGTTCAGTCAAAGGCAGATGGGATCAAAAATGGAACCGCTGTGTACAACATGGGTTCCCAGCAAGGTGCTGGTCTTGCAGGCAACTGAAGCCCCGCAAGCCCGCTTATTGTCGCATGCATTTGGACAAACTTGATTTGCATCACAAATTTGTCATGTGACAAGCAGGTGATACCAGTCAATCGATTCACCAGCGCAAGGCGCAATGGTCATCAAGTGCACCGATAATGCGCCTTTCAAATTCCTGTGTGATTGCAACTGAACCATGGCCCAATACGTATTTTCAATGAACCGCGTCGGCAAGATCGTGCCGCCCAAGCGGCACATCCTGAAAGACATTTCTCTCAGTTTCTTCCCGGGCGCCAAGATCGGTGTACTGGGCACCAATGGTTCCGGCAAATCGACCCTGCTCAAGATCATGGCGGGTCTGGACAAGGACATCGAAGGCGAAGCCATCCCGATGCCAGGCCTGAACATCGGCTACCTGCCGCAGGAGCCGCAGCTCGACCCCAGCAAAACCGTGCGTGAAACAGTTGAAGAAGCCATGGGCAAGGTGATCGCCGCCAAGGCGCGCCTGGAGGAAGTTTACGTGGCCTATGGTGAAGAAGACGCCGACTTTGACAAGCTCGCTGCCGAGCAGGCCGAGCTCGAAGCGATCATCGCCACCGCCGGCACCGACTCCGAACACCAGCTTGAAATTGCCGCCGACGCGCTGCGCCTGCCCGCGTGGGACGCGGTCATCGGCGTGCTTTCAGGCGGTGAAAAGCGCCGTGTGGCGCTGTGCCGCCTGCTACTCGAACACCCCGACATGCTGTTGCTGGATGAGCCCACCAACCACCTCGACGCCGAATCGGTCGACTGGCTCGAGCAGTTCCTGCAGCGCTACAGCGGTACCGTGGTGGCGATCACCCACGACCGTTATTTTCTGGACAACGCGGCCGAGTGGATTCTGGAACTCGACCGTGGCGCCGGCATTCCCTACAAGGGCAACTACAGCTCGTGGATGGAGCAAAAGCAGGCGCGTCTGGAACAGGAGAAAAAGACCGAGGAGTCGCGCGCCAAAACCTTGAAGAAGGAGCTGGAGTGGTCACGCCAGAACCCCAAGGCACGCCAGGCCAAGAGCAAGGCGCGCCTGGCGCGTTTTGAGGAACTGTCTGATTTTGAATACCAGAAGCGCAACGAGACCAATGAAATTTTCATCCCGGTGGCTGATCGCCTAGGCCAGGAGGTTATTGAATTTGTCGGCGTCAGCAAGTCGTTTGGCGACCGGCTGCTGATCGACAACCTGAGCTTCAAGGTGCCGCCCGGCGCCATCGTCGGCATCATCGGCCCCAATGGTGCCGGCAAGTCGACGCTGTTTCGCATGATCGCCGGCCAGCAGCAGCCCGACAGCGGCGAGGTCAAGATCGGCCAGACCGTGAAGATGGCGTTTGTCGACCAGAGTCGCGAGGACCTCAACAACGAGAAGACGGTCTGGGAAGACGTCTCGGGCGGGCTCGACATGATCAACGTCGGCAAGTTCACCATGGCCAGCCGCGCTTATTGC
>JBBINL010000034.1:0-18195 GCA_037443905.1 Burkholderiales bacterium | reverse complement strand
ACGCCGACCACATCCTGACCAGGGCGCCGGGGCTGAGGGTCAGCATTGTGGAGGGTGCAGGGTGTGTCACGGCGCTGGCGCTGGACGCGTTTTAATGCAGTTTTGTCCGCGCCTGAAAGTGAGCTGATCGCATGTCTGATTCTCCTGTGTACACCCCACCCAAGGTCTGGGCCTGGAACAAGGCCAACGGCGGGCAATTCGCCAACATCAACCGACCTGTAGCCGGGCCAACACACGAGGCCGAGTTGCCGCGGGGCAAACACCCCCTGCAGTTGTATTCACTGGCTACGCCCAACGGTGTCAAGGTCACGGTGATGCTGGAGGAGTTGCTGGCACTGGGCCACAGCGGCGCTGAATACGACGCCTGGCTGATGCGCATCAGCCAGGGCGACCAGTTCGGCAGTGGTTTCGTGGCGGTGAACCCCAATTCCAAAATACCGGCATTGCTGGACTGCAGCGGGCCTGAGCTGATCCGGGTATTTGAGTCCGGTTCAATTCTTTTGTACCTTGCCGAGAAATTTGGCGCTTTTTTGCCAACCAAACCGGCCCAGCGCGCCGAGTGTCTGTCGTGGTTGTTCTGGCAGATGGGTAGCGCACCCTACCTTGGTGGCGGCTTTGGCCACTTTTATGCCTATGCGCCAACCAAGATCGAATACGCCATCGACCGTTTTGCGATGGAGGTCAAGCGCCAGCTTGATGTCTTGAACCGCCGGCTGGCAGAGAGCACCTATGTGGGCGGTGACGAATACACGATTGCCGACATGGCCATCTGGCCCTGGTATGGGGCGCTGGTCAAGGGTCAGGTGTATGACGCGGGTGAGTTCCTGCAGGTCCATGAGTACAGCCACGTGATCCGCTGGGCTGACCACATAGCCGGGCGGCCGGCGGTGCAGCGCGGACGCATGGTCAACCGCATCATTGGGCCGCTGGCGTCTCAGTTGCACGAGCGTCACGATGCGAGCGACTTCGAGACCCGGACTCAAGACAAACTGCAGGCGCCAACATGATCACGCTTTATGACTGTGCAACCGCACCCAGCCCGCGTCGCGCACGCATCCTGTTGGCCGAGAAAGGTATCGCTCACGAGACAGTGCAGATCGATTTGAAAGCGGGCGAGCAACTCGGTGAAGCTTACCGAAAGATCAACCCCCAATGCACTGTGCCGGCACTGCGCGATGATGAGGGCGTCATGTTGACCAGCAACGCGGCGATTGCAGCTTATCTGGAGGCCCGTTTCCCGCTGCCACCCTTGCTGGGTGTGACACCGACGGACAAGGCTGAAATTGCGCATTGGCATTGGCGTATTGAGTTTGAAGGCTTCATCCCGATCGCCGAGGCATTTCGCAACAGTTCGGCGGCCATGCTGCACCGTGCCTTGCCCGGGCCGGTGAACTATGAGCAAATTCCCCAGCTCGCCGAGCGTGGACTGGCAAGGCTGCAGAAATTCCTGGCCGACCTGGAAGAGCAGCTACGAGACCGGGACTACATCGCGGCCCGGCAATTCAGCATCGCTGACATCCTGGCGGTCGTGACCATCGACTTTGCTCGCATCGTCAAAGTCAGGCCCGATGAACGCCATCCCAATCTGTTGCGCTGGCGATCGGCGATGGCTCAGCGGCCAGCCATGCGCTTGTAAATCCTGCCGGCGCAAGGCCCGGGGTCAAGCTGCGCGGCTATGAACGTTACAGAAAAATCCCGGTCAGGAAGTCGAGTACGGCCGTTCCAAACTGGTCATTCACATCACCGGCAACCATGTGGCCGGCGTCACTGATGTCGGCAAAACGTGCGTGCGGCACCAGGGCCAGAAAGTGCTCGGCGTCGGCGGGGCTCACCAGTTCACTGGCGCCGCCGCGCACCAGCAACACCGGCAGTGTCAGGCCCCTGGCCGCCGCGCTCAGGCGCGCGCTGAGCGCCGGCGTCAGCGCCTGATCGCTAAACGACAGCAAATCGGGGTCCCAATGCCATCGGTAGCGGCCGTCGTCGTGGCGGCGCAGATTTTTCATCAGGCCGGTGAGTGATTGCGGCCGTTCCCGACGGGGCAGATAGGCGGCGATGACGTCGGCGGCGGCTTCGATGCTGGTGAACCCCTGCGCTACCTGGGCCCCCATGAATTGGCGAATTTTCTCGACCCCCGAATGTTGCACGGTCGGTGTCACGTCGACCAGCACCAGCGCGGCCAAAAAGGGCGGCCCCTCGCCCTCGGCCAGCAGCCCCGTGATGCCGCCGAGCGAGGCACCAATCAGCACCGGTGGCTGGCGGCAGGCAGTCGCGATGCAACGCAGGTCAGCCACGAAACGTTCGAGCGTGTACTTGCCGTCAGGAGACCAGCCGCTGTCGCCATGGCCACGCAGATCCACCGCCATGGCATAAAAGCCCTGTGCCGCCAGTTCACGCGCGGTGTTTTTCCAGGCATGGCGGGTCTGTCCGCCACCGTGCAGCAGGATCACCGGGCGATCTTCAGGCCGGCCCCAGGCGTGCGCGGCCAGCGCGATGTGATCGTCGGTCGGGAAGCGGAGTTCGACCGGATCGGATTTTCTGCGCAAAGGGTGCATCACCGGGACTATCGCTCAGGCCCGTGCGCCTTTTGCCAGCGGCAACCAGTGCAGAAAGCCGAACAACAAGGTCAAGGCGATGCTGTCCACCAACTGCCCCGGGTAACGCCTGACAAATTTGAAAAAAATCAGCAGTTCCAGCCCATGCAGCGCGAGCAAAATCGCCGCGCCGATCTGGAGTGCCGACGCGTAGCCAAACGGCAGTGCGAAGAAGGCGCTGGCCACGGCCAGCAGATAGATGACGAGGCAGCTTGCCTTGAAGAAGAGATTCATCATGCTCATGGCAGATAACTGCAGGCGGCGTCAAAACCGCAACCCATGTAGGTGTTGCCCAGGTTGTCGCGCATGATGTAAGCCTCGGTGCCGGGCACGTTGCGCGGCTGCAGCGACAGGTCTTTGTCCAGCACCTTGATCTCGAACTTCCAGCCCTCGGGCAATTGCAGCTTGCTGCCCAGCTGGTCCAATGTTTCGATCGACAGGGTCGGGTCCTTGGCCTTGGTAATCACTTGCAGCACCCAGACCTTGCCTTCGGGAGTGCGCAGCAGGTAGGCCGGTTTGCCCTTCATGTAGAACCACTCGGTGTCGCGCTTGATCTTGCCGACCTCATAGGGCTTGGCGCCAAGAATGGCAGCGACGTCCTGGGGCGTCATGGTGGCCCCCCAGTGCGCCTTGATGCCTTTGAAGTCGACCAGTTCGCCGGAGGTATAGGCGGTGACCCGGTCGAAGGTCCAGTAACGTCCCGGGTTGATGACCACTTTTGGTACCCCGAGTTCAGCCGCGAGCTTGGGTAGGTCCAGCGCTGCCGCACGCTCCTCGGTGCAGTTGTCAGCAAAAGTGGAGGTGTAGATGTGCATCACGGCATTGGGCGGAGTGCCCACCATCGGGACGATCTCGCACCAGACGGTGCCGCGGGCGTTTTCCTTGACCAGGGGGGCACCCTTGACCGGGCCGGGGTTGATCCTGACCGGTTCCGCCTGAGCCGTGACTACGGCAAAGCCCATTGTTGCGGCCATGATCAGATTTCGTGTTGTGTTCTTCATGATGAGTTCCTTGTGGTTAATGACACTGTGCCCAGCGGAACAGCACGGGTGAAACTGCCGACGCTAGTCCGCAAATGGACCGCGCTGGTTGCGGTACAACCAGCCGATGATTTTGTAAAAAGAATTTGGCGCCAGGCGTTTCAGCACCCAGGCAAAGCGGTAGAGTGGCTGAGGAATCGCATAGAGATCGCCTGTTTCCATGGCGCGCAGGGCAAAGGCGGCGACCGATTCCGACGTGTGCCGACCACTTTCCATGTCGCGCTTGACGAGGCGCCCGGTGCCGCTGTCGGCGGTGGCTGCACGTCCTTCGCTTGCCGCGTGTTCCAGCAGGGGGGATTTGAACCCTGCCGGGCAAAGTACCGTGACGCCGATATTCGCGCCGGACAGTTCGGTGAACAAGGTCTCCGACAGCGAGATCACGCCTGCCTTGCTGACGCTGTAGTTGGCCATTTCGGGAAAAGAAAACAGCCCTGCCGCCGAAGCCATGTTGAGGATGTGGCCGGATTTCTGTGCCAGCATGTCGGGGGCATAGGTGCGGCAACCGTTGATCACACCATTCAGGTTGACCGACAACATGGCGCCCCAGTCGGCGTCAGACATGTTCACCATCTTGTTGGCGTCGGCGACGCCGGCGTTATTGACCAGCAGGTCAATGCCGCCCCATGCCTCGGCCACCTGTTGGCGTACTTTTTCCCATTGCGAGCGGTCACGCACATCCAGCATCAGGCCAATGGCCTTGGTGCCACGTTGTGTCAATGTTTGCGTCGTACGCTGGATCGCCTGGTCTTCGATGCCAGTGACCACAATGTTCCAGCCGCGTTCGGCCAAGGCATAGGCCAGCGCTTCACCAAAGCCACTCGTGGCACCCGTGATGAGTGCGCGTTTTTTCGGAAACCGGGTTTCCAGTTTTGTCATGGTGTTCTTTCCTTTGATTTATTCGGTCTGCGCCGAAGTGGCCGCCAGCCGTGCCAGCGTGCACGTGGCGATGGTTGATTCAAGCATGGGATGGGTTCCTGCTTCAGTTCAGATCTATTTGGAAAGCATCTTCAGAATGCGCGGATAGCTGCTGGGAAACAGGCGTGCCAACCAGTTCTGGGTGCTTGCTTTGTTGCCGGTCAAAATGCGCTTGTCACCGCGCTCCAGGCCTGCAATGATGTCTGCGGCGCATTCATAAGGGGGTGTCAGCAGCATCTTGCCCGCAGCGACATTGAAGGCTTCCTCTTGAGCGCCAGCAGCCGCGCAACGGCGCCCGGCCTTGTCGATGTTGGTGGCGATGCCGCCCGGATGAATGCACACCGCTTCCACGCCGGTGCCGTCGAGTTCAGTCCACAGGCATTCGGTCAGGCCGCGCACGCCGAACTTGGAAATGTTGTATGCGCCCTGGGTTGGAAAGCCGACCAGGCCAAAGACGCTGGAGACGTTGGCAATGCAGCCTTCGCGCTGCTCAAGCATCATCGGCAGGAAGGCTTTGGTACCGTAGATCACGCCCCACAGGTTGATGCCCAGTTGCCATTCAATCTCTTCGATCGTGAGGTGGGCGATGGTGCCCACCACGGTGGCACCCGCGTTGTTGATGATGACATGCGCGGTGCCAAAATCGCGCTTGACGTCCTGCGCGTGGGCAAACACCGCGTCGCGTTTTGACATGTCGACCACGTAGCTGCGCGCATGTGCACCTTGCGGCAGTGACTTCATGGTTTCATCAAGACCTTGGGCGTTGATGTCAGACAGGGCCAGGCGCGCTCCTTTGGTCGCCAGTTGCTGCGCGAGGCTGCGTCCAATGCCCGATCCAGCGCCGGTGACTACAACGACTTTATTGGTAAAACGACTCATTTCAGAATTTCTTTTGGCCGATTCAGTTGACGCGCACCAGCGGTGGAGCTTTCCATTCACCATCAAGCGCAGATTTGTCTGGACCGTACAGGCGCATGACCAGGTAGATCGGGCCATTGGGCGCCGGCAGCCAGTTGGCGGTTCTGTCAGCAGCAGGTGCGTCTTTCTGGAGGTACAGCGTGATCGAACCATCGGCATTTTTTGCCATGCCGTCCAGCATCGCCGAATTGATCAGGTAGCGGTTGATCGGGTTCTCGATCAAAAACTGGGTGGCGCCATCGTACATGGTCAGCGACCAGAAGGCACGGGCCGGCGGCAGCTGGCCGGGCGCAAAGGTGAGCGTGTAGCTGTGCTGGCTGCCATCGAGCAATTCGCCATTGGGCAGTGTTCGCGTCATCGGATACAGGGCTTCGCTGGTATCGAGCCCGAAAATCCCGGCTTTGGCCAGCGCCGCGCGCTGCAGCCAGTTGCCGGCAAAATGGGCGCGGTCGCCAAAGGAAGTGGTCTGGAACTGCCAGCCGTTGCGCCGTTCACCTGAATTGGCGATGGCCTGAGTCAGCTTGTCTTCGCCGGCCTTCACGCCCAGGCCTAACTGCTGCCGGTACTTGGCTGCAATGGCTTTGAACTGGTCAAAATTGCCGGTGCCAATGCCGATGCTGGCGAGCTTGTCGCGAATGGCTTTTTCTTCGGGACCGGCGGGCGCAAATTGCAATGCAAAGTCAAGGTAGGCGAAAAAGTTGGTTTTGGCCAGATCCTTGTCAATTTTCGGAAAATTGACCGCTGGCGCGGTCGGCGGCGCGGGTTTCTTCAGAAAGGCCGACAGGGTTTGCACGCGGTAACCGGCCTGCACTTGTTTGACCGCCTCAAGGTCGGACGGGCCGATGAGCTGGGTGCGGAAAATGGCCAGCGAGAACTGCGTGGTCGAGCGATACACCTTGTTGATGCCGGGCGGGACTTCACCCTGCCAGTCCGGGCCCACGGCCAGGTAGTTGCCCGGCGCATGCCCGGTGCTCAAGGAGCCGAAAATGCCATAGTTGAAGGTGTTGCCGTCCACCAGTTGCACCGAGTAATAACGCTTTTTCTCGACTGCTGGCACGCTGATCACCACCGGCTCGGCGCGCAGGTCCAGCCAGGACAGCGAATACGGCGTGTCGCTGTTGGGTGTGATGACCGACGTATCTTTCGGAGTAAACACGCGGGCGTCGTTGTGCAACTGATTGAACGGCGCCTTGAACTGCGACGAACTCTTGTCAACCGCATAGGAATACATCACCGCGTAGTTCATGACGATCGGCAGGCCGTAGATGTAGGCCTCTTCGGCCACCGACTGGATGCGGGCCGCTTGCGCGTCTGGCGCGGCCTCCTGGGCGCTGGCTCCGGCGGTCAGCGTCGCCAGCGCAGCAGCGCATAGCCAGACCTTGCCTCGCTGCCAGGCGCTCATTCTCAGACCCATGTGGTGAAACGTTTTCATTGATTTTCTATCCGTGTTAGAGGCAATTGTGCTTTGCGCGACCTGTCGCACGACACGAGCGGTCGGCCGTTTTGCAGCATCGGAAATCTGCACGGATTGTGGTTTTTGCGCGCCCCTGATACCCCCCCCGCCGCGGGTGGTCGCACAAGGGGCGTGGCACCGGGCAGCGACTTCGGTGCTGGGGCGGGAAGTCTCAGCTCCCCCCCCCCGTTGCTGGGGGGGATTTCTGCCATTTGCAGCCTTACATTTCATCCTGGTCATCAAGGCATGATGCTTGCAGAGCTGCCGGATTCCGAGGTCTGCATTGACCACAACGCTGAAATGAATTCCACCACAAACAGGCCGGCACCGACTGGCTATAAAGGAGAACGATGATGAAACTGAGTACCGAAATCAAGCTGCCGACCATCAGCTTGACGGGTTTTGAAACCCCCATGAGCGAAGAAGAGCACGCCATCCAGCACAGCGTGCACCAGTTTGCCAAAAAAGTGCTGCGCCCGATCGGGCGCGAGCTCGACAAGATGACCGCCGAGCAAGTCATTGCGCCGGGTTCACCCTTGTATTCGGTTTATGCCGAAGCTGCCAAGCTCGGGCTGGATTCCGAGCTTTTGCAGCAGATGCCGCCAGACATGGCGATTCGTGTTGAATCCCTGATCAGCGAAGAAATGGGCTGGGGCGATGCCGGTCTGGGTGTCTCCCTGACGGTGATGCAGTTCCCCCTTGAAATGGCCAGGGCGATTGGCAATCAGGAACTGGTTGACCTGTGCACCGGCAAGATCGGCTGCTGGATGATTTCCCACCCGGACAAGGGCACCGACGTGGGTGCCTTCGACATGAAGCGCGAGTGGGTGGCCGGAGCGCCCGGCAACAAGGGCACCATGCGTGCCAGCGTCGGCAAGGATGAGATCATCATCAATGGCCAATGCTCGGCCTGGGTCTCCAACGGCCCGGTGGCACAGGTGGCGCTCGCTTATCTGGGTGCCGATTACGGTGACGGCCCTTACGGTGCCGACGGTCGCCCCAATGGCGTCTGCGCGATCGTTCCTTTGGACCTGCCCGGCATCTCCAAAGGCAAGCCACTGGAAAAGATCGGTCAGCGCGCGCTGCCGCAGGGCGAAATCTATTTTGACAACGTCAGGATCCCGAAACGCTTTGCCATTGCCCTCAAGGACGAGTATTACGGCAATGTTGCATCGGCCTGGTCTTTTGCCGGCACCCACATGTCGCAGATGTTTACCGGGGTGGCTCGCGCCGCCTTCGAGATGGCCCTGGCCTATTGCCACGAGCGCAAGCAGGGTGGACAACTGCTCATGGACCACCAGCTCACCCGCTTCCGCATTGGCGACATGATGCGCCGTGTTGAACTGTGCCGTGGTGTCGCGCGCCGCTCACTGGCTTATGCCCGTCTGACGCCTCAGGGGCACCCCTGGGCCACCGCTTCGGGCAAGGTGACCGTGACCGAAGAAGCCGAAAAGGTGGTCATGGAAGCGTTCCGGCTCTTTGGTGGCAACGGCACCACGCTCGAATACCCGATCGAGAAATTGATGCGCGATGTGCGCGCTGCCTTGATCGAGGACGGCGAAAACACCATGCTCTCTACCCGTCTGGGTTTCATGTGCCAGCTGATGTACGAAAACGGCTGGACCCAGAACTGAACCCAACCCACAACCCCCTCACTTGAATCTCAGGAATACCCAAAATGGCAAAACATCCAATCGTCGTCTATGGCGCCAGTGGTTACACCGGCATGTTGATCATGGACTGGCTGATCGACCAGAACATCCCTTTCACCGCAGTCTCCCGCAATGCCAAGCGCACGCAAGAAATGATGGCGCAGCGTGTCGTGCGTCTCGAGTCGGCCACCTATGAACTGATTGAAGCCGAGCACAACGTCGAGTCGCTGACCAAGGCCTTCCAGGGCGCCAAGGTGGTCTGCAACACCGTGGGCCCGTTCGTCAACTTTGGTCTGGTCGCGGTGGAGGCCGCACTCAAGGCCGGCTGCCATTACCTGGACACCACCGGCGAGCAGTCCTACATGCGCACCGTGCGTGAGCAGTTTGGTGAACTCTACCGTCAGGCTGGCCTGTTGGTGTCGCCGTCGCTGTCCTACATGTACGCCTTCGCTCAGATAGCGGCCGAGCTGGCGCTGGAAACGCATGGTATCGATGCCCTGGAAACCGCCACGCTGTGCCGTGGCCCGCGTGACGTGGCTGGCGTGAGCCTGGGCTCGGCCGGCTCGATCTTTGAGCTCATGCGCGCCGAACAGTGTTACCTGTGGGAAAAGAAGCTGGTGCCGCATCCGCGCTCGGCCTCCTTCAATGTGGTTGATCCCAACTTCATCACGCCGGTGTTTTGCATTCCCTGGGGTGGTACCTCGCTGCCGATCTTCTATGAGCACGACGCACGCGTGCGCAGCTGCTCTTCCAGCGTTGGCTTTTACGACAACCAGGTGATGCAAATGGTGCACGGTCTGACCCAGAAGTGGGACACCGAATACAAGCAGCTGCCCCAGGAGCAGCAGGACCTTGTGATCAAGAGCCTGGTTGACTCCACCACCCCTGTCATGCCGCCGCGCGAGCGCACCACCATCCAGCGTACCGTGGACGTCGCCATCGGCCGCGGCCAACTGGCTGCGGTTCGCGCCACCGTCCATGGCATCACGCCCTACATTTCCACCGGCGCCTTGCAGGCGGCCGCTGCCCTCAAGCTGCTCGACGGTGAAACCGCCAAGGTCGGTTTTGCCTCTGGCTGCAAGGCCTTTGGCCACCGCTACCTGCTCGGCTTTCTGGAACAGCGCGGCCTGGCTCGCGCCACGGTGCAACAGCTGTAAGCAGGAGACACGCCATGGCCATCATCGATTTTTTTGACCGCGGCTGGCGCAGCAACCCCACCGGGGCTGCCTACATCCAGGACGATCGCCCCTACAGTTTCAATGAGGTGGGCGAGCTCTCCTGCCGCATCGCCAACGCCTTGCTGGCGCAAGGTTTGCCCAAGGAAACCAAGGGCGCGGTCTGGGCCGCCAACGACGTGACGGCCTGGACCTGCACGCTCGGGCTGTGGCGCGCCAACATGACCTGGATACCTGTGGGTGCGCGCAATTCGGCCGACGAAAATCACTATGTGCTGGACGCTTTTGACTGCGAAGTGCTGTTTTTCCAGCAGTATTTCGCGGCTGTGATTGCCGCGCTGCAAACCCGTCTGCCCAAGGTCAGACACTGGATCTGTGTGGACGGCGACGCGCCTGAAGTCGCCGGCGCGGTATCGCTGACGAACTGGATTGCGGGCCAGCCGGCCACGCGCCCCCATCTGACGGTCGACATGGACGATGTGGTCATGCTGTCGTCCACCGGTGGCACCACCGGCAGCCCGAAGGGTGTGATGAACACCCACCGCAGTGCGCAGACCTTCTGCGCGCACTTCATGATTTCCTGCCACTATGGCGCCGACGACAAGCCGGTCAATCTGGCGGCGGCACCCATGACGCATACCGCCGGTCTGCTGTCGCTGCCTTGCACCGCCCTCGGCGGCACGGTGGTGGTGGTGACCAAGCCCGATCCAGCCGTGCTGCTCGGGACCATTCCCAAATACAAGGTGACCGAGCTGTTCTTGCCGCCCACGGTGATCTACCGCCTGCTGGATATCCCTGATCTGGGCAAGAAAGTTGACTTTTCCTCGGTCAAGTATTTCCTGTACGGCGCGGCGCCGATGTCGGTGGAAAAACTCAAGCAGGCCATTGACGTCATCGGCCCGGTCATGATGGGCGGTTATGGCCAGACCGAGGCGCCGGCCTCGATCTCGTTCTTGCCGCCGGGTGAGCACATGGTGGCCGGCAAGCTGGCCTCCGACGAGCGCCTGTCGTCTGTCGGCCGGCCCAATCCGCTGATCCATGTCGAAATCATGAACGAGGCCAATCACATCCTTGCCCAGGGCGAGACTGGCGAGATCTGTGTGCGCGGCGACCTGGTCATGAAGGGCTACTACAAGGCCCCCGACAAGACCGCCGAGACCATCATCGACGGCTGGCTGCACACCGGCGACATCGGCCACATCGACGGCGAAGGTTATCTGCACATCACCGACCGCAAGAAGGACATGATCATCTCCGGCGGTTTCAACGTTTACCCGAGCGAAGTCGAGCAGGTGATCTGGGGCCACCCGGCGGTGCAGGACTGCGCCGTGATCGGTGTGCCCGACGAAAAATGGGGTGAGGCCGTGAAAGCGGTTGTTGAACTCAACAAGGGCCAGAGCGTCACTGCCGAAGAACTGATTGCCTTGTGCAAGCAAAAACTCGGCTCGGTCAAGGCACCCAAAACCGTAGAATTCATTGCGGCTTTGCCGCGCAGCCCGGTGGGCAAGGTGCTCAAGAAAGACATCCGCCAGCAGTACTGGAATCAATCCGACCGAAAAATCTGAAAGGAGCCGATGATGCTCAAAATGATGCCCCTGGACATGTCCTGGTTCCTGCTGGAATCCAAGGTTGTGCCCGTGCATGGTGCTGTTCTGTATGTGTTCACGCCGCCCGAAGGTGCTGCGCCAGACTATGCCAGGCGTCTGTTGCGCACCATGAAGCGACGTGCGGTGGGCGCGCCCTTCAATCTGCGCCCACAGTGGAAGCTGGGCACCCTGCCGCACTGGGAAGAGGTGGATGTTGATCTGTCCCAGCATGTGTTCGATACCCGTTTGCCTTCCACCGGCACCAACCAGCAACTGCTGGCCCTGGCCGCGGAACTTGCCGGTCCGTCGCTGAGCTGGGACAAACCGCTTTGGCGCCTGCACTGGATCGACGGCCTGGAAGGCGGACGCTTCGCGTTCCTGTTTGTCGCCCACCATTCGCAGTGGGACGGCATCAGCCTCTTTCGCCTGATGGGCGAGATGATGTCCGATTCACCACAGGCCAAGACCTTCAAGGCACCCTGGCAGGGCTTGTCGACCTGGCTGAAGCAGGTGGCCGTGTCACATGAGCCCAGGGCGAAAAGCGAGCAGTCCTCCAGCATCAGCAAGGCCGTCAAATTGCTCAAGCAATCGGTGAGTGCGGCGACCGGCATCGGCAAGGTGTTCCTGCAACAAGGCTTGCAGGCAGGCGGCGGCAGGCATATCGCCCTGCCACTGGCGGCACCCGAGACCCGCCCCGAGCGCAACGGCTCCAGTGCGCGAACCTACGGCGTGGCCCGGGTACCGGTTGCGCGCGTCAAGGCGCTGGCCAAAGCGACCGAAACCACCTTCAACGATGTGATGACGGCGGTCGTTGACGCGGCCTACGCGCGTTACCTTGAAGAGCTGGGCATGGCCGTCACCAAACCCTTGATCGCCATGGTGCCGATGGCCATCAAGGTACCGGGTGCCGGCAACCAGCTCTCTGGCGCGCTGGTGCCATTGGGCCAGCCCGGCGCCCAGCCGCTGGAGCGCCTGGCCGCTGTCAAGACCGCCATGGGCAGCGCCAAAGCCGAAATTGGTTCACTTGACGCGGCGGGTGCCAAGCTCTATGCCATGATCAACATGGGATTGGCAGCAGCCCCTGACCTGGTGCGGGTTGGCGAAAGCTTGCCGGTCACGGCCAACTTGATGATCTCCAACCCCTACGGCATGCCCACCACGCTGTATCTGAAAGGTAGCCACCTGGACTACTTTGTGCCCTTCATGGGTCCGTCGCTGGGCACACGCCTGATGTACGGCATTTACACCTACGCTGAAAACACCTATGTGTCGATCACGTCCCTGAAATCGGTGGTGGGCGATGTCGAGCGCCTGAGCGAATTGGTGCAGCTGTCATTTGACGAACTGGAACAGGCGGCCAGCGCCTTGAGCGACGCCGCTCCAAAGAAGAAGCGTGCCACCCCGGCGCGCAAGCGCAGCACCAAACGGAGTGCCACCTGACATGGCGTTAGAACAGACCAGCACCAACTTCGACACCGTTCTCCCAAGTTCCCGCGCGCGTTTGAGCTGGCAAGCGCGAGGTCTGCTGACCTTCTACCGCCATGTCGTCAAGAAAATGCTGCCCGAGCACGTCGGGCTGCCTGAAGCCAGAGCCATGATGGTCAAGCTCGACCGCTGGCTGGGGGGGCGTGGCGGAGACACCGGTTTCGAGCGTCAAAGCGTGCGCGCCAATGGCCTTTCGGCGGAGTGGATCAATCCGCGCGGATCGTTCACCAAACGTGTCATCCTTTATCTGCATGGCGGCGGTTTCATGCTCAGCACACCGCACCTGCATGGGCGACTGGCAGCGCGACTGTGCAAAACCCTGGGCGCCCGGGCGTTCATGCCGCATTACCGGCTAGCACCCGATTACCCCCTTCCCGCCGCCCACGAAGACTGTCTGGCGGCCTACCGCTGGTTGATCGTCGATGGGCATGACGCTGCGAACATCGTCCTGATTGGGGATTCCGCGGGTGGCCTGCTGGTGCTGTCGACCTTGCAGCGCATTCGCGATGCCGGTTTGCCGCTGCCAGCCTGCGGCGTGATGTTTTCCCCGGGGAGCTGCGCGGACTCGCTGCGCGACCTTGATGCGCAGTCCACGCTGACCGATCCGATGGTCGGACCCGGCATGCTCGATCTGATGCAGCGCGTTGTGGTGAGCCAGATCGGTGCTTACGATCCAGCCATATCCCCCTGTGCCGGCAGTCTGCACGGCTTGCCGCCGCTGCTGTTTCAGGCGGGCAGCACCGAAATGCTGCTGTTTCAGTCGCGCAAGGCGTTTGACCTGGCGCGTGCCGGGGGTACCTATGCCGAATTGCAGGTGTGGCAAGAGATGCCGCACGTCTGGCAGGCAGTGCATTGGCTGCCTGAAGCAGGGCAGGCGCTGGCCTTTGTTGCCGACTTTGTGACGCGCCTGGGTGGCGCCAACTGGCAGGGCATTGCGTATGACCTGCCGGCTCAGGCGGCGATGCAGTCTGAAGCCACCTTCGGATAGGGCGTCGAGCAGTCTCCCCCCTGTTGCGGGGGGGCTGCTTTGGCACCCGTCAGCCTAATATGGCGCCCATGTTTTCATGCTGCCCTGGCAAGAGGAAATGACTGGAGAATTTTGCTATGACATACCGCCCCCTGAACCACCATGCATCCCAGAGCGGGGTTGCGTCATGACAACTGTTTACATAGCCGGCATCGCCATGACGGTGTTTGGCCGCCATCTGGAACGCTCGGTGCATGACCTGGCGCGCGAGGCGCTCGACGGAGCCGTCAAGGATGCCAATTGCCAGATTTCCGATATTGGCGTGGCCTTTTATTCGGGCATGACCCAGGGTTTTCTGCAAGGGCAGAGCGCCATTCCGGGGCAAGTGGTGTTCAGCAAAATCGGCATCGACTCGATCCCGATTTACAACGTCGAAAACGCCTGTGCCTCGGGCAGCACCGCATTTCACCTGGCCATCCAGAACCTGCGTGCCGGCAATGCGGACGTCGCGCTGGCCCTGGGGGCCGAAAAAATGAACATTGCCGACAAGCTCAAGGCCTTTTCCATGTTCGATGCGGGTTGGGACGTCTCGCGTGCCGACGAAAACTACCAGACCCTGGTCAAAATGGGCGAAGGTGTCGAGGTTCCTCCCGGCTCGGAGTCAGACCGGCCCTATAGCAGCTTCATGGCCATCTATGCTGCTTTTTGCCGCTACCACATGAAGACCTATGGAACCACCCAACGGCAACTTGCTGCCGTGTCCTCCAAGAACCACGGCCACTCGGTGCACAACCCCTACTCGCAGATTCGCAAGGCCTTGACAATTGACGAGATTCTTGCGGCGCCTCCGATCACCTATCCGCTCACACTGCCGATGTGCGCCCCGTTGTCAGATGGTGCTGCGGCAGCCATTCTGTGCACCGAGGAAGGGCTCAAGCGCATTGGTGCTGACCGAAAGCGCTGTGTCAAGGTGGCTGCCAGCGTGATGCGCAGCTTCAGCCACCGGCGCATGAATCAACCCGAATTGCACGTCAGCCGCCTGGCGGCACAACAGGCCTACGAGCAGGCCGGTCTGGGGCCGCAGGACATGGGCCTGGCCGAGGTGCATGATGCCTCAGCCATGGGCGAGATCATTCAGGTCGAAAACCTGGGTTTTGTGCCGCTGGGCCAGGGTGGAGCGGCGGCCGAGCGTGGCGAATTCACCCTGGGCGGGCGGATTCCGGTGAACCCGTCCGGCGGCCTCGAATCAAAAGGCCATCCGCTGGGGGCCACCGGTCTGGGCCAGTTGTATGAACTGACCACGCAGTTGCGCGGCGAAGCCGGGGCCCGCCAGGTGGCAGGCGTGCGGCACGCGATTCAGGAGAATGGCGGCGGTCTGCAGGGCATCGAGGAAGCCTCGGTGGCCATCCATATCCTGAGCAAGTGAGCTCAGCTTAATACTCAATGAGCCCCATGATGCGGGCTCGGGCCACGAGATGCTTGCGACTGCCGGCATTGAGTTTTCCGAACAGGTTTTTCAGGTGCCACTTGATGGTCTCGTCGCTCACGCCCATGGCCAGCCCGATTTGCTTGTTCGACAGGTTGTTGGCCAGCAGCCTGATCACTTCGAGCTCCTTGGGCGACAGCAGCGTTTTTTTGGCAACACGCGACACCGCGGCAGCGCGCGGTTTTTCAGCAGGTGCGGCCGGCGCCAGGGTCTGGCCCGCCCGGTCGCCAGACGCAATGGCACTCCCCTGGCCCAATTTCAGATGATCGGCCCATTCGACCAGATCGGGGTGCGTGTCTGGGAGTATCCGCGCCATTCCCCACAGTTCGGCCATGCCGTGCGCTTCGCGCAGCAGCGGCACACCATCTTCGCCGCAGCGCTTCATGGCCAGCGCTTTCAAAAGCTGAATGCGCAGGGTTTCGCGACCGCGGCGCATCTTTTCAGACACGGGCGCAATGGCGTTCAGGTGGACGAGTGCCTGCTTCCAGTCGTTGTGCGCAACGGCGGCATAGGCCCGGGCCATGCCAATTTGAACTTCAATGAGCGGCCCCAGCAGACCCCAAGGGTGATTGCCCAACCTGCTGACAAAGGCTTCGAGCTTTCGGGCGGTCACTGCGCACACATCGCCGCGTCTGAGCAGCGCCAGCATGCGGATGCGTTCGCCCAGGCTGACAATGCACAAGCGTGGCAGATGGCGCGCTTCGCCCAGGTCAAACAGATAATCCAGCAACTCAAGTGCGTTTTGCTCTCGGTTGCCTGCCAACTCGACGCGTGCCGCATTGACATAACCCATCACGATCGCATCCGGCGGCGTGCGCCGCTCCAGAATATCGAGCCGATTCGCGATCAGGGTGGCTGCCTCCTTGGGCTGGTTGCACTCCCAAAGCGCAGACGCAAGTGCCACGGCCAGCATCACCGCAATCGGGCTGCGCCGACCGGCGCTCTGCTCGGCCCGTGTAAGGGCGGGGCTCAGTTTTTTGGCTGCCAGGTCAACCTGGCCTTCCCACAGGTAGCTCAGCCCGATCAGCCAGTCGCGCCAACCGAGCGTGTAGCTGCCCACCTTGTCGACGTTTTGCAGGCTGGCCAGGGCATAACGCGCCTGCTCCGGTGCGCCGCGGTACACCGTCAACACCGCCAACTGGTTGGCGCCGATGAGCTTGTGCATCATCGATTGCGGCGGCAGGGCCTCGTACCACGCTGCAACATAGGGCGCCATGCCGTCGATGTCATCGGCAAAAAAGGCGGCAGTGGCACAAATCTCGGCACTTTCGCATTTGTCGCCATCAGCGGCTGTCGGGTCATTGATGATGGACTCGACGGTTTTTGCCGCTTCCGCGTAGCGTTCACTCTGCGCCAGAGTCCAGCCCACCGTCAGCCGCAAGCTGGTGCGCCGCATGATTTCAGCAGCGGGCATGCGATCCATCCAGAAGGTGACCAGCGAGACATTTCCGTTGGCCACGACGGCGTGCAAACAGCGCTCGACCAAGTCATAGGCCTGCTCATCCAGGCCGGCTTTGAGCATATGGCGCGCGGCGGCCTCAAACAGCCTGTGCTGTTCAAACCAATGTCCTGCACGCGCGTGCAGATCACACTTCTGCGACTCAGGCAGCTTCTCGAACCGCTCCATCAGGAATTCACGCGCCAGCGGATGGATGTGCATCCAGTCGCTCGCCAGGCCTTCAATGAAAATTGGCGTCAGCTCGCACAATTTCTTCAACATGTCACCGCTTGCCGCATCGCCCGTGATGGCCAGGCACAGCCCGGGAGACAAGTCATCGACAAACGAGACACGCACCAAAAACTGCGCCATGGGCGCGGGCAGATGGTCCACCAGACAGTCCACAAAGTAGCGCTGCATGTCGCTGGCCTTGACCGAAAAACCGGCAATCGCCTCCTGAATGTCGGCACTGCGCTCGATCGACGAGACGGCCAGCTGCACCCCAAGTGGCCAGCCTTCGGTAAGATCGTACAGGCGCACGCAACTGTCCATGGTGATGCGCTGGCCAAAGCGTGCCCGCAGCAACACAATGGTTTCATCCAGATCAAAGCGCAAGTCCTGATCCAGGATCGTGGCAAAGCGCCCGCGCGACAACAGCTCTGCCATCGGCAGTGCAATGGCTTTGCGCGAGGCCGTGACAATTTTGAGGTTGGCCGGGGCATTGAGCAAAAGGTAGAGCAGCGACGAATTGAGGGTCGCTTCGGGCAAGGCATGAAGATCGTCAAGAATCAGCAGCGTCTCAACGGCCATTTCGGCCACCTCCGCCAGCCAGGCCGTCAAGGCGGCGAGCGGCCCCGGTTCAGACTGTGTTTCCCACGTCCAGGATTGGCCAAAAGTGGGTCGCCCGCTGCTGGCGCGCATGGCCTGGGTGAGCGCCACGACCAGACGTCCGTCATCGTCCAGACTGTCCAGCGTGAGCCAGGTCACCACGGCGCCGGTCTGCAGGGCTTCCTTGCGCCACTGCGCCAATAACGACGTTTTGCCCGAACCCGCAGTGGCCTGAATGGCCACCACAGACTTGTCTGCGAACTCAGGCCGTTGGCTGCTGAGCCGAACCCGCTCCAGCACGGTCCTGGGAATCCTGGGTGGCGTGAACTTTAAAAGGAGCTGCGGATCACCCCCCCCGGAGGGCAATGGTTCAGTCCGCTTGGTCATCTTGTCATCCTCATCCAATAAAAAAGTTCAGATGCTTGCCAAACTGTGGAGGTCTTCGCACCAGCCGCCATGGTAACCCCCACCCGTTGACTATCGGGTTTACCCTGATATTGGGTTGACAGATCAGCGCACATTCCCCCCTAAATCGGGGGGGGGAAACCATCTGAATTCCGATTCAAAATACAAGCTGCAATATTCAAATGTTCAATGCTCAACAAACAGGAGACAACACATGCACCAACACACCCATCCCAAGCGTTGCGCCGGTGGCCGG
>JBBINL010000033.1:0-18218 GCA_037443905.1 Burkholderiales bacterium | reverse complement strand
GCACCAGCATTGGGTTTCCACCCAATTTCAGTTTGACAACTGCCGGATTTAGGATAAATAAAACAGGGGTTTTAAATTCATGTTTTCCTCATGCTGTCGCAGCCATATCAACAGCACAGGTCTCTCGATCAAATCGACCGGCTGGTATTTTTAAACATGCGCATGACAGATTTTCGTCCCAGATGCATCGCCAACAGGCCAACAGGCATTCGCAGATAGTGGCCCCTGAGATAAAGGGCTGCCCGGGCAACTTCAGTTGAAAAATCACTGCACAGTCGATGGTCTGGCTTGAACGCCCGCAGATACATGGCATCGAAAAGACGTTGCGAGAACCCACTTTTCGCAGCTATTTCAGACATGTTTTGACGTGCCTGCTGTGGAATTTCTGTGCCTAAAACAACTTGGGTGTAACGCAATGCAAGATGGAGCGGCCATACCAGTCCGAGCACTTTTGCACGGTCAATCAAGGCAGACCAGAAATCCGGCTGTCGCCCGGATAGCTCACCCAGCAGCGCATCCAGATCAAAAAGGTCGCGCAACCCGTTCTGCAGTTCGCCTTCGTGAAACAGGTGGGTTGCGCTGTGAATCACCATATCGCATGGCGACAGAACACGAAAATCCGTCCCCGCGACAGGCACACTGGCATCCATCAACAAGTCTGCTGAGGGCGCGTTGCGTGCAGTCAATGGCAGGATGTTGTGATGCACGTCGATCACCGTGCCGCGCCTGCGGTGCGACATGGGAGGCAATTCGTGCATCCAGCGTCTGTAGTAGCGCTCGTCGTAGTGATCGGCTTGACCCGAAGCCCAGCCGTTCAGCATCAATGCGGCCTCTGCCTGATTCAGACAAGCTTTGGGCAGCAACACATCCACGTCGCCGAAAAGACGGCCCTGTGCTGCGGAAAGATCCGCTACGGCATAGGCAGCACCTTTGAGCAAAATCAGCGGTAACCCCGTCGGTTTGAGCGCTTTGCCAATATGCCGCGCCTCCCAGGCGATGGCCTGCCGCTGGTGCGCGCTCAGCACGCGCGCTGAGCGCAGGTGGGTCTTCACTTGCGCTGGCAGCTCATCCGTCAAACCGTGACGATGTACACCCTCGGCAAGCCGTCCGATCAAATTGGCGCGCTTGGCCAGCCTGAGCAGCGAATCCCAGTCACGCAAAGGCGTACCCGGCAAACGCTGCGGAAACCTGATGGCATCAATCAGTGCCTGGGCGGGAAACGCGTCGCGGAGATGCATCATGGATTCAGACAGCGTCGCCAGCCGCTAGCCAGTCGAACACTTCCAGTGCATCTTCGAATCGGCTATAGGTGAAGTCATAACAGTCACACTGGTCTACCAGACGACCCACCACGTCGAACCCAAGATCACCATGGGTGCTGTAATTGAAAGCATTCTCCGCAAAATGAATACATGTCAGCGCCTTGCCACGCGTCTCCAACAGGGGCGCAGAACCAGCGCAGTAGCGCGGAAACACAATCCAACGCGGCTGCGCGGTCTGCAACATGTTGTCCACACTGTCACGGGGGGGGCGAAGATGCGCAACACGACCTTTGGCCGTGTCGTAGGTCTCCGGTCCCCATACGCTGTCCGGATCAAATTCACGGATCAAATCGATCGAGGCATTCTTCAAATTGATGGGCCTCGCCAGCGCACTGGCCGATATGGACTGCGGGTTGATCAGGGTGAGTTCATCGGACAGTAGCCGCCAGCCGCGAAGGGCAAGTACCGTGCAAAGGGTACTTTTCCCTGAACCCGGTGGCGCCGGGAGAATGACAGCCAAACCGTTGCGCTCCAGCGAAGCGGCATGCAGCGTGAGCCATTGATGACAAGAGGCGGCAATAGACCAGTTGAGACCCCATTCGAAAAAGGCCGGCGCCTGGTCGCGCGGCAAGGGTTCAAAGGGTGGATCACCATCCATCAGAAACTCGGCTTGTGGTCTGAACCAACGCCTGATATTGCGAGGCTGTCGGATTTCGACATGAAAATCGGCAAAATCCGGATTGATCTGATAGGGATGATATGCATAAAGAACATGCAGTGAACGCGCAACATCCTCAAAATGGGTGGTGATACGCGTCAGCAATGCCCCGGTTTGCAATGCGAAGGAGCCATCTGCAAGGTGGCTTCGTAGCTCGGTCAACGACAGTTCACCCACCCTGCTCAAGGCTTGACTCAATTGACGTCCGCTTTCACAAGGTCAAGCATGGATAACTGCTCAATCAGATCATCCAGCCGGGAGTTCATGTCCTGCTGGGCGTCTTGCGCATAAAACGGGGACAGTATTGCCAGCAATACGGCTCGTTCGCGCTCACCCTTGTTGAAGGAGAGGAAAACTGCCGCCGCTACGGGGTCGAGTGCATGGGTATCACCCAATTGTCGGTCAAAGACAACGCTACCATCGGCCCACTGTTTGACCAGAAATCTCCCTGCCACTTCCATCATGGTCGGCAAACGCTACTTGACGATCCCATTCTCTATCAGGTAACTCTTGATCTCTTCTGCATACCATTTCACCCCGGCCATGGGTTCATAGTAGCCCTTTGTTGCGAATTCATACCAAATATCAAGTATTCCCTGGGCAGTCATGACATTTGGGGGAATGACAGCTCCATTGCCCCCCAACACATTGAGGTATGCGCCAATCAGATGAAAGTGAACCTGACCGCCTGTATGGACCTCTAGCGCTTCGCCGAAAGTTTTGCTCACTTCCTGGTCATGAACCATCTTGGTGAACTTGGTAACTCCCTCGCTGTTACCCATATGGAAAGTGGGGTGCAGTAGGTAAGTTGGTTTAACAGAAACCGGCCAGTGATAGGCATTGGCCTTTGGGTCCTGTTGCGCCTTGTAGTTGCCGGGTGACTCTGCACCAGTGCACACACCGTCTTTTCCCTGTTGGGAAATGCTGGTGTTTTTGGACAGCGAGCGTGATGGGGTAAAACAAATCTCACCGAGCGCAGGCTGACTGGCCAAGGTCAGAATGAAAGGCGCGGCCTTGACACCTTTTCCAAGAAAAAACCGCCGTTCGGCACGGCTGGACACGCCAAGAGGCTTGTCAGAAGCCTGCTTGAATTTGTCTATATCAGTCATGCCATCACCGCCAATCATTTAACTTATGAAGACCGTATGAGTTGAACATCATGTGAATTAAGCGAGTCCATCACATTATCATTAATTTGGTCTCGAGATTCAAATATGAATACCCATGCAATTTTAATGCCAGCGAAATAACATGATGATTTTTATCATGATTTCAAAATTGTCATCAGTATTTTTGGCAAATTTGTAAAAAATCCCGACAGTTTCATAGACCCTTCAACAATTCAGTCACCTCTGCCTGCCCGTCAAACTTGTCGCCCAGTTTCGACAGGTCGTCGAGTTCCTTTTTCGCCAGTTCCTTCTTGCCGCCCTTGAGATGAATCTTGGCCAGGTTCAGCTTGAACACCGGGTTTTGGGGCTGCAGTGCCATCACTTTGGTCTGCAGTTCCAGCGCCCGGGTGTAGTCGCCCTTGTCCGACAGCAGCACCGCCAGCGTGTCCATGAATGCCGGCTGGTTGGGCGCCAGGGCGTTGGCCTTTTCGGCCAGGGCGATGGCGCCCTCCCTGTTCAACTTGGCCGTGACCCAGGCCAGGTTGTTGTAGGCTACGGCATTGTTGGGCTGCACCTTGGTCACGGCGGTGTAAAGCTTTTCGGCAGTGGTGTAATCCTTGCGTGCAATGTCGCCGTCTCCCAGGTACAGCATGAAGGCGCCATCCTTGGGGTGGTCCTTTTGCCAGCCGGCTGCAAACTTGTCGGCCTCAACCGTTTTTTTGGCGGCCCGAAGCACCGCATGCAGCTTGACGGCCAGTTCGGTGGAGCTGACCTGCTTGAGCCCGTTGCGGTAGGCGGTAGCGGCGTTGTCCCAATTTTTCTGGGAGGCGTGGATGTCGCCCTCCAGCACGTAGCCCGTGGCATCTTTCGGGCTTTGTTTCTGGATGTTTCGCGCGGTAGCCATCGCGCCCTCGATGTTTTTGCTGTCAACGTCGAGCAGGATGCTGCCGCGCTGGGCTTGCCGCAGGTCGGGTTTCAGTTCCAGCGCCTTGCGCAGGCTGGCGGCAGCGGCTTCCTTGTTCTTGTTGGCCAGATGCACATCGGCCATGCGCATGTGCGGCAGCGGCGACAGGGGCTGCAGGGTGGCGAGCTTGTTGTAGCTGGCCAGAGCCTGGTTGATTTCACCCGCCGCCAGTTGTGTGCGACCCAGCGCATCAAGCAGTTCGGGGTTGTCCGGCAGGGCAGCCACGGCATCCTGCGCGGCCGAGGTGGCCAGCTTGACGTCCTTGTTGCGCAAATGAAAGTCAATCAGCAACAGGCGCGGCGCCGCCTCGGCAGGATTGGCCGACACGGCGTTGCCAATCAGCTTGGCGACTTCTTCCTTGGGCGCACCGGTGCGGGCCGCCAGTTCCGCCAGCGCCAGCAGCGCCTGTCCATGCTTGGGGTTTTTGGCCAGCACAGCCTGAAAACGCTTTTTGGCTTCTTCGGGTTTCTTGTCGGCCAGGTCAAGACTGGCCAGGCTGGCCACCGCCGGGAAATACATGGGGTCGATTTCGAGGGCGCGCTCAAAACTCTTGCGCGCGCCAGGCACGTCTTTCTTGGCCAGCAAAATCCGGCCGCGCAGGTTGGCGGCGAGTGGTTGGTCAGCCTGCTTTTTTTCCAGCCCGTCAACGGCTTTCAACGCCTTGTCAAATTCCTGGCGCCTCAGGTGCGCGCTGATCAGGGCCAGGTCGGCGGTGGTGCCGCTGTCCGAGGCGGCAATCGATTCAAGTTCACCCAACGCCAATTCCGTCTGGCCTCCCACCAGATGTGTCAAGGCCAAAGCGGTGCGATTTCTGGCATTTTCGGGGTCTTGCTGGCGGGCCTTGGTAAAGTATTCCTCCGCCATTTTGAGATCGTTGTTCTGCAAATAAACCTCGCCTGCCAGCGGAAACAGTGCCGGGTCCACATTGTCGCGATTCAGGCCGGGCGTCAAGGTTTCCAGCGCCTTGGCGGGCTGGCCGGTGCGCAGGTAGATCATGACCAACATGCGCCGGGCCAGCGGCAGATCAGGCGCGGCCTGCAGCACCTTGCTGAAATGCGCCTCGGCTTGCGCCGGCGAATTGAGCTGCATCTCGACCGCGCCGGCCAGCTGCAGCGCCTGCACGTTGCCCGGTGCAACCTGCAGGACCTGCTGGATCAAGTCGCGCGCGGTCTTGAAATCCTTTTTCTGGAACGCCAGTTGCGCCTGCAGGTATTTGGTTTGCGGATGGTTCGGGCTGAATTTTGCAAGCTGCCCGATTTGCGTGGTGGCCTCGGGCAGCTGGTTCTGCTGCAACAGCAGCGTGATGACAGCGGCCTGGCCGGCCATAAAATCAGGCTTGATCTCGATCGACTTGCGGTACGCTGCCATGGCCTCAGTCGGCTGGTTCCTGGCATAGCGCAGCAAATCACCCTTGAGCTTCCAGGCATCGACACTGGTGGGCGACTTGCCGATGGCCTCTTCTACAGTTGCCATGGCGTCATCGACTTCGCGCTGTGCGGCCTGTTGCCGGGCCTTAACCAGCAGCGCCGGCACATAGTCCGGGTCGGCTACCAAAGCGGCCTTGAGCGCAGCATGCGCCGCATCTGCCATGCCCTGCTGGCTGTACGCAGCGGCCAGCGAGGTCTGCAAGCTGGCTTTGGCTTTGGCTTCAGTGAGTTCGATCTTGCCGAACTCGTCGGTCACCTTTTTGGCCTGGCCCTGCGCCAGCATGGCAGTAGCCAATTGCGGCACCACCAGGTCAGCGGGATGGTTCAGCCCGAGCGCCTTGCGCAACTCGGTCTCGGCGCCCACCGGGTCGCCACTGTTGAGCAGCGTGGTGCCCAGCAGGTAACGCGCTTCAGGCAGATTGGGGTTGCTTTGCAGCGCGTTCTTGATCTGGATGACCGCCGCCTTGTTGTCATTTTTGGCCAGGTAGTCTTTGGCCGAGTTGAGCATGGCCTCGGGTTTTTCGCCGCAAGCCAGCAGCGTTGCCAGAAGCAGGCTTGAAACAAGCAGCTGTGCTCGTGATTTTGTGATCTTCATGGATTGGACCTGAAATATAAACAATGAAGGGGGCAACAGCTTGGCTATTTCAACCCCAGCCGATGCATCAGATCGTACAGCGTGGGGCGACTGATGCCCAGCAGTTCTGCCGCCTTGAGCATATTGCCGTTGACACGGCCAAGTGCCGCGATGATGGCACTCTTTTCGGCGTTATCTCGAATCACGCGCAAATCGAGCGACGCATCGACAGCGTCTGGCGAGGTGCTTTGCAGACCGATATCGGCACAGGTGATCTGGTTGCCCTCAGCCATGATGGTGGCGCGCCGGATGCAGTTTTCTAGCTCGCGGATGTTGCCCGGCCAGGGGTGCAGTTCAATCGCCCGCACTGCTTCTTCGCTCAGGCTCATGTTGCTGCGGTTCTGCTCCTGCGCAAAGCGCTGCATGAAGGCATGCGCCAGCAGTGCCGCATCGCCCAGGCGCGCGCGCAAGGGCGGGATCTTGATGACGATTTCGGCCAGCCGGTAGTACAGGTCTTCGCGGAACTTGCCCTCCTTGCAGAGCGCGTCCAGATCCTGATGGGTGGCGCAGATGATGCGCACATCGACCGCAATCTCATGACGGCCACCGACGCGCTCAATCACGCGTTCCTGCAAGAAGCGCAACAACTTGGCCTGCAACTGAAACGGCAAATCACCAATTTCGTCAAGCATCAGGGTGCCACCATGGGCCGTTTCGATCTTGCCCTGCGTGGTCTTGCCGGCCCCGGTGAAGGCGCCTTTTTCGTAACCGAAAAGCTCGCTTTCGAGCAGGTTTTCAGGAATGGCAGCGCAATTGATGGCGACAAATTTTTCCGCCCGCCGCGGCGACGCCTGGTGCAGGCCGCGTGCCATCACCTCCTTGCCGGTGCCACTTTCGCCGAGCAACATCACGGTGGCATTGCTGCTGGCCACTTTTTCGATCATTCGGCACAGGCGCAGCATTTCGGGGTCGCGCGTGATCAGGCCGGCCAGCGCATCGGGCTGGTACATGGCTTGCAGGCGCCGGTTTTCGGCCTGCAATTCAAACAGCCTGAATGCGCGCTCGACGGTCAGATTAAGCAATTCAGGCTCAAACGGCTTGGCAAAAAAATCGTAGGCGCCCATGGCCACCGCGCGCAGCGCATTGGCCTGGTCGTTTTGGCCGGTCAGCACGATCACCTTGATGTCGGGGTCAAACGCCATCACCTGCTCGAGCAGCTTGAAACCCTCGGAGACCGAATCGGCATCCGGCGGCAGCCCTAGATCCATGGTGATCACGGCGGGCAGGCTTTTGCGCATTTGCTGCAGTGCGCTTTCGCGGTCACTGGCGGTGACCGATTCAAAGCGGTCAAGCGACCACTTGATCTGCTTTTGCAGAGCCAGATCGTCTTCGACGATCATCAGTGGACGTGGTTTTTCTGTGCTCATGCGGTCTCTGAGGAATGAAGGTCTGACTTGCTCTGGGTATCAAAAAGCGGCAACTCCAAGGTCACCGAGGTGCCCTTGCCTGGCTGACTCTGCACGTCGATCCTGCCACCTAGCTCCTGAACATACTGGAAACTTTCGTAGGCACCAATTCCCATGCCAGCCTGTTTGGTGGTCTGGAACGGCTTGAAAAGCCGATCCCGGATAAATTCCTGCGTCATGCCCTGCCCGGTGTCGGTCACCACAATCCTGGCGCGCCCGCCAGCGCGTTCGAGCTTCAGGCGAACATGACCGCCCGGTTCGGTGGCATCAAACGCATTTTGCACAACGTGGCCAATGATGCGCTCGACCCGCTCTTCATGGCCACGGGTATCGACGCTGTTGGTGAGCTCGAGTTCAAGCTCGCGCCCCCGGCTGGCCGCCACCGCCTGCACGCGGCGTGCGATAGCGCCCAGACTGACGCCAACGGCGGTCCCAGGCGGTGTGGCGCCTTCGCGCAACTGCAACATCAACTGGCGCATTCGCTCCAGCGCGTTGTCGACGGTCATCAACATGTCCTGCTGAAACTCGGGGTTGGCTCCCAGGCGCTTGGCGTTTTTCATCATCAGCGAGAGCTGCGTCACAATGTTTTTCAGATCGTGCACAACAAAGGCAGACATTTTATTGAAGGCGTCAAATTTGCGCACCTCGAGCAAGGCTTCGGTAGCCTGCATTTGCGCCAGATAGCTGGCCGCCTGCTGGCCGGCCGTCTTGAGCAGGTCAAGCACCTCCCAATTCACCTCAAAGACGGTTCTGGCGCTGGCCAGCACCACAAAGCCAATCAGCTCGTCGCCCTTCATCAGCGGCACCACCAACCAGGCTTGCGGCAACTCCTGCAACCAGGGCGGAATCCTGAGCTGGCCGTAGCGACTGGCAAAAGAGCGGTATTCCTCCAGATTGATGATCCTGCCGCCCTCACCCATGAACTGGCACATGGCTGAATCGGTATCTTCCTTGTCGCTGATCTGCGCCAGATTCCAGCGTGCTGTCTGGCTGAACGCCGCCTCGCCCTTGACGCGCAACCACAAGCCGCCACCCGGGCTTTCGAGCATGTCAGCCAGGCCCCGAACAACCTGCTCACCCATTTCCTGGGGTGAGTTTTTGGTCGACAGGGCGCGCGTGAATTTCAGCCACTCTTCGCGGTAGTCGAAACGGTAGCGAAAAAAATGTTTGCCCAGAAAAATCCGCAACTTGGCACGCATGGTGCCCGACAAGGCCAGGATCATGAGCACGACCAAGGCCAGCACGATCAAGGCCAGTTGCAGGGCGCGCCCCCATTCGCCGCCGAAATAGCGCACGTAATAGCCCACCCCCGAGATGAAGATCAAGTACAAACCGGCCATCAAAAGGGTGGCCGAGTGGAATGCCGCTTTGGGCGACAAGCGGATCATGGCGATTGCGTCGCCGCGCCGGCTGCTCGACAACAGCAACAGCGGCACCATCAGGGCGTGCACTGCCCCCCGTATGCTCAAGGCATCTTCATCGGGGCGGTTGAACAAAACCGCCTGCGAAAACAGATACAAATCAAACACATAAATACCAGCCAGGCCCAGGCTCAATGGCTTGATGCCCCAGCGTGTGTCTTCAGTGGCATTGCGAAACACCTGCTCAAGCAGCACCAGGGCAAAAACCGGCATGGCCATGGCACTGAACAACACCAGGCGTGCAGGTTCCCAAAAGACATGGATACCCAACAGGCCCAGTCCAAGCGCGAGTGGACCCAGCGCGGCCAGCGCCACGGCCCAGTAAATCAGCCAGTTGGCACTGCCCGCCGCCTTGCGGAAATGATTCACATGCAACAGCATCAGCAAAAAGCCGAACCAGCTTGCATAGCGCAATTGGTCGGCCAATATGCCAATCAAGGACAACACAGCCAGTTCGGAGAGCGACAGCGCCACTTCAACCCAGCCCCACAGGGCGGTCAAAACCACCGCCGACAGCAGCGCCAGCTTGGACCACTCCCTGGGGCCGCGCAGGTAGCCCATCTGGAGCAGTCGCACGGCAAACACCGTGTAGCCCAAACCTGCCAGCGTACCGCTCCAGGCCATCAAACCAGACTGGCCACTCATCATCAGGCGGAACCCCGTGGTTGAGATTTGATGTCGCCCAACAGTGCGGCCATGACGGTTTTACTGCGCGCCTCGGCGCGTGAGGACAACACCGATGGTCTCGAAAATCACCACAATGTCGAGCAGCAGGGAATGATTTTTGACGTAATACAGGTCGTATTGAAGTTTTTGCGCCGCGTCTTCCACCGAAGCTCCATACGTGTAGCGCACCTGTGCCCACCCTGTCACGCCAGGTTTGATGCTGTGGCGCACCGCATAAAACGGGATTTCCTGCGTCAGCCGGTCGACAAAAAAGGGCCGCTCGGGGCGCGGCCCCACCATGCTCATGGAGCCGCCGAGCACGCTGAACAACTGGGGCAATTCATCGATGCGCAGCTTGCGAATGATGCGGCCCACCCGGGTCACCCGGTCATCCGTGGCGGTAGCCCAGCGCGGCAGGCCGTCTTTTTCGGCATCCTTTTGCATGCTGCGGAACTTGACGACATCGAACAGGCGGCCATTGAGCCCGACCCGCTCCTGCCGATACAAAATGGGAAAACCCTCTTCGAGCAATATCAGCAGCGCCGTCAGCAGCATGATGGGCAGCGTCAGGACGATCAACAGGCTGGCACACACGATGTCAAAAATGCGCTTGACCATCGCCCGCACCCACCCCGAGCCAAAACCGTCGCCAAAAATAAGCCAGCTCGCCGATAGCGATTCAAGCCGGACCTGCCCCAGGGTTCTCTCGAAATGGGTCTCGATATCCACCACCCGCACACCCTGTAGCTTGCAATCAAGCAACTCACGCAGCGGCATGCTGCCGCCACGGCGTTCGGTCAGGGCCACCACGATTTCATCGACTCTCTGCTCGGCGACAATATCGGTCAGGGAGTTGGTCATCGACAGCAAACCCCAGGCCGACACCATGGCTTCCTGTTCGTTGGGGCCGGCGTAATAGCCCACCAGATCGATGGTCGGGTCAGACTTGAGGAGTTCCTTTCCCACCATCTTGGCGCGCGCGCCGGTGCCAAAAATGAGCACACGCTGACGCATCAGGCTCGGTGGCGTGGTGTGCAGGGCCATCACGCGCAAGGCCAGAATCACGACAAGTGCCGCTGTCAGCATGAGTCTGAAATGAGTTGGATTTTGCAGGTGGCTGGTCAGGAGATACACCACCGGCAAAAGACACAGCAAAGCCAGCACCGCGCGTGCGCCCGAAAGGCCAATCGATCGATTGTGTGTGCGCTGGTAAAAGCCCAGGCCGTAGTTGACCAACACTGTGGTCGCACCCAGCACCAGAAAAATTTTGACAGTCAGCGAGAATGCCTTTTCCGGCGGCACCTGATAAACCTGAACGGCTGTGATAACAACCAGCAGCAACAGGGCCAGATCCAGGGTAAGCTGGAGCAGGGTTCTTTGATGAAAATAATGGTTGAAAATTTTGATCATGAACGCATCGGTGGCAGTCTCAGTTCATGTTCGGCAGTTTTCATGAAACCCCCTATGAGAACTGTTTTTCGTCATTATGACCAGAAAACTGCGACCAACTTAGCTGCGCACAGGCTTGCCGCCTGTCAAGCTCGACGACTCTAGGGCTAAAAACAACAACAGATCAAAGAGGAAAGCCACGCGTGGCACATCCATGACGCTGCTTACCAGGCCCACCAGCAGGACCGCCACCAGCGATACCGCCACGCAGGGCGCCATCTGCAGATGCCGGCCCGGCCCGAGCAGCAGCTGCCACATCGCATACGCAGTCAGCAGCAAAAATGCCAGCAAACCCGCCAAGCCACGCTCCACCAGCACTTCCATGTACAAGTTGTCCAGGTGCCACGGCACAAAATACGATTGGGCGGCGGGAAACCAGTAGGCCATGCCGGCAGAAAAATCGCCGTTGACCAGCAACGGCCGAACCCCCTGGCCGAGCAGCGTCACGTTGTCAAGGTCCGCCACACCGCCCGCGTTGGCTACAGACACCGACAGCATCATGAGGCGCGGCGCGGACCAGGCGACGCGCTCAAAAGTGTCGCCATGCATTATCAGCGTGAGCGGCTGCCAGACGGCCTGACCCTGAACAATGACAGGCTGGACCCGCATCCGCGCAGCCTGACAACGCCCGTCGTACAGCAAGTGTCGCTCGCACACAGACAGCTCGATGCGGGTGGCCTGCGCCACCCGGACATCCAGACGCACCTGTTGCAACTCGGTCCCTGACACCTTGACGCGCTGTGTCAAGGCAAAGTTGCCGCCCAGCGACGAACGCTTCTTCGGGCCAGACAATGTCACAAACCCATTGCCGGCTTGCCCAGGACGGGGCTCGAAGTGGTGGCTGACTGCGCCGGAGAACTCGCCATTGGGCACTTGCGCGTCATAGTTGGCCGGCAAGCGCCCCAGGCCTTTGCCCAGCAACCAGTCCGACGGCGTGGCAAGCAGATCAATGCCATGGCGCCAATGCACAAAGCGGCTGGTCAGGTCTTGCCCGCTACGAGTCAAGCGATCCGCCATGAAGTTGCCGCCCACCAACACTGCTATCACTTCCAGTAGCAGCAGCACCGACAGCCCTGCATTGGCACGGCCACGCCAAGTCAAGACTTCAGCTGAGGTCAGTTTGGGCTTGCGCCGCCATAGCAGCCACACCAGCAACAGCACAGGCGCCACCACGGCCAGATAGACGCCGCGCGAAAACGTCGTCAGGCAGGCATAGGCGTTCAACACCGCCAGCATCGCCAGCATCAGCCAGACGATGGGCCGGCGCGTCGCCATCAGCGCCCACACCAAAAACGGTGTGCTCATGGCCAGATAGGCATCGATGGCAGCACCGCCCACATGCATCTCCCAAAACAGTGCCACAGAGCGGTAATTGGCAGAAAAATCGAAGACCCCGGGGAAGGCAGCGCGCTCCCACGCCACGGCCAGTGCCACCAGCGCCAACCCGGCCACCATGCCCTGCGCCAGGCGCGCGAAGGCCAAACTGGTGTTCTGGGCCGCCTGCCAGCGCAGCAAGGGAACGAACATCAGCGCAAAGCCCAGGCTCTTGAAAACCCGCCAGCTGTTGAATGCTTCGCTATAGCCGGCGAACCAGTCAAAGTAGAAGCCGCCCGCGTCTGCAAAGCCTCGCCACAAGGCCAGCAAACCAGACACGGCAAGTGCAGCCAGCAATAGCTTCACCTTTGAATCAGGACGGCCTGCGTCAAGCGGACTCACCCGTTCTGTCCAGGCCATGCGAGCATATTCACCCGCCAGCGTGACCAGCAGCAACAGGTCGAACTCTTCAAACACCAGCCAGCCGGTCCAGGGCGAAAAATTCAGCAGCGGCAAAGCGGCCGGCACCACCCAAAGCCAGATGCCGGGTTGCCAAAGCACCAAGCCCACCCATACCCACATGGCCGCCATGCACAGCACCGACCACAACGGGTGATGCCAGGCCAGCACCGAGCCAGCCGCCAGGCAGGCCAAGGCGACCAGAAACTTCAGCAAAAGACCTCCTTCCCCGTGATTGGGAACGAAGTGAAGCAATCGTTGACTTCAGGCTGCATGAACTGCCGTGCGTGCCGTCATGGCGAAGAGCACAGCGACGCGGCAATCGCAGCGGCGACGCTCATGAACTCACATGAAGCCACTACACCAGCACCTCGACACACGCCGGGTGGCCCAGGAAAGCCTGCGGGCTGGCGCTGGCACCGTAGGCACCCGACTGAAACACCACCACCAGATCGCCAACCTGTGCCGGCGCCAGATGCATTCGGTCGGCCAGCAAATCGAGCGGCGTGCACAGCGGCCCCACCACGCTGGCCACCTCGGTCGCTGGGGCATCGGCCCGGCTGCCAATGCACACCGGATAGTTCTTGCGCACCACCTGGCCAAAGTTGCCCGACGCGGCCAGATGGTGGTGCAACCCGCCATCGGCCACCAGATACACCTGACCGCGCGACAACTTGCGATCGACAATGCGTGTCACATAGACACCGGCCTCGCCCACCAGATAGCGCCCCAGCTCGATCACAAACCCGGCTTGCGGCAACTCGGTTTGCGCCCGTTGCTGCAATTGCGACAGATTGGCGCCTATCGGTGCCAGATCGAGTCTTCTATCGCCCGGAAAATAGGGAATGCCAAAACCGCCGCCCAGGTTTAAAAACTTCACCGGCAGGGGCGCGTCCTGAGCCAGCCGTAGTGCCAGCTCGTAGGATTTTTGTTGGGCTTCGCAAATCGCCTCGGCACGCAAATTCTGCGAACCGGCAAACAGATGAAAACCCTCAAACGCCAGACCCGCTGCAGCAATCTCAGCCATCAGCGCTGGAACCTGTTCAGCGTCCACGCCAAATTGCTTGGGACCGCCACTCATCTTCATACCCGATCCCTTGAGCTCGAAGTCCGGGTTCACCCGCACCGCCACACGTGCCGGCAGGCCCAGCTTCTGGCTGATGGCAGCCAGTGCGCCGACTTCACGAAACGACTCCAGATTGACCAGCACCCCCGCTGCCACAGCTTGTCGCAACTCGGCATCGCGCTTTCCCGGCCCGGCAAAGCTCACCTCCAGCGGGTTGGCATCGGCATCCAGCGCCACCTTGAGCTCGCCGGCTGAAGCCACGTCAATGCCGTCCACCAGGCCGACCATCAATGCCACCAGAGCCGGCATCGGGTTGGCCTTCATCGCATAGTGCAGCTTGACCGTCGAGGGTAGCGCACCACGCAACTCGGCTACCCGGACCTTCAGCAGCGCGCGGTCATAGGCATAAAAAGGCGTTTGCCCGACCTGCTCGGCCAGGCTTGACAAGCGCTTGCCGCCCACCACCAACTCGCCCTGGCGCACGGCGAACTGGTTCATGGGAGCATGGACGGGGAGCTGACGTTCAGGTGTAGACATGGAAATTGAGCAATGTTTGAAGTGAATTGAGTCTAACTGGCATGGATCGCCACATCGCCTCGCTCCTCGCAATGACGTTGACTATGGTTCTTCATCCCGGACTTGATCCAGGATCCAGGAAGTCCCGAAGTCATGGATAGAGGGTCGGGCCCGCAATGACAACTTCGTTGTGGGCTATTCATGGAAGCGAAGCGTGGCAATCCATGACTTTGCTGCTTCAAACCTGATGGCGCGCCAGCCACTCGGTGGCCAGCAGCTTGCGGTCGATCTTGCCGTTGGGGTTGCGCGGCAGCGGCCCGGCGACCAGCTCGATACCAGTGGGCACCATGTAAGCCGGCATGCGCACGCGGCATTCAGCCATCAGCGCAGCCAGGCCCTTGTCAGCTGCCGTGCCGGCGAGAGTGGCGATCACATGGATAGCTTGCCCAAGGCTCGGGTGCTCCACGCCAAAGGCCACGCACTCTCCTACCAGTCGGGTGGCGTACAAGATCTCCTCCACTTCGGTCGGGCTAACGCGGTAGCCCGAGGTCTTCATCATCTCATCGCGCCGTCCAATGAAATAGATGAAACCTTCGGCATCCCTGCGCACCGTATCGCCAGAGAACACCGCGAATTCCGGCAGCTGCAAACCCGGCTGGCGCCCCGGCGCATCAGGCGCCAGCAGCTTGAAACGCTCGGCGGTTTTTTCGGCATCGTTCCAGTAACCCATCCCTACCAGCGCACCGCGGTGTACCAGCTCACCGGGCTCTTCGGCCTCACAAGGCGAACCATCTTCGCGCAACACCAGAATCTCGGCATTCGGAATCGCCTTGCCAATCGAGTCCGGGCGACGATCCACTTCTTCAGGCGGCAGATAAGTGGAGCGAAACGCCTCGGTCAGCCCGTACATCAAAAACGGCTTGGCGTTGGGCACGCGCTGGCGCAACAGGCCAAGCGTCTCGCGCGGCATGCGCCCGCCGGTGTTGGCGAAATAGCGAAGGTGCTCGTTGATGGCCGCCGGCCACGCCAGTTGCGCCAGTTGAATGTAGAGCGGTGGCACGGCAGTCAGGCCGGTCACTTGCTCACGCTCCATCGCCTTGAGCACATCGCGCGGCATCAAATAATTGAGCAGCACCACCCGGGCACCCGCATGAAAGGCCGTGGTCAGCTGGCTGAATCCGGCATCGAACGACAGCGGCAGGGCTGCCAGCAGCGTGTCTTGCGCCGTGTTTTCCAGGTAACTGGCCACGCTCTTGGCCCCGGCCACCATGTTGCGGTGCGACAGCACCACCCCCTTGGGTTTGCCGGTGCTGCCCGAAGTGTACAAAATGGCCACCATATCGGTGTCGATCAGCCGGTGGCCAGGTTGCGCCGAACTGGCCAGCAAGTCGGGCCAATGCAGCATCGACTGTGGGCCGGCAGAATCGGCGGCAACGACCTCGGCCGTCGCACCAGTCTGGCGCGGCGCATCGGTCACCACCACATGGCGCAGGTCATGGCAAAGCGCCAATTGCTCTTTCATGGCGGCCAGGCGCTCGGGCGATGTCACCAGCAGGCGCACATTGCAGTCGCGCAAAATAAAGGCTACCTGCTCGGGTTTGAGGATCGGGTTCACCGGCACAAAAACCGCCCCGGCGGCCGGCGCTCCAAAACTGGCAATTACGGTCTCGAAACGCTTTTCCAGGTAAATCGCCACGCGTTCGCCACGGCTCAGGCCCAGCCCCATCAAACCCGAGGCAAACTGGTTCACGCCAGCGTTCAAGTCGGCATAACTCAAATGCGCGCCGCCATAGGTCAATGCCACAGCCTGCGGCGTGCGCGAAGCCGTCAGAGTAATTAGTTCATGCAACAGGATGGATTCGGTCATGGCGAAAAGTATCTCATAACCCATCCCAGACATCGGACCCTAAAATGCGTCACACTCGTCATTGCGCGAAGTGAGGCAATCCATGACTTCCAAATGCATGGACTGTCGCGCAGCAATCGCAGTGACGTGCCCAAATCCGTCGTTGCAAGGATCGCAGTAACGCGGCAAACCGCATGTGGTGTCCGGCAGACTTTTACGACACCACAACGAGCTGCACATCGATTTATTCCGGCTTGACCGGCTTAGGAGTTTGAATTTGGACATCACAAAAGAAGTGCTTCGCGTCCTGGACGAAGTCCTCAGCCTGCAGGGCCGCTCCGACGCATTCACGCGCGACACACAGCTGCTTGGTGCCATTCCAGAGCTCGATTCGATGGCGGTGGTGACGCTGGTCACCACCCTCGAGGAGCAATTTGGCCTGACCGTTGACGACGACGACATCGACGGAACCACCTTTGCCACCGTCGGCTCTCTGGCCGACTTTGTCAACGGCAAACTGACCCTCTGACACCACGATGTCTGCACAGCCCCAAGGGGTTTATCTGAAGGTCGATTCGACCGAAAAAGGCCAGCGCTTTTGTCTGTATCACCCTGCGCAGCTTAGTGCAGAAGGTGGTGCGCCCAAAGGCCTGGCGCTCTACATCCACCCCTTTGCCGAAGAAATGAACAAGGCGCGCCGAATGGCTGCCCTGCAGTCACGCGCGCTGGCCCGGGCTGGCTACGCCGTGCTGCAAATTGATCTGCTGGGTTGTGGCGACAGCGCTGGCGACTTTGGCGATGCCACCTGGCAAAGCTGGGTTGACGACGTGGTGCAGGGCTGCCAATGGCTGCGCGATCAAAACCACACGAAATGCGCCTCAAGCCAGACGCCGCTGTGGTTATGGGGGCTGCGCACGGGGTGCCTGTTGGCGGTTGAGGCAGCCAGGCAAATCGACACACCCTGCAACTATCTGTTCTGGCAAGCTCCGTCCGCCGGTCAACCGCTGTTGCAACAGTTTCTACGCCTCAAAGTGGCTGGCAACCTGCTCGGTGGCCAGACCAAGGGCGTGATGCAGGCGCTGCGCGACCAGTTGACCGGCGGCGCACATGTAGAAATTGCGGGTTACCATTTGGCGCCTGAAATGGCCAGCGGGCTTGAGCAAGCCAAGCTTAGCCCACCGCCCCTGAAACACCCGACTCAGCGCGTGGAATGGTTTGAGCTTTCCACCCGCGCAGACGCCAGCTTGAGCCCCTTCGCAACCCAAACCATCGCCCGATGGCAGCAAGCCGGCTTTGCCGTGGCCAGCCACATCGTGACCGGCCCCGCCTTCTGGCAAACAACTGAAATCGAGGACGCGCCCGAACTGATCAGTGCGACGATCGATGGCATGAATTGCGTCACCATCTCGCATTGACGTGACGTGTCTATGGCCTATGTCGGGTTATCTGGCGGCTGGATTTTTCTGCATCATGCAGGACACAATGTCTGATATTTTGATCAATATATGGCGTATTTCTATCGTCCCGGTCCTGCCTGTCCACAGCCAAATCCACATTGTTGAGAAGCGACAACGGCTATGCCAAATGGGTGAATAAATCAAGCTTGCTTTTCATTGACACCCACGTCATTGGAGGTGAAGCAACACAGGAAGTCTGGCTGAATGAAAAGTCACGCGTGCCGTCATAGCGAGGAAAGTAGCGACGCAGCAATCGCTGTGACGAAGCACCTGGTCAAGGGCCGTGACCGGTATCAGTCCGGATACAGGGAGCTCGCAAGCCATGGTTGATGGTTATTTGCAGGCTCGTCACAAAAGCGTCTGCACTGGAACATGTTGATCAGGATGTCCACAATCAAAATCAACAGCAGGGCATAAATCCAGCCGCCCTTGGTATGTGCATTGTGCATGGCGACCAGCACGTGATGCCACAGGCGCAACAGGATGAAAGCAGAGGTTTCAAGC
>JBBINL010000032.1:0-18786 GCA_037443905.1 Burkholderiales bacterium | reverse complement strand
CCTTGGGAAGGCGAGCTATCTGGGGCGTGGCGCAGCCCGTTACGACGAGAGAACACACCAACCCCAGCGCGGCCCGGAGGGAGCTCATTTTGCAGGCAGTCATAGTGTTCATATCGTCAATTTTAGGGTAGGGTTGCATTCTGTTTAGAACTTAAGCGGCTGTTGGCCCGAATGACCTTTTGCAGGATATCGCGTGCGCTTTTGTTCCAGATGAACGGCTTGGGATTTTTGTTGTGATGGACAACGTATTCATTGATGGCCGCTTCGAATTCGGACACGCTGGTGAAGACACCCCGGCGAAGCCACTCGGTCGTGATGTCGCAAAAGAAGCGCTCCACCATGTTCAGCCATGAGGCTGAGGTAGGCGTACCTATCTTGTTCAGCCAGCGCGCGGTGATGCCTGAGTATTTCCGGAGTTCCCCCGGCTTTGCCTGTTCAAAAACGCCTGTAACGCCGCCAGCATCTCCTCAGGTGTTTCGTTCATTTGCTGGTGCCCGCCAGGCAGGTAAACCACCTCGGCATTCTTGGCCAGTTTGACCAGTTCCTGCGCGGCCTTGGGTGGCGTCATCTGGTCCAGTTTGCCAAGCAAAAACAACACGGGGCAGGTGATCTGCGACATGGCTTGCAAGCCGTTCTGGTAGCTGTCGCAGGCTTTGAAGCCGGTATAAAAAACATTCACTGCTGCATTGCTGGCCATGACCCGGCGCCCCAGTGCCATCGACGCGCCATAAACCCAGGTGCCAGGCCCCAGCGCGGAGGGCGGCGGCGCCAGCGTGGACCTGGAAAACACATTGACCATTTCCAGCGCTTTTATCGGTGCGTTGACGGACGCATCGAGCAGGGCGGGGGACACGCGCATCGGGAAGGCGATGCCGACCAGCACCAGGTGGCTCACGCGCTGCGGGGCACGGGCAGCAGCTTGCAGGGCAATCAGCGAGCCAAAGCTGTGACCGACCAAGGCGGCTTGCGGCAAGCCCGCGGCGTCCATCAAGGCCAGCACAAAGTCGGCAGCTTCTTCGACGCTGGCGGGAGGCTTGCCGCCGCTGCGGCAGTGGCCGGGCAGGTCAAGCGCCAGCACGTTCCAGCCGTGGTGCGCCAGGTAGCGGGTTTGCAGAATCCAGACGCTGTGATCATTGAGCACGCCGTGGATGAAGATGGCGGTGGGCCGGGCGGCATCAAAGGGCTTGCCGCCGGTGTAGCAATAAGTTGGGGCGCCGTTGACGATGAAGTTCATGCTGCTTTCTCCGCTGCTTTCAGGGCGCGTTTGAGGTCGTCGATCAGGTCGTCCGGGTCTTCCAGGCCGATGCTCAGGCGGATCGTTCCCTGCGTGATGCCGCCTGCGGCCAACGCTGCGTCGTCCATGCGGAAGTGGGTGGTGCTGGCCGGGTGGATCACCAGGCTGCGACAGTCGCCCACATTGGCCAGGTGGCTGAACAGCCTGAGACCCTCCACAAAGGCCTTGCCCTGATTGCGGCTGCCCTTCAGTTCGAAACTGAAGACCGAGCCCGCACCGCGCGGCATCAGTTTCTGGGCAAGCGCATGGCCGGGATGGCTCGCCAGCATCGGGTGGCCGACGCCCGCCACAAAGGGCTGGCTGGCCAGGAATTCGACCACTTTTTGCGTGTTGCCCATGTGCCGCGCCATGCGCAGCGGCAGGGTTTCCATGCCTTGCAAAATGAGCCACGCCGAATGCGGGCTCAGGCAGGCACCAAAGTCGCGCAGTCCTTCACGGCGTGCCCGCAGCAAAAACGCGCCCACGGTGGATTCCTCGGAAAACACCATGCCGTGAAAGCCGTCGTAGGCTTGGGTGAGCTCCGGAAATTTGCCGCTGCGCTCCCAATCAAAGCTGCCGCCGTCGACCACCAGCCCGCCGATCACCGTGCCGTGGCCGCTCAAGAATTTGGTGGCCGAGTGGTAGACCAGGTCGGCGCCAAAATCGAATGGCTTCATCAGCCAGGGGGTGGTCAGGGTCGAGTCCACCAGCAGTGGCACGCCGGCCTCGTGGGCGATGCCACTGACCGTGGGAATGTCGAGCACGTCCAGCCCGGGGTTGCCCACGGTCTCGCCAAAAAAGAGTCTGGTATCGGGCCGCACCGCTGCGCGCCAGCCGTCGATGTCGCCGGACCTGACAAAAGTGGTGTCGATGCCGAAGCGGCGCAGCGTGTAGTGCAGCAGGTTATGACTGCCGCCATAGAGTGCGGAGCTGGCCACGATGTGGCTGCCGGCACCCAGCAGCGTGGCAATGCTCAGGTGCAGCGCGGCCTGCCCGCTGGCCACGGCAATCGCGCCAATGCCACCTTCCAGTGCGCTGATGCGCTGCTCCAGAACCGCGTTGGTCGGGTTGCTGATGCGGCTGTAAACATGGCCGGCACGTTCCAGGTTGAATAGCGACTGCGCCTGGTCGCTGCTCTTGAAAGCAAACGAGGTGGTGAGGTAGATCGGTACCGCGCGGGCACCGGTGGCGGGGTCAGGGGCCGCGCCCGCGTGCAAGGCGAGGGTGTCAAAACCGGGGTCGGAGTAGCCTGGCATGGTTGCCTTTCTGGTTAAACAAGGGGCCTGGGGCCGGTATTTTGTCCAATTCGTTGCATCATGATGGAAATCACTGATGGCATCGACTGGATTGTGGGCTATATTTCGACCCTGCCTACCGGTCATCGGTCAATCATTCATAACGAGGAGCACCATGAAAGTCAGTGATATTTTGCGCATCAAGGGCGGCACCCTTTACACGGCCTCGCCCGATGAACCCCTGATGAACGCGCTCAAACAAATGGATGAGCGTGACATCGGTTCACTGGTGATCATGGATCACGGTGATCTGGTTGGCATCGTGACGGTGCGCGAAATCATCAAGGTGCTGATCAAACTGGGGGGCAATGTCAGCGGCGCCATCGTGCGCACCGCCATGGATGATGCTCCGCTGACCTGCACCACCGAGACCGACATGGACGAAGTGCGCCGCATGATGCTCGACAGTCATGCCCGCTACATGCCGGTCATGAACAAGAAAATGCTGATGGGCGTGGTCAGCTTTCACGATGTGGCCCGCGCCGTGGTGGACAGTCAGAACTTCGAGAACAAGATGCTCAAGGCCTACATCCACGACTGGCCTGAAGGCCAGGAGCCAGCCGACGCGCCCAAGCTGTAATTCCTGGGCGACAGCGCCAACGCCGGGCCCGCTCTGGGATAATCGCACCCATGAGCGGCAATACCTTTGGAACCCTTTTTGCAGTCACCAATTTTGGTGAGTCCCACGGACCGGCCATCGGCTGCGTGATCGACGGCTGCCCGCCAGGGCTAGCTTTGAGCGAGGCTGACATTCAGCCCGACCTGGACCGGCGCCGCCCGGGTACCAGCAAATTCGTCACCCAGCGCAACGAGCCTGATACGGTCGAAATTTTGTCGGGCGTGTACGAGGGCAAAACCACCGGAACGCCGATCTGCCTGCTGATCAGAAACACCGACCAGCGCAGCAAGGACTACGGCAACATCAGTCAGACCTTTCGCCCCGGCCATGCCGATTACGCCTACTTTCAAAAATACGGCATCCGCGACCCGCGCGGTGGTGGCCGCAGCAGCGCGCGCCTGACCGCGCCGATGGTCGCCGCCGGTGCGGTGGCCAAGAAATGGCTGTTTGAGAAATACGGCACGCTGTTCAGGGGTTGCATGACGCAAATCGGCGAGTTGCCGATTGCTTTCGAGTCGTGGGATTTTGTGTCGCAAAACCCGTTTTTTGCTCCGGTGGCCGACGTCTCTGCCCTGGAAGATTACATGACCGCCCTGCGCAAGGACGGTGACAGTTGCGGCGCGCGCCTGCGCGTGAGCGCGTCGAACGTGCCGGTAGGCCTGGGCGAGCCGCTGTTTGACAAGATGGACGCCGACATTGCCTACGCGATGATGGGCGTCAACGCCGTCAAGGGCGTGGAGATTGGCGCCGGTTTTGCCTGTGTGGCACAGCGCGGCAGCACGCATGGCGACGCGCTCATGCCGCAAGGCTTTGTGGGCAACAATGCCGGTGGCACGCTGGGTGGCATTACCAGCGGGCAAGACCTGGAGGTGTCGGTGGCGATCAAGCCGACCAGCTCGGTCCTGATGCCGCGCGCCTCGATTGACGTTACCGGCCAGCCGACCGAGGTGGTCACCAAGGGCCGCCATGACCCCTGTGTGGGCATTCGCGCCACCCCCATCCTGGAAGCCATGCTGGCGCTGGTGGTGATGGACCACGCGCTGCGCCAGCGCGCCCAGTGCGGCGATGTGCAGCCTGCGCTGGCGCCCATTGCCGCGCTACGCTCGCAATGACTGTGAGCTGTTGGAAAATCTTTGACGATGAAAGCCCCTGAACTGCTGGCCCCGGCAGGCTCGCTGGCCATGCTGGAAACGGCGCTGGCTTTTGGCGTCACGGCCATTTACGCCGGCCAGCCGCGCTACAGCTTGCGCGTGCGTAACAACGACTTTGGTGACATCGAGGTGCTCAAACAGGGCATCGACACGGCGCACGGCCGGGGTGCCAGGTTTTTTCTGGTGTCCAACATCTTTCCGCACGGCAACAAGATCAGGCACTACATCGACAACATGGCGCCGGTGATTGCGCTCAAGCCCGACGCCATGATCATGTCCGACCCCGGGCTGATCATGATGGTGCGCGAGACCTGGCCCGAGATGGAAATTCACCTCTCGGTGCAGGCCAACACGGTCAATTCGGCGGCGGTGAAATTCTGGCAAAAGGTGGGCCTGAAGCGCATCATCCTGTCGCGTGAGCTGTCGCTGGACCAGGTGGAAGAAATCCGCCAGGCCTGCCCCGAGATGGAGCTCGAAGTGTTTGTGCACGGCGCGCTGTGCATCGCCTATTCGGGCCGCTGCCTGCTCTCGGGCTACTTCAACCACCGCGACGCCAACCAGGGCAGTTGCACCAATTCATGCCGCTGGGACTACAAAACACAAAAGGGCGTGGTCGATGCCTCGGGTGATGTGCTGACACGTCAGGCGGCCATGGCGCGTGAACGCGAACTGGACGCACGCTTGAATGGGGGCGTATTGCCAGACGATGGCGATATGCAGCGCTCGGCGCTGGCCGATCAGGTCTACATGATCGAGGAAAGCCAGCGCGAAGGCAGATACATGCCGATCGAGGAGGACGAGCACGGCACCTATGTGATGAACTCCAAAGACCTGCGCGCCATCGAGCACGTCAGGCGCCTGGTGGAAATCGGCGTCGATTCGCTCAAGATCGAGGGTCGCACCAAGAGCCCGTATTACGTGGCGCGCACAGTGCAGAGCTACCGCCGCGCGATAGACGACGCGGTGGCGGGGCGCGAGCTTGACCCGGCCTTGCTGGGCCAGCTCGAAGGCCTGGCCAACCGTGGTTACACCAGCGGCTTCTTCCAGCGTCACACGCCCGAGGCGACGCAAAATTACCTGCGCGGTTACTCCGAGTCGGGGCGCAGCCTGTATGTGGGTGATGCGCTGTCGTTCGATGCCGTTCGTGGCCTGGTCGAGGTTGGCGTCAAGAACCGCTTTGCCGTGGGAGACTGGCTGGAAATCATCCACCCGGCTGGCAATTTCGATGTGCAGATCAGCCGCATGGAAAACGGGGATGGCAGCGCCGTGACGGTCGCGCCCGGCAGTGGCCACAGGGTGTGGCTGGCCTTGCCAGAGCGCGCCGTGGGTGCGTTTGTGGCGCGCTATGTGCATGCGCCCGAGGTGCAGGCCCAGCCGTGACCGAGCCGTTGCAGATCCCTGAAGACGAGGTTGAACTCACGGCCATCCGGGCCCAGGGCGCGGGTGGCCAGAACGTCAACAAGGTGTCCAGCGCCATCCATCTGCGCTTTGACATCGCCGCGTCGAGCCTGCCCGATGCTGTCAAGCAGCGTTTGCTGGCGTTGCACGACAGCCGCATCAACAAAGACGGCGTGCTGGTGCTCAAGGCGCAGCAGCACCGCACCCAGGAAATGAACCGCTTCGATGCACTGATCCGTCTGCATGAGCTGGTCAACAGCGTGGCGCAGCCGGTCAAGGCGCGCAAACCGACCCAGCCGACGCGGGCTTCAGTGCTGCGGCTGCGCCAGGCCAAAACCAGACGCTCCGAGATCAAGGCCATGCGCGCGCGGGTTCAGCCCGGGCAATGAGCGTCAGCATCGACATCCGGATGGATTGAAACATGGCTATTCAATGGTTCCCCGGCCACATGCACCTGACGCAAAAGGCCATCTCGGAGCGCATCAAGAACATCGACGTGGTGATCGAGCTGCTCGATGCGCGTCTGCCGGGCTCGAGTGCCAATCCGATGCTGGCCGGTCTCACGCACGGCAAGCCAGCGCTCAAGGTGCTCAACAAGCAGGATCTGGCCGACCCCGAGCGCACAGCGCAGTGGCTGGCACATTACAACGCCCAAAGCGGCACACGCGCCATTGGCCTGGATGCCAGCATGGCCGCGCCCGCCAAGGCGCTGATCAAGGCCTGTTTTGAGCTGGCACCCAATCGGGGTGGCATGGTCAAGCCCATGCGGGTGCTGATTTGCGGCATTCCCAACGTGGGCAAGTCGACCCTGATCAACACTTTGACGGCCAGACGCGCCACCAAAACCGGCGATGAAGCCGGCATCACCAAACTGGAGCAGCGCATCAGCCTGGCGCCGGATTTTTATCTGTATGACACACCGGGCATCCTGTGGCCGCGCATCATCGTGGCCAAGAGCGGCTACAACCTGGCCGCCAGCGGCGCCATCGGGCGCAACGCCTTTGACGAGGAAGAGGTGGCGCTGGAACTGCTGAACTATCTGAAAACGCACTACCCGACGCTGCTGGCAGCACGCTTCAAGCTCGACGGCGTGGCCGGCATGACCGATGAAGCGCTGCTGGAAGCCATCGGCCGCCAGCGCGGTGCCTTGCAGGGCGGCAAGAAGGTCAATCTGCAAAAAGCCGCAGAAATTGCGATTTACGACTTCCGCTCGGCTGTGCTGGGCCGCATCACGCTGGAAACGCCGCAGGAGTTTGCCCAGTGGCTGCTGCAGGGGCAAACGCTCGATGCCCAGCGCCAGGTGAAAAAGGATGCGATTGAACTGGAGCGCAAGATCCGGTTCAGGAAAATCCCGCGTCCGGATGCGCGGTCTTCGCGCTGATCAGTTGCACTTGTGAATCACCACGTTCGAGCAGGGGTAGGCCACGCAGGGCAGCACATAGCCTTCTTCCTTTTCGTCGGCGCTCAAGCCGGGCCACTCGATCTCGTAACGCACCTGACCGCTTTCGAGCATGCTGAAGCAGGTGCGGCAGGTACCGTTGCGGCACGAACTGGGCCAGCTGATGCCGCCTTGTTCAATGGAAAGCAGCAGCGGCTGGTTGGACCAGGCGTCGAACTGCTGGTCATCGGGCTGGGCATGTCCGATGAAGATTTTTGCTGGCGTGTTGCTGCTCATGGATGAATTATAGAAAGCACGAAATAACCTTCGAACCATTGTTTTATTTGGCTTAATTGCTATCAATATTGAAGTGTAAAATACCCTGCGAATCGATCACGTCCCTATGAAAACTGTCTTGCCTTTGAACTTGCTGGTCGAACCTGATCGCAACGACCCCGACCCGCTCATCCTCTACCACGGCCACAACTGCCCCGATGGTTTTGCTGCCGCGCTGGCCGCCTGGCTGTTTTACGAGGGAAAGGCCGAATTTGTCGGACTGGATCATGGTGACATCAGGTCGGTGGACGATTTGCCCAGGCTGGACGGGCGCGCGGTTTACATCCTTGACTTTTCGTTTGCCGAATATATTTTGCGTCCCATGGATGAACGCGCGGCCAAACTGGTCATGCTCGACCATCATTTGAGTGCGGCAGAAAAACTGACCGGTTTTCGCTGTCGCTGCGGCGTGGTGCACTTCGACATGAAAAAATCGGGTTCACACCTGGCCTGGGAGTTTTTCCAGCGTGGCAAACCCTTGCCCGATTTGATCCGTTACATTGAAGACCGCGACATCTGGCTCTGGCGCTACCCGCAAAGTGCTGCTTTCCTGGCGGCTCTCGACATGGAACCCTTCGAGTTCGAACGCTGGCATCAGATTGCCGCCTTTGATGATGCGCAACTGGCGGCTTTCATCGAGCGCGGCCATGCCATGGACGAAAAATTCTCCAAGCTGGCAGAGCTGATCGCTGAGCATGCCAGTCCGCTGGTTTTTAATGGCATCCCTGGCCTGATGGTCAATGCGCCCGGTGTGTTTCACAGTCTGGTGGGCGACTTGCTGTGCCGGAAATCGGGCACTTTTGCCCTGCTCTGGAGCGTCGACAAGAACCAGGTGGTCAAGTGCGGCCTGCGCTCCCGATCAGGCTTCAACTGCATACCGCTGGCCACCAGCATGGGCGGTGGCGGTCATGCGCAAGCCTGCGGTTTCAAAATGGCGGTTGACCGCCTGCCTGAACTGCTCAGCGGCACGTTGACGGCCAGCAACGTTGTCGCGCTGGCATAAATCATTTTCCGCAGACAAAAAAAGGGCTGATCTTGCGATCAGCCCTAAGGAGTCCCTGAACCTGAAGGTTTCGAAAGGACCCGAGGAGACAACTTGCGGAAAACTTTCGTTTTCAGTGGTTCAAATCATACCAAGCAAGTCAGGGTTTCCCCTTGTGTTTAAGGTCAAGACCCTAAATAAAAAAGTTGAATCCAGCTTGCTGGTGTCAACTTCGCTTAACGCTTTTTGGCGGCGGGCTTGGCGGCGCTGGTAGCTGTGGCAGCCATGGTGTTGAAGTTGGCTTCAGCGACGTCAGTGGCTTGCTTGACCGCTTTTTGCACGGATTCGAGGGCGGTGTTGGCGGCTGCCACCGAGCTCTTCATCATGGCAACGACTGTTTCAGAACCAGCGGGAGCGTTTTTGGCGGCGGCATCAACCATGCCGGCAAATTGTTTTTGGGCATCAGCGGCCTGGGCTTCAAAAGCCTTGGTGAATTCGCTGGAGGCGCCGGTTGCAATTTCGTACAGGTGACGGCTGTAGGCAGCAGTCTTTTCTGCCAGGGGTTGCAGCAGGCCGGATTGCAGTGCCAGCAATTCTTGCGCGTCTTTCACGCTCAACATGGCCTTGGCGGTGTCACCGGTTTCAGCCAAAGCGGCTTTGGAAGCGCTCAGGTTGAGTTCAACAATCTTTTCCAAGCCTTCGAAGGCTTTGGAAGTCAGGCCCAACAGGGTTTCGACGTTGGCTTTTTGTGAGGCCAGCACTTGTTCTACGGTCATCATATTCAATTCTCCAAAAGTTAAGTTCAAGGGTATCTGCGCCGAAACCGAGGTTAAACCTGGTAAATGTTGCAGTGCAGCATGAACGAATTATAGGGTTATCCCGCGCTTGCGCAAGCTTTTTTTGTTGCGATGCAGCAATTTAGAGACGCCAAACTAACATGCATGGCTTCAAAGGCGCTCCGTGGAAAAAGAGTGACCTGTCATGGCGGGCCACGACCTGCAATCCATGGCACAAAGCAAAATAGCGTCATGCAGGCTTTTTATTCTGATCATTTCGTCTTGCCGTTGCCTGAGGGGCATCGGTTTCCCATGGCCAAATACGCCATGCTGCGCGAAGCCATCGTGCAGCATTTGCCCGGGGTCGAACTGTTGTCGGCCCCCGTGGCCAGCGATGATCAACTCGCGCTGGTGCACACGCCCGGCTACATTCACGATCTGGTCAGCGGTCAGCTCAGTGCTGCGGCCCAGCGCGAGATCGGCTTTCCATGGAGCAGCTTCATGGTCGAGCGGGCGCGGCGCTCGGTGGGCGCCACGGTGGCGGCGGTGCGCGCGGCGCTGCACCAGGGTGTGGCGGCCAATCTGGCCGGTGGCACGCATCATGCCTACGCCCACAAAGGCGGCGGTTTTTGTGTTTTCAACGATGTCGCGGTGGCCACCCGGCAGGTGCAGTCCGAGTGGCAAAAGCGGCTGCACCATCCCCTGAAGGTGGCGGTGATCGATCTGGATGTGCATCAGGGCAACGGCACGGCGCATATTTTTCAGCAAGACAACAGTGTTTTCACGCTGTCGCTGCATGGTGACAGGAATTTTCCGTTTCGCAAGGAGGCCAGTGACCTGGATGTGGCCCTGGCCGATGGCTGCGACGATGTGCAATATCTGGCGGCGCTGACGCAGGCGCTGAGAGAATTGGAGCAGTGCTTTGAGTCCCAGCTGGTGATCTATCTGGCTGGGGCCGACCCCTACATGGGTGATCGCCTGGGTCGCCTGGCGCTAACGCAGGAGGGCTTGCAGGCGCGCGACCGCTGCGTCTTTGACTGGTGCCATCAGCGCAGCATCCCGGTGGCGTTCGTGATGGCGGGTGGCTACGGCAAGCACATTGAAGAAACCGTGGAAATCCAGCTGTGCACCTTTCGCCTGGGGCTGTCTTATGCGCAACGCTGGCAGCAGCGGCCGCATCCAAAGGCAGGTTTGAGCGTTTGAAATAATTCACAAGCCAAGCCAGCGAATATCACAGGATCAGGGTGGCCAAATGTTTCACAATTTAGCCATGCAAGCCAAACGACCGCCCCAACAAGGAGACAAGACCCATGGCATTGACCACGTTTGAGGCGCGGACTTATCCGCCAAAACCGACCGATGTGTACCTGTTCGCCACCTGCCTGATCGACCAGTTCACGCCGCAGGCTGGGCTGGACACCGTGCGCCTGCTGGAGCGCGAGGGTATCCGTGTGCATTACCTGGAGGCGCAAACCTGCTGCGGCCAGCCGGCGCACAGCAGCGGATTCCCCGATGAGGCCCGTGCTGTGGCGCTGCAGCAATTGAACCTGTTCGTCGAACCATGGCCGGTGGTGATCCCGTCGGGCTCCTGCGGCGGCATGATCCGCAAGCATTACCCGCACCTGTTTGCCGATGATCCGGTGCTGCACGCCAAGGCCGTTGACTTGTCCGAGCGGGTGTATGAGCTCAGCGAATTCCTGGTGCATGTGGTCAATTTCAGCCACCCAGACCTGGGCCCGCCGTGCACCATCGCCTTGCACACCTCGTGCCATGCGCGCCGTGAAATGGGCGTGCACGAAACCAGTGTGGCGCTGCTCGACAGCATGGCGCAGGTGACCGTGAAAGAGCAGGCGCGCATTGAGGAATGCTGCGGTTTTGGTGGTACCTTTGCCATGCGTTACCCCGAAATTTCAGAAGCCATCGTCAGCGACAAGGTGGCCGCCATCCGAGACACAGGTGCCGAGCTTGTGGTCAGCGCCGACTGCGGGTGCATGCTCAACATCACCGGCCGTGCCGCCAAACAGGACGAATTGGCTGGTTTGGCCACGCCAACGTTGCCCGGTGAGCACCTGGCGAGTTTCTTGTGGCGCCGAACCACTGAGCAAGCCTGCAGCGGAGACAGCGCATGAGCGCCCCCCTGAACCCGACCGCCGCAGCCGAGGCCAATGCCCGCAGCAGCATCCTGGCGCGTCTGCGCGCCTCGGCCACGCCTGAGCCGCTGCCACTGCCCGAAGTCAAGGCCTGGTTCGACGCGCACCAGCGCCACGAAGACATCACCCAGCGCGTGAGCCGGCTGCGCGCCGCGCTCGAAGCCGTCAAAACCGAGGTGCATGACACCACCGAGGCCGACTGGCCCGAACTGCTGCTGCGCCTGGCCGAAAGCAAAGGCCTGCGCAACCTGCTGATTGGCACCGACACGCCGCATGGCGCCACGCTGGAGGCGCGCCAGCCTGCCACGCTGGCGCTCAAGCGTTATGCCGAGTCCATTGATGTCTGGCGCGATGTGCTGTTTGACGAGGTGGATGCTTCGCTGACGCTGGCCAAAAGCGCCATTGCCGAGATTGGCAGCCTGATCCTTTGGCCCACGCCGCAGGAGCCCCGGCTGATGTCGCTGGTGCCATCGGTGCATTTTGTGCTGCTTGACGTGGCCACCATCCATCCGGATTTGCATTCGGCCATCTCTCTTGAGGGCTGGAAGGATGGCTTGCCAAACAATGCGCTGCTGATCTGCGGCCCGTCCAAAACCGCCGACATCCAGCAAACGCTGGCTTTCGGTGCCCATGGCCCGCGTGAACTGGTGGTGCTGCTGCTGCGCCACGCTCAACCCTTCCAACCAGGAGCAGCCGCATGAGCCAAGTCATCAAAATCCATCCGTTGGAAGACTTCAAGGCGCGCAGCCGTGATGTGCTCAATGATCCGGGTCAGCGCAAGAATTTTCGCGGCGCCATGGACTTTTTGCAGGCCAAGCGGCGCGCCCAGTTTCCGGATCAGGACGAGTTGCAGGGCCTGCGCGAACTTGGCTCGCAAATTCGCCGCTACAGCCTGGCGCACCTGCCACGCCTGCTCGAGCAGCTCGAGGCCAAGCTCACGTCCAACGGTATCCAGGTGCACTGGGCGCAAAATCCCGATGAGGCCAACGCCATAGCGCTGGGCATCGCCCGCCGGGTGAATGCCAGGCGTGTGATCAAGGGCAAATCGATGGTGAGCGAGGAAATCGGCTTCAATCACGCCATGGAGGCCGCCGGCATCGAGGCGCTGGAATCCGACATGGGGGAATACATCGTGCAGCTCGCCGGCGAGGCGCCGTCGCACATCATCATGCCGGCCATCCACAAGACCAAGCAGGAAATTGCCAAGCTGTTTGCCGAGGAAATTCCGGGCGTGGCCTACACCGAAGACGTCGATGCGCTGATCCGCATCGGGCGCAAGGTGCTGCGGCGCAAGTTTGCCGATGCCGACATCGGGCTCTCGGGCGTCAACTTCTGTGTGGCTGAAACCGGCACGCTGTGCCTGGTCGAAAACGAGGGCAACGGCCGCATGTGCACCACCGTGCCCAAGGTGCACATTGCCATCACCGGCATCGAGAAGGTGGTGGAAAAGCTCGAGCACGTGACGCCGCTGTACAGCCTGTTGTCACGCTCGGCCACCGGCCAGGCGGTCACCACCTATTTCAACCTGATCAGCGGCCCGCGCCAACCCGGTGAAAAGGACGGCCCCGAAGAAGTGCATCTGATCCTGCTGGATAACGGCCGAACCCAGGCCTATGCCGACGTGGAACTGCGCGAGACGCTCAAATGCATCCGCTGCGGCGCCTGCATGAACCACTGCCCGGTGTATGCCCGCATTGGCGGTCACGCCTATGGCACGACGTATCCTGGGCCGATCGGCGCGATCATCTCGCCACACATGCTGGGTCTGGACGCCACCTATCCTTTGGCCTTTGCCTCGACGCTGTGCGGCGCATGTGTGGAGGTGTGCCCGGTCAAGATTCCGATCACGGATATTCTGGTGCGCCTGCGCAACGAGTCGCAGGCCAAGCCCGAAAGCGAAATGGCCACGCTGCGCGGCAGTGGCGCCGGGCGCACCATGACGGGAACGGCGGTCTGGAATGCCTGGGCGCAGGTTTACAGCCGCAGCGGGCTGTACAAGCTGGCCTCGTGGTTCATGAGCCGGGGCCGCGCCCTGTCGCCGTCTGACCAGGGCGCCTGGACGCGCAGCCGCACGCCGCTGGTGCCTGCGCCCAGACGTTTGCGCGACCTGTTGAAAGACCGCAAAACCTGAGCCCGACCGGGCTGGACCGTGGTCAAATCCGGGCCTATGCACAAACCAAAGCCTGAAGCACGCAGCGCCTACAAGGTATTTCGCACCATCGGCACCCGCTGGATGGACAATGATGCCTACGGCCACGTCAACAACGTCATTTACTACAGCTGGTTCGACACCGCGGTCAACGCCCACCTGATCGAGCAGGGCGTGCTCGACATCGAGCGCGGCAGCACCATTGGCCTGGTGATAGAAACCCAATGCAATTATTTTGAGCCGCTGGCGTTCCCGCAAACCGTGGAGGCCGGCATTCGCGTGGCACGTCTGGGCAACTCCAGCGTGCGCTACGAGGTCGGGCTGTTTGCGCAAGGTGCCGCCTTGACGGCTGCCAAAGGCCACTTTGTCCACGTTTATGTCGACCGGCAAACGCGCCGACCCACCCCCTTGCCCGATTCACTCAAAACCGTCCTGGAGAAACTTCTGTGAGCCCTGAAAAATTGCCTGCTTCAGACTTGCATGTGGCCACGGTCGACGCCGCCATCACCTCGCGCATGTCCACCCGCGCCTTTACCCGACAAGCCGTGCCGCACCAGACCCTGCAGGACATCCTGCAGGTGGCAAGCCGGGCGCCGTCGGGCACCAACACCCAGCCCTGGAAGGTCTATGTGCTGCAGGGTCAAAGCCGTCAGGCTCTGGTGGACAAGGTCTGTGCCGCCCATGATGCGTTGCGCGCCAACCCGGCGCTGGCCGACGTGTACCGCGAAGCATATGACTATTACCCTGAAAAGTGGGTCAGCCCCTATATCGACCGGCGTCGCGAGAACGGCTGGGGACTGTACAAGCTGCTCGGCATCGGCAAGGGCGACAAGGACAAGATGCATTTACAGCACCAGCGCAACTACCAGTTTTTTGATGCGCCAGTGGGGCTGATGTTCACCGTCGACCGGATCATGGGGCGCGGCTCGCTGCTGGATTACGGCATGTTTTTGCAGAACATCATGGTGGCGGCGCGCGTGCGCGGCCTGCACACCTGCCCGCAGGCCGCCTGGAATGGTTTTGCCAGCATCATCCTGCCGCATATTGGCGCCGGACCCGATGAGATGCTGGTGTGTGGCATGGCACTGGGTTATGCCGATACGGAGCAGCCGGTGAACAGCTTTCGCACACCGCGGGTGCCGGTGTCGGAGTTCACCCATTGGCTTGGGTGACAGCCGATGGGTGGGCTGGCCGTGGCTACTTGAGGTCTTCTGCCAGCAGATTGACGATGCGTTGCGCGTCGGCCAAGGCCGCCACGCTGCCGTCGGCGTTTTGCACCGACACCACGCTGGCGTTGCCCTGGCTGACCACCGAGACTTTGAATTTTTGCGGCGCGCTGTCGGTCTTGGAGCCGCCAAAGAGCTTGCCCAGAAAACCGGGATCAGCCTTGTCGGCGTTGGGTGCCACGTAGCGCACAAAGTAAACGCCCTTGCTGCGGTCGCGGTCTTCCACCGTGAAGTTGGTGCGGTCCAGCGCCAGACCCACGCGGCGCCAGGCGCGGTCGAAGTTGTCGTCCAGTCGCACCACGGGCTGACCGTCCACCGTATCGATCTTGGCACTTTGAGGCACCGCTGCGGCGGCGATCAGGGCTTTGGACTGTTCCTGGGAAACACCCAGCTTGACCATCAGGCGGCGCAGAAATTCGGCTTCAAGCTCGGGGTCGGCGGCACGTGGCTGCCAGACGGTCTGGTCTTTGGCAGTGCTGTTGTAGACCTCGATCATGCCGCGGTGACTGATGAAGACGTCGGTGCCGCCGCTGGCGTTGCGTTCCAGCCGGGTGCGGAACTTGTCACGCTCGCCGGTGGAGTACAGCGAATCAAACACCTTGCCGATGGTGCTGCGGATGATGTCCTGCGGCAGTTTGGCCCGGTTTTCGGCCCAATCGGTTTCCATGATGCCCAGGTTGGCCTGTTCCATCACCAGCAAAAAGCCGTTTTCGAGCCAGAAGTCCTTCACCGGCTCCCATAGCGCGTCGGCGCTGCGGCTGATCACCAGCCAGCGCTGCGTGCCGGCGCGCTCGATGCGCACATCACCCAGCGTTGTCGTCGCCGTGGGTGTGGTGGTGGTGCTGGCCTGGCTAATCTGGAAACCGGAGGCGGTCACGGCACTGCCAGGCATGGCATAACGCGTCTCGCGCGACAACTGGGTCAGGTCGGGCGGAACTTCCAGCGAGGGAGTCGCCTTGCCGGTGCTCTTGTAGTCCACCTTGTCTCCTTCCAAAGTGGTGACGGTGCAGGCCCCCAGGGTCAGGGTCAGGCCCAGCAGAGCAAGTCTGGAAATAGGGTTCACAAATATTCCTTCGGTTCAGAAATCGGGTTGGCCAAGCATGGGCGGTGCAGGCTTTGCATTACTGCAGACCCACGTCGCGCATGGCAGCTTCCACCACCGGCACGCTGGCCGGGGTCAGTTCGGTCAGCGGCAGGCGCAGCGCGCCACCACACAGGTTCATGCGTGCCACCGCCCATTTCACCGGAATCGGGTTGGCTTCGACGAACAGATTCTTGTGCAACGGCATCAGTTTGAACTGGATCGCCATGGCTTTTTTGACATCGCCGGCGAGCGCGGCCAGGCACAGCTCGTGCATCAGACGTGGTGCCACATTGGCGGTGACGCTGATGTTGCCGTGGCCGCCACACAGCATCAGCGCCACGGCGGTGGGATCATCGCCAGAATAAATGGCAAAGTGCCTGGGGGCCTGGCGGATCAGCCATTGGGCGCGGCTGATGTCGCCGGTGGCTTCCTTGATACCGACGATGCCGCTGACCTGGGCCAGCCGCAGTGCGGTGTCAACGCTCATGTCGGCCACCGAGCGTCCGGGCACGTTGTACAGCACCATGGGCAGGTCGACCGCTTCGGCAATGGCCCTGAAGTGCTGGTATTGGCCTTCTTGCGTTGGCTTGTTGTAGTAGGGGACCACCTGCAGCTGGCAATCTGCGCCCACTTTCTTGGCATATCTGGCCAGCTCGATGGCTTCAGCCGTGCAATTGGAGCCGCATCCGGCCATGATCGGCACACGCCCGCCGGCCTGCTCAACCGCGACCCGGATGATTTCGCGGTGTTCCTCCATGCTCACCGTGGGCGACTCGCCGGTGGTGCCGACCACGCCGATGCAATCCGTTCCCTCGGCAATATGCCAGTCGATCAGCTTGCGCAGCGACGGGTAGTCCACGCTGCCGTCAGGATGCATGGGGGTGATCAGGGCGACGATACTGCCGGTCAGGGAGGGGGTTGGCTGTGACATCTTGTGCAGGGTAAATGGATTAACTGCTCATTTTAGCGAGAGTGGATAACGTGCGGGTTGGCACTTTGCAAGCCCGACAGCAGCGGCATCAGGGCTTGGCTGGATGGCGGCAATACGCTGCACGAAGCGCGCCGGGTCGGGCAGAAAACCATCTTCAAACGCCACGATGCGCAAATCCTGGCAAAGCCGCAGCAACTCGCCAGGCTGCAGTAAAAAATCCGGGCTGGCCGGTTTTCCCACTGTTTCATTGCCCGCCGTAAATGTCTCATAGAGCAGCAAGCCGCCTGACGCCAGGCTTTGCAGCAGTACCTTAAACAGCGGCCGCCACAGGTAGTTGGTGACCAGCACCACGTCGAATGGCTTAGGGCGTCCGTTGACGAGCAGTGGCCAGGGGCCGTTCTCGATGTCTGCCTGCACCGTGCTGCCAAAGCGAGCGGCACTTGCCAATGCCTCGGTCGAGCGGTCGATGCCGGTGCAAACATAGTCCTGTTGCGCCAGCCAGCGCATGTGCCGGCCCGTTCCGCAAGCCACGTCCAGCACGCGCGCACCGGGCGGCTGCAAATGCTGCCAGCGCAGCACCCAGGCAGAGGGTTCGCTCAACGGGTGAACTGCCACTAGAAACAGCCCCACAACTGGTTGGCCAGCGTCATGACAAAGTCGGGCCGGGTGTACAGGGCAAAGACCAGACCCAGCACCACCAGCAGGCCAGCGTAGAGCAAGACTTTGTGGGCTGGTTTCATGGCATCAGGCAGTTTGGGGCGCCGTCGTGCGCACGATAGGCGCCTCTTTGATCGGCAGATTCACCAGCGCAGCCAGCACGCCCAGTGCTATCGCGATGTACCAGACCATGTCGTAACTGCCGGTGCGGTCATACAGATAACCGCCCAGCCAGACGCCCATGAAGGAGCCGATCTGGTGGCTGAAAAAGACGAAACCTCCGAGCATCGACAGATGCGCCACGCCAAAAATCTGCGCCACGGTGGCATTGGTTGGCGGCACCGTGGACAGCCACAGCATGCCCATCACAGCAGAGAACACATAAACGCTCATGGGCGACAGCGGCACCAGCAGAAAGAGGCTGATGGCGACAGCACGCGCAAAATAGATGAAGGCCAGTATGTTTTTTTTCTGCATGCGCTGACCCAGCACGCCGGCGGCGTAAGTACCAAACACATTGAACAGGCCGATCAGCGCCAGTGAAATGCTGGCCACGTTGGAGGCCAGCCCCTGGTCTTTCAAATAACTCGGCATGTGCACGCCTATGAACACCACCTGGAAGCCGCAGACAAAAAAGCCCGCCATCAGCAACTGGAAACTGCGGTAACTGAACGCCTCGCGCAGCGCCTGCATGATGGACTGTTCGCGAAAATGCCCGGCACCGCCCCTGAAATGCGGCTCGCGCAGACCCCAGGCCAGCGGCATGATCAGCAGGGCCGCCAGCGCCAGCGCCACTAGCGCCTGTTGCCAGCCCAGACTGTCGATCAGAAAACCCTCTGTCGGCACCATTAAAAACTGGCCAAAAGAACCCGCCGCTGCCGCCACACCCATGGCCCAGGAGCGCCGGCTGGCGCTGATGTTGCGCCCGATCACGCCGTAGATGATGGTGTAGGTGGTGCCCGCTTGCGCCATGCCGATCAGCACTCCGGCGCTCAAGCTCAGCAGCAATGCCGTGCTGGCATAGGCCATGCCGGCCAGCCCCAGCGCATACAGCAGCGCACCGGCCAACAGCACGCGAAAGGCCCCAAAACGGTCGGCCAGCATGCCGGCAAAAATGCCGGAAAAGCCCCACACCAGGTTTTGCAGGGCCATGGCAAAGGCAAATGTTTCACGGCTCCAGTTCTGCGCTTGCGTCATGGGTTGCAGCCACAGCCCGAAACCGTGCCGGATGCCCATCGATAGCGTGACAATGGCAGCGCCGCACAGCAGCACCTGCGTCATGGGAAGTGATTTTGATGTATTCGGCATGCGCGGAATATACCCAATGCCTTGCAAGCCGTCAGGCCGCTTGCCGGATTTCATGGGAAGCTGTTTATTTAAA